>JAHIJO010000048.1 GCA_018898455.1 Verrucomicrobiota bacterium | reverse complement strand
TTCCGGTATGCGTTGGCTCCGCACCGGAGCGGCGGACGTGCTCACTTTCCGTTGCCTGATTAAAAGCAATCTCTTCGACCACTACTGCAAATCTTGGCAGCGCGCCGCTTGATTATAACCAACTTTCTTGGCTTACACCCTTGTGTGGCTGGGGAGACGGCATGATTTAATAATCGCTTTTTTTCTTTGCCTTGCCGAGTTAATTTCGATATTGTAACATCATGTCTATTTTTCAGCAGTTTATGATGAGGATTAAAAAGGGCCCGCAGGATATTGTGGGTGTTGATTTTGACCCCTCGGGGGTAAAATGCGTTCGCGTCAGGAAAAACAATGGCGCTGTTTCCGTAGTGTCGGCCGGTATTTTGCCGGCGGTTACAATCGGTTCCGACTCCGAAAGCCCGTTTCATTTGCCGAAACCCCTGGTGGGCCGCTATGTGTCCATCTGTATTCCGGGCGAGACTGCCGTTGTGAAACTGCTGAATTTGCCGGGGCAACTGGAAGGCGACGTGCAACCGCAGATCAAGGAGCATATGGGCATTGAGGAAGGGGATTATCGCATCGGATATCAGATCGTCAGCCATGGGCATGGTCGGACGGAAACCAAGTTGCTGACGGTGGCCATACCCGATGCGGAAGCCAAGGCGGCCTGCGGCATCTTTCCGACCGGATGGCCGGCGCCGATTTCCCTGGAAATTTCCGGATTGGCGTCCATGACGGCGTTTCTGCATGGCCCGGCCTTGACGCACAAAGACCAGTCCGTCGGTGTCATTGAACAGGGAGCCCGGGTTACGTTCGCGGCTTTTTTCAACAAGGGCGAGTTGGTGCTCATCCGGAAATTCGATTTCGGACATTTCGACTTGCTCGACCGGATTCAGAAAAACCTGGGCGTAGACCATGAAACGGCTGAAAACATAGTGGCGGACGGTTCGTTTGATGTGTCCCAGATTATCAAGGAGGTATCGGAACCCTTCATTAAGCAACTGGTGATTTCCAAGCATTTCATTGAACGCCGGGAAAATTGCCTGATTGCCAAGCTTTATCTACCCAGCGGCAAAGGGGTGTCGCGCGATTGGCAGAATGAAATTAAATCGGCGCTGAGCTTGGATGTCGATTTCTGGAATCCTTTCGAGGGCCTTTCCCTGGGGCCGGAGGCCATTCCCCGACAGTATGAAAGTCAGTTATCCCGTTTCACGGGAGCGGTTGGGACCGCGCTGGGGTCCTTCGAAGAAGCGGCTGGGAGATAGATCGGATTCGACAATGGTGCCCGTGCCTGAGTGCATCCTGCTCAGGTTAAACTTATGAATCTGCAAGTCAATTTTATTCTCGAATCGGAAATGCGCAGCGGCAGTACCGTCAGCTTGAAGTTCGTGGTCCGTGTTGTGGCGGTAGTCGTTCCGGTGCTGATGGGTATTATTATTGCGGGGCTCATCATGGGCGGCCGTTCCGCCAGGCAGAGTCTGCGGTTCGCGATGCAGGAAAAGAGCCAGCTGGATCCAGTCTATCAATCGGTGATCGGGTTGAAGCAGGAGTTGAATGAATGCCGACAGGTGGCCGATGTCCTGGAGGGGTGGGGCACATCCCGGACCGATTGGCGCCTCCTCTTGCGCTATCTCCAGGGAGTGGTTCCTGCTTCGATTCAATTCCTTCGCCTGACCGTTAATGAAACCATCGGGCGGGTGGACAATATCCCTGCCCGGATGTCGGCGATGTACCTGAAAGGCAAGGTGACGGGTGAGCGTGCTGAGGATGATGTTCAGTTGTTGGATAATGCCTTGAAGGAAAAGCCCATCTTTACGAATCTCTTTTTGAAAGTGGAAGTCAAGCGTTTCGAGGCCGCTGAGAATGTGGCGGATAAAAACACCCGTGTTTTTGAAATCGAATGTATCCAAGTGCCGAAAAAAATCGGCAAACCCAAAGTTGTGCCCTAGGATACTTTTGAACCCCGATTTGTATCGGGGTTCATCAGTATTCTGTTGATGAGGAATCCCGATGGCGCCCCAGCTGAAACTGACCCGGCAAATGCAGTATGTCATTCTGGGAGTCATGCTGGCTTGCGGCGTGTTGTTTGCCGTCATCAACTTTCTCGTGGTTCCCATTATCACGGAATGGAAGGTGAATCTGAATAAAACCCGGGAAATCCAGGCCCAGCTCAACAGCGATCGCGGAGTCATTAAAACACGATCGGCTGTTCAGCAACAGTTGAATGAAGCGCAAGGGAAGATTCGTCAACTCTCCGAGCATATCCCCTTGCCGGTGCTGGGGAATTTTATGCTGGGCATGGAGGCGAGTATCCGTGCCTGCGCCAATGATTTGGATGTTCAAATCAGCCAGGTGACCTATCAGGATATCCTGGAACTGGAGGGTACCGGATTCAGGGTGTATCGGGTACGAGTGACCGCCCGGGCGGGGTTCTGGCCCTTGATTTGTCTTTTTCAGAACCTGCAGGACAGCAATCCCTTGTTATCGATTTCGGAATTGACGATCCTCCCGCGGGAAGAGCAGCCTGAAAAGCACGACGTATCATTCACGGTATCCTGGCTGATTTGGGTTGATCCGACAAAACGCCCGGTTTTTTTAATGAAGGCAACATCAAGTAGAACAAGCGAGCATTCCACGGAACTAAAACCTGAACCGTGATATCAAAGCCAGACTCATTCCTCGATGGAAACGGATTGCAGTTGCTGATCAGACCGAATAGAGGGATTCAACATGTGGGGGACCCCGTGCATATAGCAGTGCGATGTTGGTGGCTCATGGGCTGGTTGATCGCCGCGATGGCCCTGCCGGATATGGCGCCGGCATCTGACGGTTTGACGAACTCAGCTGTGGACAAGGTCCCGAACGAGGCATCGGTTGAGCGGGTCGCCGAGAGTGAGTTGCGGGATCCTTTTTGGCCTGTGGGTTATTCACCGGTGACGAAAACGATCCCCGCCGCGATGACGACGGCTTCCAGTTCCGTTCCGGTTGCCGATGATTTGATGAAAAGGGCGCTGACCATGCTTCGGATCGGAGGCATAATCAAGCGTGGAACAAAGTGCTATGCCATGGTAAACGGGGCCGTGGTTGAGGCCGGAGATACCATCCCCATCATGGTAGATGGCAGCATGGTTCTTTTTAATGTCCGCTCTGTCGATATGAAACGTATCCGGCTTGAGCCGGCGAGAAAATAGTTATTTCAAAACCATTTTCGATTCGCGGGGCTTTACCGCGGAACAGGGGTCCATATTTCCCCTTGATCAAATCGGGGGAAGCGGTTAGATTAAGCTGAACCAACGGAAAGTCTGACCCGTCCAGCTGGGGCGGAGAAAAATGTTCGATGGTGTGATTCGGTATGCAACGTGGGAGGTTATTTATGAATACAAAGCTGAAATGGACCTGTTGTCTCCTGCCATGCTTGCTGGGGGCGATGGCCTTTGTTATCCTGGCTGGTTGCGAGGGGAGTTCCAATCAGGATGTCAGTGGAGCGGAGCAATATTTTAACAACAATCCGTATTCCTCGGTCCCGCGGACGGAATCGGATGCGCAGACGCTGGAATTGGCGCCGCCTTCATATGTCGTGTCGTTTGTCAACCAGGAGGTGGTGTTCACGGTTGCGGGCGGCGCAGGGGACTACCACTGGTATTTGTCCCACCAGGGGAACGGTGCCATCAATTCGCACGGCGCCAATCAGGCGGTCTACATCGTTAAGCAAGTGGCCGACAATTCCATCACCGTTCAGGATGATGCGGGACATTATGCGGTATCCTACATTATGACCAGCAGTTCGTCGGGCGCGGTGGTACTCGTGGTTTCGCCTTCATCGGTATCTCTATCCGGTGGCCAGTTGCAAGCCTCGTTTACGGTGAACGGTGGCACGGCGCCCTATATCTGGACATCGGGCAATGTCCGCTTGGGAACAGTTTCGTATTCGGCCGGTACGAGTTATGTGGCCGCTTACATCGCGGTGTCCGGCGCCTATGGGCAGAACGTGGTCACGGTCAAGGATGCAGAGGGCCGTCTCGCTTCCGCGACAGTAACACAGTCGCAATAACACAGGGTACTATAATGAGAAATATGATGCGGATGTTTTTGCTTCTTGGGTGGTTGGCAGGATGGCTGGCGCCCATGGCCGTAATTGCTCAAACCAGTGCTGTTCCATCCGTGGCTAACGGACAGACGAACGGCCAGGAGGCCGTCGATGAAGGTGTAACGGCCGATGGTCAGTCTATGGCCGATCAACGTGTCGTGGCGGAGCCCGACGTCATTGCGGATTCGAGCGCCATTGCCGATCAGCGGGAACGGGCAACCGCAGGCGGAAAACAAACAGCGCCGGAACAAGTTGGCCAACCCGCCGCCGCGCGTCCGGCGGAAGCCGGGCCAATTCCGGAAACTGCGCAAAATGGAAACGGATCCCCACAGGTCATTGAGATTCCAATAGCCGCCGAGGAATCCGCTCTCCTGCCGGAAGGCGCGGAAGTGATGAAAGGCGGCAATACAAACTTGATTTCCATAACTTTGGATGCCCTTCCGGTGATCGATGTCGTTAATATGTTTTCCAAGATTTCCGGAGCCAATATCATTGTTGCCGGCACCATCACCAATGCGATCATCACGGCAAATCTGAAAAATGTTGAGTGGAAAGCGGCGTTGGCCCTGGCGCTGGGGTCCGTTAATTTGTCGCTTATCGAGGATCCGTCCGGCATTCTCATGGTGGTCACCTCGGAGATGTACCGGGAAAAACTCCAGCAGATTGAGAACACCAAGCCACTGGTGACGAAAAGCTTTGCTGTGAACTATCTGAATGCCGTGGACTTTATCGAGCAAATCAAGCTGTTGAAGATTTTGTCGCCTCGCGGCACGATTATTGGCAGTCAAAGCCGGGAGCAGGACCGGTTGAATCTGAAATCGTCGGCCCTGGCGACTGAGGTCAGTCAAAACCCCAGCATTACCACCGAGATCATTATCACGGACATCAAGGAGTACGTGGACAAGGTGGAAAAACTCATTCGGGATCTGGACAAGCGGGAACCCCAGGTGTTTATTGAGGCGCGCATCATTGACGTTGTCTCGGACGACAGCAAGAAACTGGGGTTTGACTGGGAAATGCTGGATCGGTTCGGCGCGACGATGAAAATACAGGACTTGAAATGGTCGTTTTCCGATGATCACAATTTGGTGAATTCCACTCTCAACAAGGATAACCAGTTCGACACCCGGGGCAACCAGGATGGGCTTAATCAGCGTTATGATATCGACGGCAAGGGGTATCAAGAGACCACGACGACTTACGAGGAACAGCCGCCCGGGTCGGGAAACTGGGTGGCCAATACAATCATTACCCCCACCCGGACCATCACCGATACCATCAACCGGGGGCGCGATATCAGTTCGGTAAAAACTGATACCTTGACGGATACGCGCAAGGAAACCAAGATGGGAACCGCCATTCTGAATGTTTCCGATGTATCGTTGTTTCTCAGCGCCCTGCAGCGATCGCAGAACTCGGAGATGATTTCTCATCCCTTGATTGTGGTGGGGAACAAGGTGGAAGCCAAGATTCATGTTGGCCAAAGGTATCCCACTATCTTCTCAACCAAACAGGCCGCGAATCCTCAGCAGGGTCAGACGGAGTCATTTACAGAACGGGTGGAATGGAATGATCTCGGCTTGACCCTCTGGGTGATCCCGGAAATCGATCACAATGTTGACGTTATCCGGCTTACTGTCAATCCCTCGATGAGCACCTGGATAAAGGATATCACAACGCCGGCCGGTTCTGTCTATCCTGTCATCAGTACGCGCCAGGTGTCCACCCGGGCCAACGTGCCGAGCAAACACACCGTGGTTATCGGCGGATTGATTGATAACCAGAAGGGGACGAAGGAGAAGCGTGTGCCGATTCTCAGTGATATTCCATTGCTGGGTTTGTTATTCCGACATACGGAGGATATTATTTCGAAACATAATCTCCTGATCATGCTGACGCCAACCATCCTGGATGAACGGGCTCCGCTCACCGGTCTGGAGACCATTGCCCAACAATCGGTGGATCGCCTGGAAAAAACGCCCTTATCGCCCAAGAAGGATCCTTCGTTAAAGCCTTCCTCCACAAAGACGATTTCGGGTCAGACCACCGGCTTGACCGGAGATGTGCCCACAACACCGTCCTCTTCCGCGAATATCGTCGCATCGTTGCCGGAGACGTCTGCGTCGTCAGTGGGTGGTGTCGTCGTGCCATCGGAATCCAAAGCTCCCAAGGCGGAAACTGTTGCCCCGGGATCATCGAAAACTCAAACGCCAAAGTCGGAATAAGAAAGCGGGAAGGATATCCTACCGCCCCAGCCGCAATCCGTCCGTGAAATTGCGACTCGTATTTCATTGAATAGGGCAGTAAGGCCATAACTTTCGTTATTGGAATTGCTATCCATGATCTTTTTCCCCAGAAGTGCCGGACGATATGCAATCCTGATTATCATCCTTTTTGCGATTGTTGCTGTGGCGTCCCGTTTTATTATCGTCCAACTCGTGGAGCCGCTTCCTCTTCCCCAGTCCCAGTATGAACAAGTTACTTGGGAATTGAGCGCCGCCATCCTGGCGCTGACCATGGGATGTCTTTTTCTCGCCGGCGCTCTGGGTTTGTGGGCGATCCGGTCGACCGTGGAAATCGAGGGCCGCCGCCGAATCGGCCGGTTCGTCGATACCATGGATTACCTGAGCGACGGTCTCGTGGTGTTGGATCGGGCCGGCCGCATTACCGGATCCAATCCGGCGGCTCGCCAAATGGCGCCCAGTATCATCCCGGATCATGCTGCCATGGTACTTGGAGAGGTTTTTCCGTGCCTGACTGCCGATGATATGGCTCGCCTGTTGGATTTCCGACAACTGAGCGAAATCGAGCGGGATTGCGTTTATACTAATGGCTTACGCACCTTGCGGTTTCGTTCCCAGCCTTCCGAAGGTGTCATGCTGGTCTTGATCGGTGATGTGACGGATATGCGGTCGCAGGAAATCCGCCAGCGTCAAGTTGCCCAGCTTCAGCTGGTGGGGCGGATTGCCGCGGGTATGGCTCACGATTTCAATAATATTTTATGTTCCATTTCCGGACATACGGCGCTTTTCGGTCGTGGGGGGCAGAATCCGGAGGACATGAAACGATCCGTGGGTATTATTCTTGATGAAACGAAAAAGGGGTCTCAGTTATCGCGCCAATTGCTGGAGTTAAGCCGCTCGGGAAGCGAGGGAGTTTCCAGCGAACGTTTGCATCAGGACGTTGAAGATGCGGCGGCGCTATTGCGAATCGCCTTGTCTCCGGCTTGGACGGTCAACACGAAGATTGAAGGGCAGTTTCCGGCAGTTCCAATGACGTCGGCGCAGACTGAACAGGTGGTCATGAATCTGGGATTGCTGCTCGCGGACATTCAGCGAAAACCGGGCACTATCAGGATTACGCTGAACAAACCGGGACCGGATCATATCCTGGATGTAGGCGATCACTTCGCGGCGGTGATCATTATTTCAGGAGAAGGCATGGCGACAGGAGAGAGCGTTATCGAAAATTCCGACATGAAGCAATTACCGACAGAGGGCGATGAGGCTGGCGTTATTTTATCGGTGGTTAGAACCATGGTGGAGCAGGCCCACGGGCGGATGGATCAGTTAATGTCCCCGACGGGCCTTTGTGTTTTTCGCCTTTGTCTGCCGCATCTTGATGTTCGCCGGGATCGTCGTGACGAGGACATTCGGGAAACCGGTGAATTCGATCGCTACGTTTCCAACTGGCGGGTTCTGCTGGGAGGGACAGGCCGTGAGCTGGATATGCTGAAACGGCATCTGGAGCGCATTGGGGCCATTGTGACGGAAAGAGGCACGGTCATTTCTCTTCTTGCTAATATTGAAACATGTCAGGCTTTGGATGGCATTGTGATGGATAAGCGTATTTTGGGTCTTGAAGCTGACGGCCTTCTGAAAACGATGCTCAAGCTCTGTCCGCGCGTGGGGATTGTCGTTCTTTGCCAAGAACCGGAACAGGAACCTTCCGGATTAAGTTCCGCAGTCGTGTTTACCCATTACGGGGGCAGCCGGGAGCAGTTGATTCGTGCGATGGTCGAAGCAAAGGGACGGTCCCGATCTGTTGCCCCAGCAGTGCGATCATGACCAGGCCTGACAACAGACACCGTTCCTTCCGTGACTGATCCATTACTCGTGAACCGGGAAAAAAACTTGCATCCACGGCTTCTCTTTGTAAGTCTTTCCCCTGCCGGATAGTCCTTCGCCAGCTTAGCTCAGTTGGTAGAGCAGCTGATTTGTAATCAGCAGGTCGTCGGTTCGAATCCGACAGCTGGCTTCTGCCTGTGGATAACGGTTCTCGGATTGGCCTTCCCCCTCACTGTTTTTGCCGTAAAACAAGGGTTTTTGACCCCCTAAAAAAAATGTGAAAAAACTGTTGACAATCGGTGGGGAAAAGTGTTGAATTGTGTCAAAGAAGGAGATGAATGTGGGTCATGGGGATACAGTCCGGATGAATGATACGGTGCTGCTTGGCGCATTCGTGAGTAGCTATCTGCACGCGCTGGATCCGAAAAAGCGTTTGACCATTCCTTCCGAATGGCGTGAACGTGTCGGCGATCCGCCGAGCTTATATGTGCTTCCCGGACTCCATGACGAGAAATGCCTGTACGTGTTTCCCGCGCGTGAACTTTCCCAGCGCCTTGAGAAATTCCGTAACATCGGAATCGGGGACAGGAAAGCCCGCGCCTTTTCCCGAATCTTTGCCTCGAAATCCGATCTAATTCCCGAATGGGATGCCCAGGGGCGGATCCGTGTTAAAGATGAACTACTCGAGTATGCGAAACTCATGGATCAGGTTCAGATGGTGGGCGCATGGGATCATTTTGAACTGTGGAATCCTGAACTGTGGCAGAACGCTTCCGCCCTTGATTCGACAACCATGGAAGATGCGGTGCGTTATATCGGATTCTAACCGACCAGGAGGCAATCATGAACAGAGTTACATTTCTTGACGTCAATCGCGCGATTTGCGGCGGAGCGAGCAAGCCCCGGTGGTTTCAACTGCCGAAAAAAAAACTTATGGTAAACTCGGTTCGTTTCGGCAATCACGCCTATGTTCTTGACGGAACCATGCAGATTCTTCCGGTTGGGGATACCGCGCCCGTGGAATCTTCGCCCGCGGAAATCTCATGGCGTCTCGGCGCCCGCAAAGTGCTGAATTTGCTGTCGGATCGCAGTCGGTATTTACTGACCTTCCTCCAGTGATGTTGGAATCTGGAATCCCAGGAAAGGTAGGTGGCGTGCCATGCAGGAAGAAAAGCAGTTTGTCATGAAATGCTGTATCTGTGGCCGGGAAAAAACAGACCGGGGCTGGGAGTATCGGTTCCGGGCCGATGAACAGAACATTCTTTGTTCCCATGGGTTTTGCGCGCCGTGTTATGAAACCGAGATCATGAAGATAAGGTTGCAGACGACCCTGGCCACGGTGCCTTTATATCGATGACGAGAAAGGAATGGTCCGGCACGCCGGGTCCCACGGAGTCTACCACGCATCATGCATACGCCGGTCATGGTCCGCGAAGTCCTGGAGTTTCTGGCGGTCCGACCGGGCGGGGTATATCTGGATGGGACGCTGGGTACCGGGGGGCATGCCCGGGCGCTTCTGGAATGCATGGGGGCGGATGGCTTGTTGCTGGGGATGGATCGCGATGCCGAAGCGCTGGCGCAGGCGGAACGGATATTGGAGCCTTGGCGGTCCCAATGCCGGCTGGAGCAGGGCAATTATGTCGATATGGCCGCCCCAGTTGCCCGGTGGGGTGTGAAGCGGGTAGATGGTGTTTTATTGGACTTGGGGATGTCGGCCTTACAGGTTGAAAATCCCGAGCGGGGATTCAGTTTTATTCATGAAGGTCCGCTGGATATGCGCATGGACCGCGCACAGGGCATGACGGCCGCCGATTTTCTGGAGTCGGTGTCTGAAGATGAGCTTGCCGAACGGCTGAAACAATTTGGGGATGAGCCTGATGCCCGGAAGATAGCCAGGGCCATGGTGATGGAACGCCAGCGACAGCGTTTCACTTCGACGCGACAGTTGGCGGATTGGGTGGCCAGGATCAAGGGCGGCCGGCGTGGAAAAATTCATCCGGCGACCCGTACCTTTCAAACACTTAGGATCATTGTCAACCGGGAAATCGAATGCTTGGAACAGGGATTGAAACAAGGTTTGGCCATCTTGGGGCCGGGAGGACGGCTGGTGGTGTTGTCCTATCACAGTCTTGAGGATCGTGTGGTGAAGCATTTTGTCAGAGAACATATCGGGCGCTGGGAGTCGTTACCCGCCGGCGGTCAACGCTGGGTTGGTCAATTTCCCGTCGTTCGATGGGTGGCGCCGAAGCCGCTAACGCCATCCAACGGGGAAATTGTCAGTAATCCACGGGCTCGATCGGCAAAACTTCGTGGTGCGGAAAGGATGGAATAGATCATGGCCGGGAAAAACAGAAAAAAGCGGACAGCGGGATTTGTGTTCCCTTTGCCGGTGGCGGGGATTCTGATGGTTCTAGTGGTCCTGCTCCTGCTGTATGTGTGGCTGGATGCCAGGGTTCAGGCATTGGGCACACGGATTAAAACCATGGAACAGCAGCAAGCCGAAATTCAGAAACGCTATGACACGGAGTTGTGGAAATGGGAAACGCTTAAATCACCCTCAGGCATTGAAAAAATGCTGGCTAAATATAAAATAGTGATGGTTTGGCCCGCCGAAATAAACATTGTCCGCCTTCCGGCGCCGGATTCGGCTGTTGAGTTGGCTCCGCGTATGGAGGGACAAATGGCGCATCTGTCACGAAGCCCCAGGTTTGTGGCGAATGATTGAGCGAAAACATAAATACCGCCTGATCATTTCGGCGGTGATTATGGTGCTTGCTCTAATCGGGTTAAGTGCCCGCCTTGTTTTTTTGCATTTGGGACCATATACGGAACGACGGGTTCAGATCAACGAGTTGCGCCGTCTGGAGAGGGATTTAAACGTTGCCCGGGGAAAAATTCTCGACCGGAACGGCAATATTCTAGCTTTAGATCTGGTGCAAAAGGAGATTTGTGCGGATCCAGTAGTGGTGCATAGTAATCATCAGGCTCAGGCCGTTGCCTTGAGCCTCGGCAATATCCTTCAGATTGACTCCGCCACTATTATGGCTCGGCTGAATAGTCCCGCCAGCCGCTTCGTGTATTTGATCGGGTATGGCCGATATGTTGACGATGAACAGGCCAGCGAAATCATTCGGATGAAGTTTCCGGGGGTGTTTCTAAATGATGTTATGGTGCGTTCCTATCCCCGGGGTGCCAGCATGTGCCACGTGCTGGGGTACGTCAACTTGGAGCGTGAGGGAAGCGCTGGCATTGAACAGCGCTGGGACCGGTACTTGCAGGGGGTCACCGGCTTGTTGATCAGTGAGCTGGACGGCCAGCGCCGTGAACTCTACGACCGGCGCACGCTGGAAATCAAGCCGCGCAAGGGAGCGGATGTCACCCTGACTATTGATCAGTATGTGCAATATATCGTGGAGCGTGCGCTCGAGAGCGCGGTGAGCGAACATCAGGCGGCAGCGGCCTGGGCAATTGTGGAATGCGTTCGGACCGGCGAGATCCTGGCGATGGCCAATTGGCCGGGTTATGACGCTAATCAGTTCAGGACGACTGTTCCTGACGTCATGCGGAACCGGTGCGTGGCCAATCTCTATGAACCAGGATCCACGTTCAAAATTGCCGTGGTTGCCGCGGCGCTCAATGAACAGGTGGTGACTTCCTCCCAGGTCTTTGACTGCGAGAGGGGAACCTGGTTTTATCGGGGAAGACCGTTGAGGGATTATCATCCTTATGATAAACTCTCTGTGGCTGATGTGATCAAGAAATCCAGCAATATTGGCGCGGCCAAGATTGCCTTATTGCTTGGAGATGCGCCGTTCTTTCGCTATCTGAAGGCGTTCGGAATAGGGGAAATGACGGGCATTGAATTGCCCGGAGAAGAAGCCGGGATTCTACATCCGGTCTCCAAATGGCAGCCAATCAGCGCCACCCGGATTGCGATCGGTCATGAAGTGGCGGTGACGGCCCTGCAAATGCTGGGGGTGATTTGTGCCATCGCGAACGACGGCATGCTGATGAAGCCGTATATCGTTCAACGCGTTACAGGATCGGACGGTCATGTTTTATTTGAACAGAAACCCGTCGTTGTCAGCCGTCCTATTCGTCCCGAGACGGCCGCGGAAATGAAGCGGCTGTTAACGCGGGTTACGGAGGAAGACGGCACCGGTCGCAGGGCTCGGGTGGAAGGATACACGGTTGGAGGCAAAACGGGGACGGCTCAGAAGCCGATTCCTGGCGGCTATTCCGATGTTTTGAACATGGCGTCTTTTACCGGATTTATCCCCGCCGAGGATCCGCAGTTGGCGATCATTGTGGTTTTGGACGAGCCGAAAAATGTGAGAACGGGCGGCGCGGTGGCCGCTCCCGTGTTCAAGGAAATTGCCGAGCAGTCGGTCCGTTATCTGGATATTCCACCGGCGGGAAATGATAATTTTGCCAGTCATGCCTCCGGGGTTGGGTCTCGGGGCATGTAAGCGATGCCGACGGCAGTCCCGGGCGAAGATGGGGTTCAGCTATGAAACTGAGTATGCTGATGGAGCGTATCCAAACGGTATCCGTGAACGGATCGATCGACGTGGACGTGAAAGGTATCACGCATGATTCGCGCCACGTCAAGGCCGGTTTTATCTTTTGTGCTCTCCCAGGACAGCGCGAGGACGGCAACCGGTATGTGCAGGATGCCATTGATCAAGGAGCCATCGCTATTGTTTCGGATCGGGCCACAACCGTAAGCCGGGGACAGGTGGTATCCATTCAGGTGGACGATCCGCGTGAGACGGTGGCCGCGATGGCCTGTGCTTATTATGGCGATCCATCTCGAAAACTTGAGGTCCTTGGGATCACGGGGACTAACGGCAAGACCACCACGGCTTTCATGGCGCGGGATATCTTTCGTGCCGCCGGACGAAAACCCGGGTTAATCGGCACGGTGGACTATGAGATCGGCGATCGAATCATACCCGCTGACCGCACGACACCGGAAGCGGCGGATTTACAGAAAATGCTGGCTGAAATGGTTCACGTTGGATGTCAAAGTGCCGCAATGGAGGTGTCTTCACATTCGCTGATTCAGAAGCGCGCCTGGGGCATTGAGTTTGATGTCGCGGTATTTACCAACTTGACCCACGATCATTTAGATTATCATGAGACATTGCCTCAATACTTCGATGCCAAGATGCTTCTCTTTCAGGGGCTGGTTCGTCAGAAAAAACGGGCTTTTGCTGTTGTCAATGTGGATGACCCGTGGGGGGAGAAACTGGTTCGGCTTCCGGAATTGAATGCGGAGGTGATTACCTACGGTCTGCGCCACGATGCCATGGTTCGTGCCGAGCGCATCCAGCTCAGCGCGAACGGCAGCGATGTTGATGTGCAGACTCCCTGGGGGTTCGTGACCATGAAAATGAATTTGCCGGGCCGGTTCAACGTCTATAATGCGCTGGCCGCTATGGCTGCCTGCGGAGCGCTGCACATCAAACCGGCGCTTAGCGCGAAAGTGCTCTCGAATATGAGTTCAGTTCCGGGCCGGCTGGAAGAAATCAAAACCGGTCAGGGATTCCAGGTCTTTGTGGATTACGCCCATACGGAAGATGCCCTGCAAAATGTTCTGACCACATTGCGGGAAATCACGTTCAATCGCTTGATCGTTGTCTTCGGTTGCGGCGGCAACCGCGATAAGAAAAAGCGCCCGCTGATGGGGAGCGTGGTCGCGCGTCTGGCGGATTATGCCATCTTGACCTCCGATAATCCGCGCAAGGAGAATCCGTCCGATATCATTGCTCAGATTCGGAGCGGCATTCAAGGGGCCGATGGGTATGAAGTCGTGGAAGACCGTTATGAAGCGATCGTCAGGGCGCTGTCGTTGGCGGACAAGGGGGATGTGGTGCTGATTGCGGGCAAGGGTCATGAGAATTATCAGGAGTTCGCCAATACCATCATCCCCTTTGACGACCGTCAAATTGTTCGCGAGTGCCTGGGGATGAAGAAGTAGACCGCTCCGGTGGGCCTCATTCCATGCCGACGTTTGATTCCAATTTGATTGCGCAATGGACAAAGGGGCGGTGGCTGTCCGCTGCGCCTCCTTATTTTTGCGGCGTGTCCATTGATTCCCGATCTCTGGATCCCGGCAACCTGTTTGTGGCCATCCGTGGCGTTCGTTATGATGGACATGTTTTTCTGCAGGAAGCGTTTAAAAAAGGAGCCGCGGCCGCTATGGTCTGCCGGGAAAGGCTGAATGGCAATGAGTCGGGGCCCCTTTTGAGTGTCCATGATACGGCACAGGCTCTAAGAGATATGGCGACTGCTTATCGTCGCCTGATCGGGCTTTCGGTGATTGCTGTGACCGGAAGCGTTGGCAAGACCACGGTAAAGGAAATGGTTGCCGATGTTCTGGCGTCCAGGTTGTCCACGGCTCGGACCCGCGGTAACTGGAATAACGCCATTGGATTACCGCTGAGCTTGTTGAATGTAGACTCCTCTTCCCGCGTCGGGGTCTTCGAGGTGGGTACAAATCATCCCGGTGAATTGGCGCTGCTTTGTCAAGTTCTGTTGCCGGACTGGGGATTGGTCACGACGCTTGCTCCCGTCCATTTGGAATTTTTTAAGTCGATGGCGAATATCATGGAGGAAAAATCATCGCTTCTGAAAAGTCTGCCCTCCGGTGGAACGGCGATTTTACGGAGTGATGATGAGTGGTATGACCGGTTGCGCGCTGTTGCGCCGCGGCGCGTAATTACCGTCTCCATGGCCGGTGATGCCGATTATCAGGGTATTTCACCCAATACGTGGCATGGAGCGGCTGAAGTGATAGAGAAGGCCAGCGGCGAACGGTTTTGCTTTCAGATGCCGTTGCCGGGCCGGCATCAATTGGGGAATGCGCTTTATGCTATCGCCGTGGCCCGGCTCCATGGTCTGGCATGGGAGGATATCCGGCATAGCCTTGAAGGCTATCGATCTCAGCCCATGCGGTGGGAATGTCAGTCCCTGAATGGAATCACGGTAGTCAACGATGCGTATAATGCCAATCCGGTGAGTATGACGGTAGCCTTGCGGACCTTTGCGGAGTTGCCGGTGGACGGACGAAAGTGGCTGGTATTGGCGGGTATGCTGGAAATGGGAGCGGGTGAAACGGAGGCTCATGAAAACCTGGGTCGGATGGTGGCGCAAGGAGCCTGGGCCGGCTTGATTGTTGTGGGAGAATTGGGGAGCGTTATCGCTTCGGCTGCCGTCAAGGCGGGTATGGCGTCCGATCGCGTCTTTCGTTGCCGGGATCATATCGTGGCCGCGCAACGGCTCGGGCGTGAAGCGATGCCCGGTGATGCAGTATTGTTAAAGGCGTCCCGAGGCCAGCGGCTGGAACAGGTGTTAACCTTGTGGCGGCAGATCACGGTCGAAAAGGAATGAGGGCGGTATGTTGTACTATCTGCATCACTTATCGGACACGGTGTCGTATTTTCGCGTTTTCCAATACATTACAGTTCGCGCGTTTGCCGGCGCCGGTACGGCCTTCATCCTCAGTCTGATCATAGGACCGTGGATCATTGGCCGCCTGCATCGCTTTTGTTCCGGTGACGAAACACGTTTTAAGGACAATGCGCCGGCCTTGGATGTGCTGCACGGCGAGTTGAAAAAAAACACGCCGACCATGGGTGGAATCTTGATTATCATCTCGATGGTTGTGTCCTGTGTTCTTTGGTCAGTTCTGACTAATCTGCTGGTCTGGATCGCGCTCTTAACCATGTGCGTCATGGGCCTGATCGGGTTTGCCGATGACTATATTAAAACGGTTAAGCACAATTCCCGGGGATTGAGTCCGCTAAAAAAACTACTGTTTCAATGTCTTTGGGTGATTGGGATCGCCGGTCTGCTGTTGATAATCCCGGAAACCCGCGATCATGTGCGGCAATTAATGGTTCCTTTCCTGAAAGCTCCGCTCATTCCGCAAATGGGTTTACTGGCTGTGTTTCTTTTCCTGGTTCTGGTGGTGGTCGGAGCAAGCAACGCGGTCAATTTGACTGATGGCTTAGACGGATTGGCAATAGGATGCTCCAGCTCCGTTGCTTTTGCTTACCTCATCATGACCTATGTGGCCGGCCATGCGCGTTTTGCGGATTATCTGCAGATTCCATACATCGCCGGGAGCGGGGAGCTTTCCGTATTCTGCGGATGTATGCTGGGCGCTTGCCTGGGATTTCTCTGGTTTAATTGTCATCCGGCCCAGGTATTTATGGGGGATACAGGCAGTCTGGCTCTGGGCGGCGCCATCGGCATCGTGGCGGTATTGATTAAGCAGGAACTGGCGCTGATGGTTGTCGGCGGCATCTTTGTTCTTGAGGCGCTGAGTGTCATTTTGCAAGTGGGCTGGTTCAAGCTGAAGCGCCGGCGGATTTTCGTCTGTGCCCCGCTTCATCATCACTTTGAACTGAAAAAGCAACCGTGGAGTGAAACCCAGGTTACAGTTCGCTTCTGGATCATTTCCATAATGTTCGCGCTGATCGGTGTGTTGATGCTCAAGATCCGCTGATGCAAACATATACCACAGCCTTGGTTTTGGGACTGGCGGCCAGCGGAGAGGCCGCGGCACGGTTGTTGCTGGCGGAAGGAACGAAGGTCCGGATCGTGGATCGGGCCGATGGGGATGTCTTGCGGCGCCGGGCGGCGGCCTTGGAATCGCTTGGCGCTGAAGTGGCGCTGGGTCAGTCCAACTTGCCGCCCGGTTTATTTTCCGTGTGTGTGGTCAGTCCCGGTATTCCAGCGAACTCGTCCTGGGTGAGTGGGATGCAACATCGGGGAGTGCCGGTGCTTTCGGAACTGGAACTGGGATGGAGCAGGGCGGCTTGCCGTATTCTGGCGATATCCGGGTCCAACGGCAAAAGCACATTGGTTAAACTTTGTGCCGATGCGTTGACCGGCGCCGGACGGCGCGTGGCCGTGGCGGGCAACTATGGGATCCCCGTGTCTCAGGTGGTGATGGAACGCCGGGATTGGGACTGGCTGGTGGTTGAAGTGAGTTCATTCCAGCTTGAAACGGTGCGCGCTTTTCGGCCCGATGTGGCCGTTCTGTTGAATCTGTATCCCAATCATCTGGATCGCCACGGAGATATGGCCGCGTATGAACGGCTGAAGGCGCTCCTGTTTTCACGGATGCGCTCAGAGGATGTGGGCGTGGTGCCCGAGGCGCTGGCCGCAAAGATAGCCTGCCTGGCCGCCTCGCCGAATCGCTGGGTGACGTTTGGAACGTCGGCGGATGCCGATATGCGCTATCACGAAGGAAACGTGATCGATCGCGTGCGGTCTCGAAGCGTATCGCTGGAATCCACTGCGTTCTCCAACGAAATCCTGGGAGTCGCCGGGGCGGCCGCGGCGGCAGCCATCGGCGCATGCGGGGAATCCTTGGAAACACTCGGGCGGGCCGCGCGAGCCTTTCGGCCGTTACCCCATCGCATGCAGGAAGTCGCCGTGCGAGGATCGATACGGTTTGTGGATGATTCCAAGGCGACGAATCTGGCGGCCATGATGGCGGCTCTGAAAATGAGTCCTGGCCCGATTCGGCTCATTGCCGGCGGATTGCCGAAACACGAGTCCTACGAGGCGGCCAGATCCCTGTTGGCGGAAAAGGTGGCCGCCGTCTATCTCATCGGGGCGGCCGCCGAAATCATGGCCGCCGCATGGCAGGATGTTGTGCCTTGCCGTTTAAGTCAAACACTGGAAAATGCTGTACGCTTGGCATGGTTGCAGTCCCAACCGGGCGACACAGTTTTATTATCGCCGGCTTGTGCCAGCTTCGACCAGTTTCAAAGTTTCGAGGATCGTGGAAACCGGTTTGCCCAGCGCGTCCGATCATTGGGAGAGATGGCGGCCAGATAAGCCCTGCCCCTTTTCCCGTAATTCCCATAAAAGACTTTGACAGCTTCCCTTTATCTGATAATTTCACCCACGGGTTCCGTGGAAGACTCATATTAACAGCCCATTTATTACTGTGTCGAATCTAACGTGGGGACACTACCGATAAGGATTAAAAGA
>JAHIJO010000047.1 GCA_018898455.1 Verrucomicrobiota bacterium | reverse complement strand
GTGCCAAATCATTTTCCGGAAAGACAAATAGACGATGAGCGGCGACAGGAGGAGTTGGATTACTGTAACCCGCTATGGGACAGGCTGTTGATCGAATCGCTGATCCGCGCCTGAAAAAGCGCGGATCAGGAAGTCTGAATCTCTATTATCAGGGCTTCTCTCACTCCCTCGGGTCTGTCCCTTTGGGTTTCGTCGAGTCTTTCCAGGACCGGCCGGCGCATCAGGGCGTAATTTAAAAATCGATGACACGTCATCAAGGGGAGGGGGCTGGGGGTTCGGAGGCTCCGGCAGGATTCCCGTTCGATGCCGCGGCTTGCGGCGCGGGCGCTTCTTCCACCATGGTTGCCGCTACTCCAACCGCCACCGGCTCCGCGGCGACCGCGGTCGTTTCCGGTTCGGAGGTTTCAACCGCCGGGCGGACGTCGTTCTTGTTGAATTTCATCGAGACGATCCGGGAGATGCCGGTTTGCTGCATGGTGACGCCATAGATCACGCCGGCTGCCGCGATGGTCTGCTGGTTATGGGTGATCAGGATGAACTGGGACTGGTTGAGAAAGCCCTCCAGCATTTTAATGAAACGCCGGTTATTGGGTTCATCCAGGGCGGCATCCAGTTCGTCCAGCACGCAGAACGGGCTGGGTTTGACCATGTAAATGGCGAAAAGCAGGGCCACGGCCGTCATGGTCCGTTCGCCTCCCGACAGCAGGGAAACGCTCTGCAGGCGCTTGCCCGGCGGTCGGGCGATGATTTCAATCCCGCTTTCCAGGATGTCTTCGTCATCGGCCAGCATCAGCTTGGCGGAGCCGCCGCCGAACAGCTGTTTGAATGTAGTCTGAAAATTGGTATTGATGGCTTCGAACGTTTGGGCGAACAGTTCGGTCGTGGTTTGATTGATTTTCCGGATCATCTCCATCAGCTGGTGCTTGGATTTGACCAGGTCATCCTGCTGTTGGTTCAGGAACGTAAACCGTTCATCGAGCTGTTCGTATTCATCGATGGCGCCCTCGTACACCGGGCCGATCGCTTCGATTTTCGCGCGCATCTCGGCGATGGTATTGTCCAGGGTGTCCGGATCCGGCTTGCCTTCCGGGGGCCATTCCGGCTCCGGTTCCAACGGAATGGCGTCGGCGGCAATGCGATATTCCGAGGCAATCCGCTCGATCAGGTTCTGGTGTTTCATCCGCAGTTCGATGCACTTGCCATTGACTTCCGAACGCTGGTTGCGGCGCTCATCCAGGGCGTTGCGCTGGCTGTTAAGCTTGTCCTCCACCGACGTCCATTCGGCTTGCGCCGTTTCACGGCGCTGGCGGCTGGACTCCAGCCGGGACGACATGCTCCGAATTTCCTCCTCGCGCGTGGGAATGTTCCGCCGGGATTCCGCCATGGCCGCGGTGAGGGATGCGATGTCTTTCTGATAGCCGGCGATCCGGGCCGCGCATTCCGCGATCCGGCTTTCCTGTTCGGCGATGCGCTCCGCCAGCGGATTGTGCTGGCTTTGTAAATGCTCCCGGCTTTGTTTCTGCTTCTCCAGCCGCACATTGGCCTGCATGACGTCGGCCACCAGACCCTTGTGATCCTGTTCCAGCCGCTGGACCTCGCGGTTCCGGGTTTCCACCGTCACCTTGATCTCGACCCGGCGGGCGCGGATCCGGTCCATTTCCGTGACGACGGCGCTCCGGGTTTCGACGGAACTGCCCTGCTTCTCCAGTTCCTGGAATTCCCAGCGGACAGTTTCCAGGCGTTCCCGGAACTGATTGGCTTCTTTGGTGACGATTTGACATTCGCCTTCCTGGCGGGCCAGCGCCTGTTGCCTGGTTTCCAGGTCGTGTTGCGCCTGCTGAAGGGCCTCGTCGCCGGAGGCCAGCCGGGCGGCTTGTTCGGCCAGCTTCCGGTCCAGGTTCTGAAGACCAACCTGCAGGCCGGCGATGGTTTCCTGGAGTTCCCGGAGCGTATGTTTGCGGGCGAGGGGAGAATCGGACCGGTGGCGCGCCCCGGTGTAACCGCATTCCACAATTCCCGTGCCGCCGACGAGAGTGCCTTCGCGGGTGATAAAGATGGTTTGGGATGGGAGGCCGGCCGGCGCGAAGCGCTGCGGGGAAGACAGGTCGGCCGGCAGGGCATCCAGGGAATCGATAATGCGAATGGATCCCAGCAGACGCTCGATCAGGGGCCGGACGGATGGCGGACAGGTAACGTGATCGAGCAGGGGGACGCCGGGTCCTTCCGACGTCACCCGGGCTTCGGCCTTGCCTGGAATGGCGGCCGCCAGCAACTGGGCCGCGCCGCCCTTGGCGGCTTCCAGGCGGCGCGCGAAAACGAGGGCGCCGTTCATATCCGTCACGATGACGGCATCCACCCAAAAGCGAAGCGCGGCTTCAAGGGCGGTCCGGTATTCGGCTTTTGTTTCCACCTGTTCGCTCAGCGATCCCACGAGGCGGGACCGGTCGATATGCAGGGGATTGGAAGCGTCCAGCAATTGCCGCGCTCCTTCCGGGAACGCGCCGGCATCGGCAAGGTGCGTATTCAGCATCTGGATTTGGGCATCCCGGGAAGCGATCTGCGAGGCCTGTTCGGCCCGCTGCTGCTCCAGTTCCTTCAGGCTCCGGCCGATCTCCGCGTGTTCCTGGCGGAGGGCGGTCAGGCGTTCTTCGGCCTGTTGAACATCGGCTGCCAGGGTTTTCAGGCTTTCAGAAAATCCGATCAGGCGTTTCTCCATGCTTTCGAGAAGATGCGCCAGGTTGGTTTGTTCCGCGGCGCGCTGTTCACGCTTGACGACCAGGGAGCGGTCTTCGGCTTCCGTTTTGTGGAGTTCATTCTGGAGCTTGGCCCACTTGTCGTCGAGTTCCATGGATTCGGTGTGCAGGCTCTGGATTGATTGTTTAGCCTGGTCGAGCAGGTGTTCCTGGGTCGTATTCTTCTGGGATTTGTCGCGCAAGTCCGCATCGCAGGCGGCCAGGTCGGACTCCGCCTTGTTCAGGGCCTGCTCGGTCTGCTCCAGGGCGCAGCGCTGTTTGGATATGTCCTGGGTCGAGGAATCCCGGTCAACGGACTCGCGGCGGATCATGTCCTGCAGTTCTTTGATGCGCCGCTGGTTGATCTCGATCGTCTGGCGCATTCGGTCCAACTGCGAGCGGAGGTCCATTTCCGCCTGGCGGGCCGCACCCATGTCGGTGTCGGCTTCCGACAGCGCCTGGCGAAGCGCTTGCCCTTTCTGCTCCTGGGCGGCGATGTCTTTCTGAAAGGCCTCGATGGTTTCGTTCAGGGAGGCCATCTGGTTCTCCAACTGCTGGAGTTCGGCGCTGATGGTCTGGAGGCGTCCTCGGGAAACGTAAATATCCAGGCCGCGCAACTCCTGTCTCAGTTTCTTGACACGGGCCGCCTTGCCGGCCTGGCGCTGGAGCGAGATGATCTGGCGCTTGACTTCCTTGATAATGTCGGCCAGCCGGAGCAGATTGGCCTCGGTCTGTTCCAGCTTGCGGAGCGCTTCGCGCTTGTCGGTTTTGTATTTGGTGATGCCGCTGGCTTCCTCGAAAATTTCACGGCGATCCTCAGGACGGGCGCTTAAAATCAGGTCAATCCGTCCCTGTTCCATTAGGGAGTAGGAGTTGGTGCCGATGCCGGTGTCCATGAAGAGGCGCTGAATGTCTTTCAGGCGGCAAGGTGTCTTGTTGATGAAATATTGGCCTTCACCCGAACGGAACACGCGCCGTGTCACCGTGACTTCGTGGTATTCCGTTTGCAGAGCGCTTTCGCAATCGGCGAGGTTCAGGCTCACTTCCGCCATGCCGAATGGTTTCCGGTCATCAGTTCCATTGAAAATACAGTCTTCCATCTTGGAACCGCGGAGAAGTTTAGCGCTTTGCTCGCCCAGAACCCAGCGGACTGCATCGGAAATATTGCTCTTGCCGCATCCATTGGGGCCGACAATGGCCGTCATACCCGGGCCGAATTCAAGGAGCGTGTGTTCGGCAAAGCTTTTAAATCCGATCATTTCCAGGCTTTTTAAGCGCACAATATCCTCGCAGTTGCGGGTTAACCTTTCCCGATCATCCCGGGCCCAAGAATCAATAAATGAATTATACCATACCATGGGGTGTGTCGGGATGCAACTACAATATATGGATATTTTATCATGCCGGAAGGTGAAAAAGGATTGGGATTTCCTTGTGCAGACCGGAATTGATCGTTCCTTGCCAAAAGCCGCACTATTTCGTTGTATTTTTATCGCGGTGTCCTAATGTTCCCATCTAATCGAAACGATAAAATGAGTCATTGCGAGCAATAATCAATTTAGGGAGTCAATCATGATCAAGTCCGCTTTGGTTATGTGGGGTGGCTGGGATGGGCACACACCGAAAGAAACAGCTGAGGTTCTAGCCGGAAAACTGAAGGCCAACGGGTTTGAGGTGCGGATGGAGAACACTTTGAAGCCGCTGGAGGATGTGGAGGCGGTGAAGAAACTCAATTTGATCGTGCCGATGTGGACGATGGGTGAGATGTCGAACGAGCAGTGGAACGGGCTGAACCAGGCAATTCATGACGCGGGGGTTGGGATTGCGGGTGTGCATGGCGGCATGGGCGATGCCTTTCGCGGGCGGGTGGAGTATCAATGGTTGGTGGGCGGCCAGTTCCTCGGACATCCGCATGTCGGCGACTACACGGTGAAACTTACGGCGGTGGAAAGCCCCATTACCCGGGGGATGCCGAAGCGCTTCAAATATAACTCGGAGCAGTACTACATGGGCATTGATCCTGCCATTAACGTGTTGGCCTACACGCCCTATAAGTATGAGGGCCAGAAGTGCAGGATGCCCGTGGTCTGGACCAAGACCTGGGGTAAAGGGCGGGTGTTTTACTCCGCGCTGGGTCACGTGGCCGAGGAGTTCCGCAAGTATCCGGATGTGCTGGAGATGACCACGCGCGGCATGCTCTGGGCGGCGCGGGTGTAGCCGTCAGCGTCCTGATTTATCGTATGGTAGTTGTAATTTCCAGCCGCAATCGTTGATTGCGGCCATTGAGAATGAAGGAGGATGTGTTATGTCGCGGTTCAAGCAAGCGTGGGATATCAAAGTCGGAGTGATCGGTTATGGCGGCGCGTTCAATATGGGGTGTGCCCACCTGAATGAAATGAAAAAGGCCGGAATGACCCCGACGGCAGTGGCGGAAATTGATGCGCAACGGCTGAAAGTGGCCGGCCGGGACTTTCCCGGCATCCAGACCTACGCCTCGGTGACGGAGATGTTGGCCAAGTCCGACGTGAATCTGCTGGCGATTATCACGCCGCATAATACCCACGCCGGGTTGGCTATCCAGTGCCTCAATGCCGGCCGCCATGTCGTCTGCGAGAAGCCGCTCGCTATTACGACGGCTGAATGCGACGTCATGATCGCCGCGGCCAAAAAAAACAAAGTTGTGCTTTCGACCTATCACAACCGGCATTGGGATGGTCACATCATGGCGGCCATGAGGCACATCCGCGCCGGCGAAATCGGAGCTGTTGTGCGGGTGGACGTTCGGATGTCCGGCTGGGGGAAACCGGGTAACTGGTGGCGCTCCAGCAAAACGATCTCGGGCGGATTGCTTTATGACTGGGGAGTTCATCTTCTGGAGTACACGCTTCAGGTTGTGAACGACGATATCCGGGAAGTCTCCGGCTACTTGTGGTCCGGCGTGTGGGCGAACCAGACGGCATGGAAGAAAGATACGATCGAGGATGACGGCCTGGTCGTGGTGCGCTATGCCGGCGGCGCGTGGTCAACAATGGCCATCAGCTCCATTGATTTACGGCCCCCACCGTCGTTTTTCAAGGTTACCGGAACCAAGGGCACTTACATCATGGAGTGGGGGACGGGCGAGATTATTACGCATAACGGCGACAAGATGGTCACCGTGCGTGTGCCTAACCCGCCCTGCGAGGGGTGGAAGCTCTATCAAAACGTGGCGGATCACCTGACCCGCGGAGCCAAATTGATCATAACGCCCGAGTGGTCCCGGCGGCCGATTCATATTCTGGACCTGGCTGGCCGGAGTGCCAGGCAGGGTAAAGCCATGCAGGTAAAATACAAATGAGAGTAACTGCGCAGGAAGGCATCACCTAATGCCACCTGCGAATAGACAATAGCTTACATCGAATATCATGAAGCTCGCGTTCAACGGCAAATTTCTGTGCGCAGCACCGTCTGCCCCGGGTGCCGGTGGTTCATGGTAAAAAATAGTTGGCATTGTCAGCAGGCGTGATATTCTCCGCGATATAGATCGATAGTACAGTCAATGTTGATTTACGTTCTGGCCTGCTTGGTTCAGAATTGATTCGATGGAACCAATGACTGCGGGATCGGTGATGGATTCGGATCGGGAGCGAGTTATGGGTGTTGTTACGGTTGATCTAAAAATGTTGAATGTCTGGGTTGAAGGTCTGATCCGCGGTGGCCGGGTGTTCGGTGTGCAGGCGAAGAATAATCGGTTTCAGTTCGCGCCGTTGCTGATGGCTGCCAACCTGCGCCTGGATTACGACGTCACCGTGATTCCGCCGAAAAAATACATGCAGCCGGCGCGGGAAGACCTATTGACGTTTGAAGGCGCCGCCGGATTTGAAACCTGCCTTGACCAGGAGCCATTCATCCTCATAGGCGTTCATCCCTATGACGTGGCCGCTATCGCCCAGATGGACGCTGTTTTTTCGGGCGATAATGTTGACGTGCATTACATGACCCGCCGTAAGCAGGCGACGGTCGTGGCCTGTGACGTTCAGGCCGCGTCGGCTAACGTGTTCGCTGGATGCATGGGAACCGCGACGGTGGACAAGGGGTTTGATATCCTCTTGACACGCGTTGGGGATCATTACGTGGTGGATTCCCGGACCCACAAGGGCGAAGTGATTTTGGGTAACTTGGTCAAAGCCCCGAAGGCGGATGCTGTCAGCCTGGCCCGCCGGGAGCAGGTGTGGGAGGATAATCGCAAATATCTCCGCAAGCATGAGCTCCGGATGGCGCCGGAAACACTGCCGACGCTCCTGGAAGCCTCCTGCGATCATCCGGTCTGGGAAGAAAAATCGCAACGCTGTTTTTCTTGCGGGTCCTGCAACATGGTTTGCCCTACTTGCTATTGCTTTGATGTCCGGGACGACGTTCGCTGGGATTTGAAGGGCGGCGCACGCGTCCGGGACTGGGATGGATGCATGCTCAGGGATTTTGCCACGGTGGCTGGCGGTCATAATTTCCGGAAGAACCGGGCGGACCGCTACCGGCACCGCTATTATCGCAAGGGGAAATACATGCCGGCCAAGATTGGGCATATTTCCTGCGTAGGGTGCGGGCGCTGTATCTCGGCTTGCGTGACGAAAATCGCCAACCCGGTGGAGGTTTATAACCGTTTGCTGGAGGTTAGGTGATGGCCCAGACGCGGTCCAGCCAGGAAAAGGATATCTATCGCCCGGAACCCGCCACATTGGCGAAGGTTCAGCCGGTGACGGAGATGGAGAGTTTTTTTGAGCTCCGTCTGGACTCGGGAAAGGAACTGGGCCATATGCCGGGCCAGTTTGTCGAGGTGTCCGTTGCCGGAATCGGCGAGGCGCCGTTTGGCGTTTCGTCTTCACCTACTCGCCAAGGATCTTTCCACCTGCTTTTGCGTCGGGTTGGCAACGTCTCCAGTGCCTTGCATCGGCTGAAGGCCGGCGACAAGGTTGGTATTCGCGGTCCGTTCGGCAAGCCGTTCCCGGTGGATGACGCGATGAAAGGGCAGGATATCCTCTTCATCTCCGGCGGGATTGGTCTTGTTCCCGTTCGGTCGGTGATCCAGTATGTCTTCGATCACCGGCGCGATTATGGCGCCGTGACCATTCTGTTCGGTACCAAGTCTCCCGCGGACCGGCTCTTTGTTGATGAAACGGATGAATGGAAGCGCCAGCCCGACACGGTGTACCTTGAATCGGTGGATCGCGCCGACGCATCCTGGAAGGGAAATGTCGGTGTGATCACGACCCTCATGCCGAAAATAACGATTGATCCGGTGCGGACGGTTGCCGTGATTTGCGGGCCGCCGATCATGTACAAATTCGTGCTCATGGAACTGAATAAGATGGGTGTGCCGTCCGAGCGGTCCTATGTGTCGCTGGAACGGCACATGAAGTGCGGCGTAGGCAAATGCGGCCATTGCCAGATCAACGGCCTGTACGCCTGCCAGGACGGGCCGGTGTTCCGCTACAGCGATTTGATTCCGGTCAGGGAGGCGTTCCGATGAGCAATCCCCGCGTGGCTATTTTTGATTTCGCCTGTTGTGAAGGATGCCAGCTCCAGGTCGTTAACCTGGAGGAGGATATCCTGAGCCTGATCGCCCTGGTGGATCCGGTGGAATGGCGGGAAGCCATGTCCGACCACAGCGATTCCTACGATATCGCCATCATCGAGGGTTCGATCACGCGCCCGGAGGACGTGGATCGGCTGAAAACCATTCGTGAACGGGCGAAGATTCTGATCGCCCTCGGAGCCTGCGCCACGATGGGCGGGATCAACAAACTCAAGAATAACTTCGATCTGAAAGAAGTCCGCCAGGCGGTGTACGGGGCCGCCGCCGGCATGGCGCACCTGAACACGGAACCCACCCGGGCGTTGGATGAAATCGTCAAGGTGGATTTCAAGGTGCATGGATGCCCGATTGATAACCGGGAACTGGGCGCCATCATCCGCTGTCTGATCATGGGCAAGACGCCGGTCATACCGACGTATCCCGTGTGCGTGGAGTGCAAGAAGAACGAAGTGGTCTGCCGTTATGAATTTAATGAAATCTGTCTGGGGCCTGTGACCCGCGCGGGATGCGGAGCGCGCTGTCCATCCCGGGGATTCTGGTGTTTCGGGTGCCGCGGTTATGCGGAGGAGCCGAACGTGGCGGCTGCCAGTGACGTCATGGACCATTACGGAAAGACCGTCGAAGATTTAAAGAGTCGGCTGACGTTGTTTGTCGGTCAGCAGGAGTTCCCCCCGTGACTGAACACCGAACACTGAAAACTTGAGTAGTTATGAACTGATATGTTTGGCTGGAGTTTATGACGGAAAAATCTAATACACTGAACATCGAGGTGCATCACGTGACCCGTATTGAGGGACACGGCAATATCGTTGTCCGGGCTAAAGACGGGGTCGTGGAAAAAGTGGAATGGCAGGTGCCGGAGGCGCCCCGGTTTTTTGAAGCCATGGTGCGGGGCCGGAGCTGGGAGGATATTCAGACCATCGTCTCCCGCATTTGCGGTATCTGCTCGGTTTCCCATTCCCTGGCCGCCATCAAGGCCATCGAGAATGCCATGGGGATCCAGGTTTCCCAACAGACCGATCGTCTTCGAATCCTGTCGCATTACGCCGAATACATGGAAAGCCATATCCTCCACGCGGGGTACCTGGTGGCGCCCGACCTGCTAGGCCAGAAATCCGTCGTGCCGCTCGCGGCCTCGCATCCCGATTTGGTTAAAACGGTTATCGGGCTTCATCGCCTCGGTAACGAATGGATGGAACTGCTGGCCGGAAGGATGACGCATCCGGTGACGTTCAAGCCCGGCGGATTTTCCAGCCTACCCTCGGAAGCCCAATTGCGCGATCTTCAGCAACGCCTGGTGGCCGGCCTGCCGGAACTGGAGAAACTGGCTCAAGCGGTATTGTCCCTGGCCGATCGCCTGCCGGCGTTTACCCGCGATACGGAATATATCGGCTTGGTGGATGGGCAGAGCTACACCTTTTATCATGGCGCCATTGGCAGTACCGATGGCAAGGAGACGGTGCCGGTCCGGCAGTTTGAATCGGTGGTCAATGAATACGTGTCGCCGCAATCCACGGCCAAGTGGGCGAAGTGGCATCGGGACTCGTACGCCGTCGGCGCCCTGGCCCGTTTCAACCTGAATGCAGCCTATCTTCGGCCTCAGGCCGCGAAGGCGGCGAAGGCCTTCGGCTTGAAGCCGAAAAACTGCAACCCGTATTTCAACACCGTGGCCCAGTTGGTTGAGAGTTTTCAGATCGTCGAGCATGCGCTGGAAATCATCGACGCCGTGCTTGCGGCGGGGGTAAAATCGGAGACGCCGAAGGTCGCGCCAAAGGCGGGCGAGGGTACCGGTGCCGTAGAGGCGCCGCGCGGCACACTCTTCCACCGTTATGCGTTTGACGAGAAGGGCATTTGTCTCAAGGCCAACCTCTGTATTCCCACTAACCAGAACCATGCCAATATCCAGAAGGATTTCGAGGCGTTCGTGCCGCAAATCATCAGCCGGGATCCACAGGAGGTGCGGCTTCTGCTGGAAATGCTCGTCCGCGCCTATGATCCCTGCGTGTCCTGCTCCACCCATTTTCTGGATGTCAAGTTCGTCTGATGCCCGACATCCACATGCGTCCAACCGTGGTCATTGGTCTCGGTAATACCCTGATGTCGGACGAAGGCATTGGGGTCCACTTGGTCCGGGCGCTGGTGGTGCGGGCTAATCAATTTCCTGCCGTTGATTTTCGCGAACTGGGAACGGCTGGGATGGCTGTGCTTCACACTCTGGCCGGCCGGCGCAAAGCCGTTTTGCTTGATTGTGTCCGCATGAATGAACCGCCGGGCGCCATCCGGCGCTTCAACCCGGACCAGGTTGCCTCAGGGAAGGTTTTGCCCGGTTTCTCCCTGCATGAAGGCGATCTGTTGGAAATCCTGGCCCTATCAAGGCGATTGGGGGAATTTCCCGGGACGGTGATCCTGTTCGGCATTCAGCCGGCGAGCCTGGACGTGGGCGACTCACTGTCCCCGGTTTTGGCGGCCCGTTTTGAGGAATATCTGCGGCTCATTGCGGCTGAATTGGACGAATATGCTTCTTGACTCTGGATACCGATCTGGCATATCATTCTTTTTGTAAAGCCGGAATGGATGATATTCCGGCGGTCCGCTTTATTTGGATGAATTGTAACATAGGAGGAGGTATCATGCCAAACGCGATAATGTCCGGTAGTGAAAAAATCACCGAAGCCTTGAAACTGCTGGAAGATGCGGCTCGTGACAAGAAGGACGAACTGCGCAACTTGATGGCCAATAAATATGCCCATCTCAAGGATGTAGCGGCCGATACCGAGCACGATATCAAGGAATCCCTGGCCATTGCGAAGAAACGCACCGCAGATGCCCTGGCCAAGGCCACGGATATCGGTGAAAAACGGGCGAAGGAAATCGCCGGGGAAGTGGATGAAAGCGTTCACGAAAATCCCTGGCCCTACATTGGCGGCGTGGCTCTGGCCTCGCTGTTGATCGGGTATATCCTTGGCCGGAATAAATAATCACTGGAAGGTTGTCGGCACCCGATGCGTGGGGGCCGGTATCATCCTGGTGTACCAATAGATTTTTAGCAGTGAAATCTATGGAACGGATTATTGTATGCATCGGATTCTCAGAGCTTTAATGATGACCTTCGGGGTTGGGTTGATCAAATCGTACCGGCGGCTCTCCATCGATCTGCTGAAGATTCAGGCCGCCATGGCCTATGTCAAGGGTGTGCAGACCATGCGCCGCTGGTGGATTGGCGCGCTCCTGCTGGCAAGTGTGCTCCTGTTCCTCGCGGCGGGGTTTGTCATAATCCATGTCGGGTTCTTCCTCTGGGTGCCTTGGGCGCCGGCGACCAAGGGTGTCATTCTCCTGTGTCTGGGCCTGATCTATATGGGTTTGGCGCTGGCAGTCATCTTCAAACTGTGCTCAGAGAAGGCTTGGATGGAAGGCTCCCAGGCCAACAAGTTGATTGAGCAAGCGACTCGGAAGTCCTAGTCGCCGGTTTAACGCTGGTATTCCACTCACCATCGCTGGTCTAGCGTTTACGGTTCCCCGCGGTTTTGCCTTTCCCCTCTGAGCGGCAGATCGCTCTTGCTTTTCCCGCCTTCTGTTGATAAGAAAGCAGGCATTGTTTTTTGGCGCCCCAATGGCGCCTCAAAGACTGACAATCATGTCCGGATCATCTTCCAAACGGGTGCTCGTGCTGGGCGGCGGGGTAGCCGGCTCGACGGTGGCGGATCGTCTGGCCTGCGCTGGTGTGGATGTTACCCTCGTTGAGAACCAGCCACTGATTGGCGGGCATGCCGGCGCCATGGGGTGCAAGGCTGCGGAAGTCTGTCTCCGGTGTAATGTCTGTGTTGCCGTGGATATCTTCAAATCCGTTCTCCAGTCATCCCGTGTGCAGGTCATAACCAGGGCCCATCTGGCGGCCTTTGAATCGAGGGGATTGGCATCTCCATATCGGGCGGTGGTGACAACAAAGCCGGGTTTTATCAAGATGGAGCGCTGCACCGGGTGCGGCGTGTGCCTCAAGGCCTGTCCCCAGGGGTGCCTGCGGGTTTTGTTGCCGGCGGTCTATGGCGGCAAGCCGGTGATGGACGCGGACGCCTGTCTTCGATCCAAAGGTAAGTCGTGTGCCCTTTGTGCGAAGGCTTGTCCGGTGAATGCCATCGACCTGGATGAAAAGCCCCACCAACACACTCTGGAGGCCGATGCCCTGGTGGTGGCCGTCGGTTATCAGCCTTTTGATCCCGCCATCGACGCGTCCTTTGGATACGGGAGCGTAGCCAATGTGATCACGGGCCTGGAGGCTGAGCGCCAGCTGGTGCAACAGCGCCGGATCACGCGGCCCTCGGACGGCGCGGCGCCCCGCCGGATCGCGTTCATTCAATGCGTGGGTTCGCGGAGCGAGCATGCGCACCGGCGGCCGGAGGACATGGACTACTGTTCCGCCGTCTGTTGCGCTTATGCCCTGCGCATGGCGCGCCGGTTATTGCACGAGTCGGAGGATGCGGCTGTGACCGTTTTCTACATGGATCTTCAGAATTTCGGCAAGGATTTCAACGCGTTCCTCAATGCGGTCAAACCCCGCTTGACGCTGATCCGCGCCCGGCCGTATGAAGTGACGGCTGGGCCTCAGGATACGGTGAGCGTTCGGTACGAGGATCAGGCTCAAGGCGCGGTGACCGGCGCGGTATTTGATCTCGTGGTGTTGGCGATCGGGATTCGGCCGGCGCCGGATACCCTGGCGTTGGCGGAACGGCTCCGGATTCCGGTGGATGAGCAGGGGTTCCTGGGAGTGAAAGGGGCAACCGGCCTGGCGGAGTCCCAGCGGCCGCGCGTGTTCCTGGCGGGAGCTTGCGAAGCGCCGAAGGATATTGCATCGTCGATCAGCCAGGCGGAATCGGTATGCGCCGCCGTGCTGGGAGAATGCGGGATATTTGACGATGGCCAAGCTGCCAGGCGGTAGCGCAAGGTTTATCCTTGCGTCAGCGGGGCAAGGACGCAGGCGTAAAGCCTGCGCTACCTGAATGGGGAAGGAAATGCGGATGGCGGTACAAACGGTGGAACGAGAATATCGCGGGTATCGGCGTTGCTCGCGTATTGATTATGCCGACAGCACCAGCGCATTTGAGGTGACTATCTGTGTCAAGCCGCGCCGGGTGGTGTTTGTGTCGGCAGATAGGAACAATATGTTGATTGCGGAACTGCAACGGCTTCAAGATGAAGGCACATGGGGAGTTTATGCGTATTGCATTATGCCGGACCACGTGCATTTGATCGCCAATCCTGGGTTGAAGGGATTGGCCTCTGCCGTGCGTTTATTCAAAGGTCGGATCGCGACCTGGTGGCGGCGCTCTGGCGACGGTCAAACCCTCTGGCAAACCAGTTTTTTTGATCATCGCATCCGATCATGGGAGGGATTTTAGGACAAGTGCGAATATGTATTTCAGAATCCGGTTCGCGCGGGATTGGTTGCGCGTGCCGAGGATTATCCATGGTTGGGCAGTCTGGCAAGGCGGTAGTGCAAGGTTTAACATTGCGTCAGTGGGGCAAAACGCAGGCGTAAAGCCTGCGCTACTGGGGGGCGCTGGGAATCATGAAACGGACATCTCCAAAATTAAAATCCGGCATTGGCGTCGTGCTGTGCGATTGCGGCGGCACGCTGGCCGGGCGGCTGGATTTTAAACGGTTGCGGGATTTGCCGGCGGAACGGGAGGACGTGGTGCTCGTGAAGCAATGTTCCGGCTTCTGCCGCAGTGCCGAGACTGTCAGGATTGTCCAATCCCTGGCGGATAAGGGGTGCCGCCGCCTGGTCGTCGGCGCCTGCCGTCAGGATATTTATGACCTGCCGCTGGCGGAAGCCATGGCAAAGGCGCGGCTGAAGCCCGGCATGTCCGCCGCCGCGTTGATCCGGGAACAGTGCGCCTGGGTGCATCCGGATCGCGGCGAGGCTACGACCAAGGCTTTGGAGTTAATCGCGGCTGCCCTCCGGCGCGCGGCCTATCTGGCGCCGATACCATCAGCGTCCCGGAAAATCAATACGAACGTTGTTGTTCTGGGCGGCGGTATCGCCGGGATGCATTCCGCCATCCGTCTGGCCGACCTTGGCCATTCGGTCGCGCTCGTGACCCATGGCGATGAACTCGGCGGATGCGTTTCGCGGTTATCTGATTTCTACAGTTACCTGGATGATGATGCCGATGCAGCCGCGGATCACTTGAAGCAGGCATTGACCTCGGCCCGGGATCGAATTCAATCGGATCGCCGTATTCGGTGGATTGCCCGGGCGGCGTGCCAATCGATCAGTGGGGAAGCCGGGTGTTTCTCCGTGGGTATTCGCGCCGGGGACCGGGAACAGACATTAAAGGCCGGTGCCATCGTGTTGGCCGTGGGGTTGATCACGGACTTTCCGCTTCCGAAAGGAACGGGGTCGGGCCGGATACTGAGCCTGCCGGATTTGGCGGATGCCCTGCGCCGGTCGGCGTCGGTCGGCGCGACTCGCCTCGGCGAAGCGCTATGGCGTAGCCGGGAACCCGCTAGGACGGGCGTCGAAAGGTCGGCGAAAGAAGGTGATGCCAACAAATCCCTGCCACGGAGTGTGGCGCTGGTTTTAGATATGCAGGGGGAGCAAGGACGGGCCGTCCATGCGCTGGTGCTTTCGGCGGCGGAGCGGCTGGCGGCTTCACCCCGGCGCCGGGTGGTTGTGTATTGCCGGCATGTCCGCGTGGCGGCGTGGGGCATGGAGTCCCTCTATCGCCGGGCGCGGTCCGCCGGCGCACTGATTTTCCGGTATGATAAACCTCCGCGTATCACCGAGCAGGAGCGCGGCATTTTGATTCGCGCGCAGGATACCCAGTCCGGCTTGGTGGTCGAGGAAAATTTCGATGCAGTTGTTCTGGCCGATATGCGGTCCGCCGGCGGTAAAGAGAATCTCCCGCTTCCCCGCACCCTGCGTCGCGGTCCTGAAAATGCTTTCCAGGCGGACAATGTATGGTTACTGTCATCGCAGAGTAATCAGCCGGGCATGTATGTCGTTGGCGCGGCCCGCGGCAACAGCGAACTGCGTGATGCCCAGAACGATGCCGGCGCCGCCGCTGAAGCCATTCACCAGTGGATGGGAGCCGGGAAGGTGATGGTCAACCGGGATGCGCCGGTCGTGGATGCTGAAAAATGTGTCTTATGCCTGACCTGCCTGAGGTCATGTCCGCATGGCGCCATCGCGGTGGATAGCAAGAAGGAAGCAACTTCCATGTCCGCCGTTGCTTGCCGGCGATGCGGGTTGTGTGCCGCGCTGTGTCCGGCGCGCGCCATTGCCTTTCCGCGCTGTTCGGACGATCAGGTTCTTGCCGAATTGACCCCGGGCCCGGGGGTCACGGTGTTTGCCTGTGAAAATTCGGCGTGGCCGGCCGCAAACGCCGCTGGAGCACAGCGCCGCGAATACGGTGCCAAGGTGCGGTTGATCCGGGTCCCGTGCGCCGGCCGGGTGGATGAGCGGTATGTGCTTGGCGCATTGGAACAGGGCGCCGGCCGCGTGCTGATCCTCGGATGCCATCGCGAGGCCTGCCGGTATCTGGTCGGCGCCGACCATGCCGCAAAGCGCGTCGAACGCCTGCAGGCTGTCCTGGCGAAAGCGGGTCTGGATCCCGCCCGGTTGGCCGTGGGACATATGGCGGAATTCGAAACCGGCCGGTTCCTGGAGTTGGTGAAAGGCTGAAGATGATTTTAGCCACGGATGAAACACGGATTGAACACGGATAGCGTATGAATTTGGAAGCACAGGATATTACGGGGAAAATCATTGGGGCGGCTTTTGAGGTGTATCGGGAGCTGGGATACGGGTTTCTGGAGAAAGTGTATCAGAAGGCAATGATGGTGGAGTTGCATCGTATAGGATTGAGAGCGGACATGGAGCATCCAATTCATGTTCGATATAAAACTGTAGTCGTTGGTGATTATGCGGCCGATCTTTTTGTTGAAAATCAGGTCATGGTGGAAATTAAGGTTGCGAAAGAATATAACCGGCAAGATGAGCCGCAATTACTAAACGAATTAAAAGGAACCGGTATTAAAGTGGGACTGTTAATCAACTTTGGCCGGACCAAGGTCGAGTTTAAGCGCATGGTCTTTTAAATAAAACATCCGTGTTCAATCCATGTTTAATCCGTGGCTATAAAAAATCAGGAAACAACTATGACGGCGAAAATTATTGACGGCAAACAGGTGGCGGCGGAGATTCGTGCCGAGCTGAAAACCCAGGTTCAGCAGTTGCGGGATCGGGGCATCATTCCCGGCCTGGGCGTGATCCTGGTCGGCGACGACCCGGCGTCAAAATCGTATGTGACGGCCAAGGAGAAGGCCTGCGAAGAAATCGGGCTGTTTTCCGACGATAACCGCCTGCCGGCGGCAACCTCGCAGGCTGAATTAATGGCGCGGGTCAGGGGTATGAATGCGGATCCGAAAATCCACGGCATCCTGGTGCAATTGCCCCTTCCCAAGCACTTGAATGAAACTGAAGTCCTGCTGGCGATTGACCCGGACAAGGACGTGGACGGATTCCATCCGATGAACATTGGCCGGATGGTGCTGGGTCAGAAAGCGTTTTTGCCATGCACGCCGCACGGGGTGGTGCAGTTGCTGGTGCGGAGCGGTGTCAAGCTCAAGGGGGCGCACGTCGTGATCGTGGGACGGAGCAATATCGTCGGCAAGCCGCTGGCGAGTATGCTGATGCAGAAAAACGAGACAGCCAACGCCACAGTCACGCTCTGCCATACCGGCACGAAGGATATCGGCTATTTTACCCGCCAGGCGGATGTGATTGTGGCCGCCACCGGCCGTCCGAACACCATCACCGCGGACATGGTGATGGAGGGCGCGGTGGTCATTGACGTGGGTGTCAATCGGATCAACGATCCGTCGAAGAAGAATGGATTTCGCCTCGTCGGTGACGTAGATTACAAGGCAGTCAAGGAAAAGGCCGGCCTGATCACGCCGGTGCCCGGAGGGGTGGGGCCCATGACGATTACCATGTTGTTGTTCAATACGGTGGAATCGGCCGGGCGAACGGCGCATGATTAAGGAGTCGAAATAGTATCTACACGGTAGTGTTGGCTTTTCCGCCGGAGGCGGATCAGCCTATGGCTGAACGCCAACGAATCAGCCGGATAGCAGGCGTAAAGCCTGCGCTACCTGTTGATAGACCGTTTTGGACGGCTTGGTAAAATGGAACGAAGAACCAGTAACGGGATGGCATCATGATTGTCGCGGAACAAAAACAAATCGATGAGATCAAGGGATATCTTGCCGGGCATCGGCGGGTGCTGGTCTTGGGATGTGGCACCTGCGTGACTGTTTGTCTGGCCGGGGGTGAGCGCGAGGTGGCGACACTGGCGTCAGTCCTGCGGCTCGGCGGCGGGCTGGCCTGCGTCCCGGCTCCCGGAGTTCGGGACTCCGGCGAAGGTAAACTGGAAACTCTGGAAAATACCATCGAGCGCCAATGTGACGCCGAATTTTTCGATCCCATCCGCCGCCAGGCGGAATCCTGCGACGCGATTCTTTCCCTGGCCTGCGGGGTGGGCGTGCAGTTGGCAGCCCGGCTGTTTCCGAATAAGCCGGTGTATCCGGCCCTGAACACGAAGTTCATGGGAACCAATGAAGCGGGCGGGAAATGGCAGGAGAACTGCCTGGCCTGCGGCGACTGCAAGCTCGGCGTGTTCGGCGGCGTCTGTCCCGTGACCCGCTGCTCGAAGTCGCTGTCCAATGGTCCCTGCGGCGGGTCCGAGGAGGGGATGTGCGAGGTGGATCCGGAGCGGATTGAATGCGGCTGGCAATTGATTTACGATCGACTGAAAGCGCTGGGCAAACTGGAGACCTTGCTGGCGGCGGCGCCTCCGCGCGATTGGTCGAAAACCCATAGCGGCGGTCCGCGGCGGTTATCGCGGGAGGACGTGGTGCAGGGATAGAAATGAGTTGCCGTTCTGGCGAACGGCCTCCACAACGGCTTGATAGCCGTTCGATGTAGGGGCGGTTCGTTAGAACCGCTTCAGCATGCTGGCGGGTTTTGGAATGATGACGGAATCGATATACAAATCCGGAAGCAACCTTGAAAAACTGTTGGCAGCCGGCCAGTTCGTGGTCACCGCGGAGCTGGGTCCTCCCAAGAGCGCCGATCTTGAGATGATCAAAACCAAGTCCGGTTACCTGCGCGGGCAGGTAGATGCCGTGAATATCACGGACAACCAGACGGCGATTGTGCGGGTCTCCAGCCTGGCGGCCGCCCGCCTGGCGCTGGAGCAGGGGGTGGAGCCGGTGATGCAGATGACCTGCCGCGATCGGAACCGGCTGGCCATGCAGGCGGACATTCTCGGCGCCTATCTGCTGGGTATTCGCAATCTGGTCTGCTTGAGCGGCGACCATCAATGCTTTGGAAATCATCCGACGGCCCGGCATGTGTATGACTTGGATTCCATCCAGCTCATCCAAATGGTCCGTGACATGCGCGATAGGAAAATATTTGCCTGCGGCGAGGAAATCAAGAACTCGGCCAAGGCGGAAGCCAAGGAGCCGCGGATGTTTATCGGCGCCGCCGCCAATCCCTTTGCCGATCCGTTCGAGTTCCGGGTCATCCGCCTGGAAAAGAAGATTGCCGCGGGCGCGGACTTTATCCAGACCCAGTGCATTTACGACATGGATCGCTTCAAGCGCTGGATGGATATGGTTCGCGCGCGGGGCCTGCACCAGCGGTGCAAAATCCTTGCCGGCTTGACGCCGATCAAGACTGCCGGCATGGCCAGATATATGCGCGACAAGGTCGCAGGTATCAGCTTGCCCCAGGCGCTGATCGACCGTATCGAGCAATCCAAGGAGCCCAAGACCGAAGGCATCCGTATTTGCGTGGAGCAGATTCAGGAACTCCGGAACATGGAAGGCGTGGCCGGAATTCACCTGATGGCCATTGAGTGGGAACATAAGGTGGGTGAGATCATCGGGCTGGCGGGGCTGTTGCCGCGGCCGACGCCGCCGGAATGATTGATTATTTAGCCACGGATGAAACACGGATTGAACACGGATAACGCATGAATTTGGAAATTAAAGTTGCGAAAGATTATAACCGGCAAGATGAGCCGCAATTACTATACACAGCGACATAAGTAGTGCGGCATGTTTAGCCGTTTGTCATTCCGATCCCGACCTCGTAGAGAGTCGGGAGAGGAATCTCAAGGCCGGTCAGCCAAATCAAGATCCTTCGCTGCGTTCAGGATGACAGAATGCCGCGATACTTATGTCGTCATGTATAAACGAATTAAAAGGAACCGGTATTAAAGTAGGGCTATTAATCAACTTTGGCCGGACCAAAGTCGAATTTAAACGTATGGTTTATTAAATAAAACATCCGTGTTCAATCCGTGTTTCATCCGTGGCTAAAAACTTATTAACGAAACGATCTCAGGTGGAAAATGTAACTATGGACACGATACACAACAAAGATCTGGACCCGAAATTCAAGGATGACGTGGCGGCCTGCCCGGGCGGCGAGAACATCAAACTCTGTTTCGCCTGCGGCACCTGTACTGCGGCCTGCCCGGTGGCCTTCGTCAACGATCAATTCAATCCGCGCCGGATCATCCGCCAAGTGCTGATGGGCCTGCGGAAGGAAGTTCTGTCTTCTCCAATTTTATGGCAATGCCTTCAGTGCTATGCCTGCTATGCCAAGTGTCCCCAGAATGTAAAATTCCGCGACGTGATGAAGGCCTTGCGCGCCCTGGCGATCAAGGAGGGCTATGTGAAGGCGGAAGTGGCCGAGGAACTGGCCCGGCTGGATGAATTGATTCATAAGCTCCAGCGGGATGCGGCCAACCTGCTGGTGGCGGATCGGCCGAAGTACGAGGCTTTGAAGAAACACGTGGAAGAATGCCTGACAGAATCTAAGTTCCAAAATCCCCCGTCGGTCCGGCTCTGAGCCGGACCAAGGGGCCACTTGTCCCGATCTCTTTGAGTCGGGATGACGTGGCAAGTTCCAAAATCCAAGGAAAAGCAGTCAATTAAGGCAAAGGTTCCAGCCTTCGGTGGAAACAAACGGAAAAACAATCAAGATTAACATCATTTCTTTATTAGAATTTTATTATTCCTTGGAATTTAGAGCTTGGAGTTTAGAACATTGTGGCGGTGAAATGTTAGGGCTTGGCTATGATTGCACCCACACAAACGCATCACATCACCGGCGCCGTGATGGTCATTGGCGGCGGCATCGCCGGCATCCAGTCGGCGCTTGACCTGGCCGACGGCGGGTTCAAGGTGTACCTGGTGGAGGCAACGCCGGCTATTGGCGGCAATATGGCGCGCCTGGACAAGACGTTCCCGACGAACGATTGTTCCATGTGCATCCTGTCGCCGAAACTCGTGGAGGCCGCCCGTCACCGGAACATCGAACTGCTGACCTTGGCCGAGGTGCAGAACGTCACGGGCACGGCCGGCCGGTTCCAGGTCGAGGTGAAGCAGAAAGCCCGATACGTGGATGTGACCAAGTGCACCGGGTGCGGCCTGTGCCTGACCCGTTGTCCGACGCGCAACCAGCCGCGCTTCGACGTCGAGGAAGAACCGGTTATCATCGACCTCAAGCTCAAGGCGCTGGCGGACGCGTTGCTGGCCGAACATGGGACATCCCAGAGCGCCGTGATTCGCATTCTCCAGGAAACGAATGCCCGCCTGCGCTATCTGCCCCGGGAAGTGATCGGATACCTGGCGTACACCCTGGGAATTCCCGTCAGCCGGCTGTATCGCATCGGCACATTTTACAAGGCGTTTTCGTTCATTCCGCGCGGAGCGCATACCATCAGCATCTGCGATGGAACGGCCTGCCATATCCGCGGTTCGCCGCGGCTGATCGCCGAGCTCCGGCGGGAGTTGAAGATTGACGTGGGCCAGACCACGCCGGACCGGCGTTTCTCCTTGGAGATCGTCCGTTGCCTGGGCTGTTGCAGTCTGGCGCCGGTGGTGAAAGTGGATGAAAAGATTTACGGCGCAGTCAAGCCGGCGGAGATCGCGAAGATTTTGAAGGATTATCCGGAGTAAGATTGTAATTATTTATGGAATCAATAAGCATTTAGAACAACGAAAAGAAGTTGTCATTCCGAACGAAGTGAGGAATCTCAATCCGGACTTCAGTGAGCTTAGTCGAGTCGCGGTTACCGGATGCCGGAGATTCCTCGTTGCTAGGCTCCTCGGAATGACATCTGGATGTGTTAATTCAGGAATTCGACAAAACGGTCATATGACAATTTCCTCACAAAATAGTCCCCTGGGGATAATCGCCAAGCCACAGGATTTGGATGCGATGAAACAGGCGGGACTGAAGCGTCTGTATCCGGAGGCCGGGGTTCGGATCGGGGTCGGGATCGGGTCCTGCGGGCTGGCGTGCGGCGCCGATTCGGTCCTGGCGGCGGTCCAAAGCAACCTGCGGCCGGAAGACGGCTGGTCCGTGGCGCGCGTCGGCTGTATCGGGCTTTGTGAAGAAGAACCCCTGCTGGATGTGGTTCGGCCGGGCAAGCCCCGGATCGTGTATGGCAATCTGACCGCAGAAAAGGTCGCCGCGATTCTGCAGGCGGTGCGGGAGGACAGGGAATATACCGAGGGTGCGCTGTTCAAGATGGCCAGCGATGAAATCCTGCTCGAATCCCGGTCCCGGGTCCTGGGCGATGGCGCCTATGCCGGCGTAGTGGAGTATGCGCGGCATCCGTTTTTTGCCCGGCAGATGAAGATTACCCTGCGTAATTGCGGCTTTATTGACATGGATCATATCGAAGAATACGTCGCGCGCGGCGGTTATTACGCACTGGCCAGGGTCCTGGTCGCCATGCCGCCCGAACGGATCATCGGCGAGGTGACGCAGTCGGGCCTGCGCGGGCGGGGCGGCGGCGGATTTCCAACCGGCCGTAAATGGCAGTCGTGCTTTGAGGTCAAGGCGCCGGTAAAATACGTCATCTGCAACGCCGACGAAGGCGATCCCGGCGCCTACATGGACCGGAGCGTCATGGAAGGCGATCCGCACAGCGTGATCGAGGGCATGGCGATCGGCGCCTATGCCATCGGCGCCCATGAGGGTTATGTCTATATTCGCACGGAATATCCCCTGGCCGTGGTTCAACTCGAACAGGCCATTGCCCAGGCGCATGCCTGCGGATTACTGGGAAAGAATATCCTGGGATCGGGCTTCGATTTCGATGTGCATATTGCCCGGGGCAGTGGCGCGTTTGTCTGCGGCGAGTCCAGCGCGCTGATCGCCTCAATCGAAGGCAATCCGGGTGAGCCGCGGGCCAAGCATATTCACATGGCCGAAAGCGGTCTGTGGGAAAAACCGACGGTTCTCAATAACGTGGAGACCTGGGCGAATGTTCCGGCGATTGTCATGCGCGGCGCCGAATGGTTCGCCGCTATCGGTACGCCCCAGAGCACGGGGACCAAGGTTTTTTCACTCGTCGGCAATGTCAGGATCTCAGGACTGGTCGAAGTGCCTATGGGCATCAAGCTCAAGGAGATCGTCGGCGAGATCGGCGGTGGCGTGCCGGAAGGCAAAACGTTGAAAGCTGTCCAGACCGGCGGACCCAGTGGCGGGTGTATCCCACTCCGCTTGATTGATTTACCAGTGGATTTCGATTCGTTGACCAAGGTGGGTTCCATCATGGGGTCCGGTGGCATGATCGTCATGGACAACAGCGCCTGCATGGTGGATGTGGCGCGTTATTTCACTGAATTTCTCATGGATGAATCCTGCGGAAAATGCACATCCTGCCGCGAAGGCTTGAAGCAGATGGGGCATGTGCTCAAGCGGATCTGTGCGGGCGAGGGACGGGAAGGGGATACCCAGCTCCTGGAAGATCTCTGCGACGTGATTGCCAATGCCTCGTTGTGCGGGCTGGGCACGTCGGCGCCCAATCCGGTTTTGTCTACCCTGAAATATTTCCGGGAGGAATACGAGGCGCATATCCGCGATCGGAAGTGCCCGGCGGGAGTATGTCCGGCGCTCATACGCTACACAATCCTGGCCGGCAAGTGCGTGGGATGCGGCGCCTGCCGCCGCGTTTGCCCGGTCAAGGCGATTGCCGGAGAGAAGAAACAAGCGCATGTCATCGATACTGCCGTGTGTATTAAGTGCGGCCAGTGTGTCGAGGCGTGCAAGTTCGACGCGGTGAAGGTGGAGTGAGCGGAATTGGTGATTGTTGATTTTTGATTGCAGATTGATTTTCTGTTTTTGGAATTTTATTCCTTGGAATTTGGATTTTGGATCTTGCCACGTAAGCCCTTTGGGCCAAGTGGCCGCTTACCCGTTCAGCGGGCGACGCGAGAATTTTTATTTTTGTGGAAACCATGATTACATTAACCATCAACGGCGTTAGCATTCAGGCGGAGGAAGGGGCGTCCGTGCTCGGGATTGCCCGCGCCAACAATGTCTGGATTCCCTCGCTCTGTCAGCACGACAGTCTGTCGGATTACGGGGCCTGCCGCCTGTGCCTGGTCGAGATCGTGGGCCGGGGCGGCCGCCGCAAGGTCACCACCTCCTGTACCTTGCCTGCCGCGGCCGGCCTGGAAATTGTCACCGAATCGGAAAGGCTTACGCGTCTTCGCCGGACGGTTATGGAACTGATCCTGGCCGGTTGCCCGCACAGCCAGGGGGTGCGGGAGCTGGCGGAAAAGCTGGGGGTGAAGCCCGGCCGGCTGGAAACGAATCCGGACAATGACTGCATCCTTTGCGGCCAGTGTGTGCGGGCCTGCCGGGAAATCAGCCAGGCGGAGGCCATCTCCTTTGGCAACCGCGGCGTGGATCGGAAAGTGATGACGCCGTTTGGCGAAGTCAGTCCGCGCTGTGTGTTGTGCGGCGCCTGCGTATTTGTCTGCCCGACCGGATCGCGCCTGCTGAACCTGGCGAAAATCGCGGGCGAAGAACCCCGCGCACTTCTATCCCGTTTCGATGCCGGGATGACATCCACCGGCGCGATTTCCCGTCCCTTTCCGCAGGCCGTCCCCAATGTGCCGGCCATTAACCGGCTGGCCTGCCTTAAACTGAACCGCGAGGCGTGCGGGATTTGCGAAAAAGTTTGCGAGGCGAAGGCCATTTGCTACCAGGATGCCGATCGGTCGCGGAAGCTGGAGATCGGCGCCATCGTGGCCGCGCCGGGATTCGAACCCTTCGTCCCGGATCACGATTACGGACTGGGTTACACTACAAATCCCGACGTAGTGACCAGCATGGAGTTCGAGCGCATACTGTCCGCCTCCGGTCCTTTTGGCGGCCATGTGGTCAGGCCATCGGATGGACATGCGCCGCGACGCATTGCCTTCCTGCAATGCGTCGGTTCGCGCGACGTGTCCTGCCGGAACGGCTATTGCTCGTCTGTTTGCTGTATGGCCGCGGTGAAAGAGGCCATTATTGCCAAGGAGCATGAGCGTTCCGTGGAACCGACGATTTTTGTCATGGATATCCGGGCATTCGGCAAGGAATTCGACAAGTTTGTGGAACGGGCCAAATCGGAATACGGGATTGTTTTCAAGTATTCGCGCGTGTCCGATGTCGTGCGCGATGAAAAAACCGGTGAGAACGAAGTAATCTTTGCCGATGAGTCCGGCCGGCTCCAGCGGGAACGGTTTGACCTGGTGGTTTTGTCCGTGGGCCTGGAACCGTCCGGGGATACCCGCCGGCTGGCGCGCTTGCTGGGTGTGCGCGTGAATGAATACGGCTTTCTCTGGACCGAGCCCCTGCGGCCCCTGGCAACCTCGCGGGCGGGCCTGTTTGCCGCCGGCGCCGCGACGGGGCCCCGGGATATACCGGAAACCGTGATCCAGGCCAGTGCGGCCGCCTGCGAAGCCGCCCGGCTCCTGGCGCCGGCGCGGAATACGCTGGTTACGGAGCGGGTGTATCCTCCGGAACGGAATATCGCGGGCGAGCCGGTGCGCATCGGCGTGTTTGTCTGCCATTGCGGGATCAATATCGGCGGGGTGGTGGATGTGCCGGCGGTGAAGGATTACGCGGCCATGCTACAGGGGGTCGCTTACGCCGATGCTAATTTGTACACCTGTTCCCAGGATACCCAGAAGCTCATCAAACAGCGCATCGAGGAACACAAGCTCAACCGGGTGATCGTGGCTTCCTGTTCGCCCCGTACTCACGAGGCCTTGTTCCAGGAAACGATGAAGGAATCGGGATTGAATCCGCACCTGTTTGTCATGGCGAATATCCGCGACCAGTGTTCGTGGGTCCATCAGCAGGATCCCGAGGGTGCGACTGCCAAGGCTAAGGACCTGGTGCGCATGGCGGTGGCCATGGCCCGGCTGGCCGAGCCGCTGCAGTCGGTCAGCCTGCCGGTAACGCCGGCCGCGCTGGTCATCGGCGGCGGATTGAGCGGGATGACCTCGGCCCTGGCAATCGCCGACCAGGGGTTCGATGTCTGCCTGGTCGAGAAGGAGAAGGAACTGGGCGGCAACCTGAGGAAGTTGGACCGGACCCTCGCCGGTCAGGATCTCCAGGCGTTGCTCCAATCCGCCATAGCCGGGGTCAGGAAGCATCCTCGCATTCAAACGCATGTTGGTGCGCGCATGCGTGAAATTAAGGGGTTTGTGGGCAATTACGAATCCACGCTGTCCAATGGTACGGTGTTTAAGCATGGCGCCATTATCGTGGCGACCGGCGCCGTGGAATACCAGCCCGAAGAATATGGTTATGGCCGGCATCGGAAGGTCATCACCCAGATGGAATTGAGCCGACATCTGGAACAGGGCCTGAAGAGCGCGCTGTCCTCGGTGGTCATGATCCAGTGTGTCGGGTCGCGGGAGGATCCACGGCAGTATTGTAGTCGCGTTTGCTGTTCCAAGGCGGTGCAAAATGCCATCCGGCTGAAGGCCCTGTATCCTCAGGCCGAGGTGCGTGTGCTTTATCGCGACCTGCGCACCTACGGTATGCGGGAGCCGTACTATGCGGAAGCCCGGGACAAGGGGGTGCTGTTCACGCGGTTCGATTTGAACGACCGGCCGGAAGTGATCTGGAACGGCAAATCGGAAAAGCCGACCGTTCTCGTGAAAGACCCGGTCCTGGGCCTGAAGACGGCGTTGAAAGCTGATTTCGTGGTGCTCAGCGCCGGCATGGTTGCGGATGGCGAGGCCAACGACGTCCTGGCCAAACAGCTCAAGGTGCCGCTGAATCAGGATGGGTTTTTTCTCGAAGCGCATGTTAAACTGCGGCCGGTGGAATTCGCGACCGACGGCGTGTACGTTGCCGGACTGGCCCATGGTCCCAAGTCATCGGATGAATCCATTGCCCAGGCGCTGGCGGCGGCATCCCGGGCGTGCGTGTTGTTGTCCCGGAAGGAATTGGAAGCGCACGGCACGATCGGCGACGTGGATCCGGAGCGCTGTGCGGCCTGCGGACTGTGCGAGAAGATTTGCCCGTTCGGGGCCGTGACGCTGGAAGTTCAGCGCATCGGCCGGACCGACCGTCTGCTGGCCAGGATCAATCCGGCGCTTTGCAAGGGATGCGGCGCCTGCTGTGCCAGTTGCCGGTGCGGCGCGATTACTCTGCGGGGCTTTACCGACGAGCAGATCCTGGCGGAGATTGCGGCGTTATGAACGAATAATATATGAGGCGTAGCCTTCTTGGAGTGCGCAAGCATAGCTTGCGCTTTGGATGCCGGAAGCCACGCTTCCGGCAAAAAAGCGGGAGTGTGGCTTCAGCACTCCAAAATTAAGATAACATGAACAACGACCATCCATCTGAATTCAGGGAATGGCAGCCCAGGATTCTGGCGTTTCTGTGCAACTGGTGCTCGTACGCCGGGGCCGACCTGGCCGGCGTCAGCCGCCTGCAGTATCCGCCGAATGTCCGTATCATCCGCGTGCCCTGTTCCGGACGCGTGAATCCGGCCTATATCCTCAAGGCACTCCAGGATGGCGTGGACGGCGTGCTCGTGTCGGGATGTCATCCGGGTGATTGCCATTACCTGACCGGTAATTATTATGCGCGGCGGAAGTTCCGCCTGCTGAAGGAACTGCTGGACTTTGTCGGCGTTGAGGATGGCCGTGTTCAGTTTTCGTGGGTGTCGGCGGCGGAAGGCGCCAAGTTCTCACAGGTCATGACCGAAGTGACGGAGAAAGTCAGAGCCCTGGGCCCGAACCGCCGCCTGGCAAAACGAATTGTGAAGATGTAATTTAAACCACAGAGGTTTGTTGATAATAGGGTGATTCTGGAAAATCGAAAACCGAGTAGTCATGACCATGCCCAAACAAGTTGATTTGAAGACCATTGCCCGGGACCTGCTGACCAAGGGCAAGGTGGAGGTCTTCATCGGCTACCAGGCCGCCAGCCTGCCCCTGGCGGCGGCGCCGCTGATCATTCATGGCGCTAAGGACTCCGTTGACGCCTCCCAATCCATGGCGCCGGATGCGGAGCGGGATATGATGGCCCGGAAAGTGGCCGCCCTGATTTTTGACGATCGCTGTGAGATGAACCTGGTGAATTACCTGCATAAGTTCAAGGACCGCAAAACGGCTGTCGTGGTCAAGGGCTGTGATTCCCGGTCGGTGGTGGGATTGCTCCAGGAGAAGCAGGTGGACCGGAAAAATCTGGTCATCATCGGCGCGCCCTGCCGCGGCGTCGTGGACCGGCGGCATGTGGCGAAGCTGATGGGGTGCGATGCGTCCCGGGAAGTGGATCGGGAAGGGGAACATTTCCGGTTTCAATGCGCCGGGTCGTGGAAGCGGGTCAAGGTGGCCGATGCCATTTACACGGCCTGCCGGGAATGTCAGGTCCATAATCCGGTTATCGCGGATTATTGGATCGGCGCGCCCGTTCCTCAGCCGGACTTGCCGGAACTCACGGCTGAGATGGAGGCGCTGAGGAAAGCGTCGCCGGATCACCGCTGGACCCGGTTCCACAAGGAAATGAGCAAATGCATCCTGTGCTATGCGTGCCGGAACCTATGCCCGGCCTGCTACTGCAAAACATGTTTTGCCGACGCGTGCAAGCCGAAATGGGTCGGCCGAACCGACGATCCGTCCGATGCCATGCTGTTCCACCTTCAGCGGCTGATGCACCTGGGCGGACGCTGTACGGGATGCGGAGCCTGCGTCCGCGGGTGTCCCATGAACGTGGATCTGCGGCTGTACAACGATCATCTCCGCAGCCACGTGAAACAGGAATACGGGTTCATGGCCGGTATGGATTCGGCGGTCCATCCGCCGCTGGCCATGTATAGCATGGGCGATTGTAATGAATTCATCCGATAGATTCCACCTGGTGGGATCTATTTATGGCGCGGGGCGCGCCATTGATAGCACCTGATCAATCAGGTGCCGCGATAAATAACTCGAAAAATCAATATGGCGGCTCTTGGTGCCCGCATGCTATGCGGGCCTACAGATGCAACTTTGGGTGGCGGGCATAACCCGCGTTGGAACAAATATGATGACAAGAGAAATCAGAATCATTCCTTTGTCCGAGATGCCGGCCTTTGTGGGCGCGCTCATGCAGGGGCATAAGGTGCTGGCGCCGACGCGCAACGATGATGGTCTGTGCGTCTTCGCGTGGCTGGCGGCGCCGGAACAGGCGGATTGGACCTGCGGCATTCCCCAGGTGCCGCCCAAGCAGGCATTTCTGCCCAGAACGGAAATCCTTTTTACCTATCATCGTGAAAAGGGCAGGGAAACGATCACGCCGCCTCCGGCGCCGGAGCCGCAGATTGCCCTCGGCCTGCATCCCTGCGATGTCCAGGCCGTGAAGGTGCTCGACGCCGTCTTCTCGGCCGAGCCCAGCCCGGATCAGCCTTACCTGGCCCGGCGCGCCGCGACGACACTGATCGGACGCGGATTTACGGAGCAAGACCCGCTCGTGTTCTGCCGCGAACTGGGGATTGATCCCATGGACAACCGGGATTGCGATGCATTTCTCGTTCCATTGGCGGGTGGCCAAGCGGAGCACACGACAAGCCGGATGGCTTTGGAAATCCTGACCGACAAAGGCGTGGCGTTGCGATTGGCCTATGACGGCTTCCCGAAGGCCGGGGTGGAAGACCTGGCTGCCATTGCAGAAGCGCGGAAACAATCGGCGGCGCGGGGCGTGCCTCTTCTGGATATGGCGGTCATTCAGCGCCGTCTTGAAAACATATTCAACTCCGACCTTTGGAACCGCATCCATGAGCCGTGCGTGGGGTGCGGCGCTTGCGCCTTCCTATGTCCGACCTGTCATTGCTTCGATATCCAGGAGGAGGTCATGGGACAGGACGGGGCCCGGGTCCGGGTCTGGGATACCTGCCAGTTCGACCTGTTCACCCGGCATGCGTCAGGACATAATCCGCGGCTGTCCCAGAAGGAGCGGTCGCGCCAGCGGATCATGCACAAGTTCAGTTATGGCGTCGGCAAGTTCCATATCCCGTTCTGTGTCGGATGCGGCCGGTGTATCGCGGTCTGTCCGGCGCATAACGACGTGCGGCAGATTTTGAAGGAAATAAGCGATTTTAAATAAATGGAAACCAATCCCTACATTCCGTATCCCGTCACGATCGATCGGGTGGTCGTGGAAAACGAGGCGCGCGACATCAAGACGTTTCGGCTGATCTTCCACAATGCGCAGGATCGCAAGGGCTTCGATTTCAAGGTCGGCCAGTTCGCCGAACTCTCATTGCTGGGCTTCGGGGAAAGTCCCATCGGGATCGCTTCTTCGCCGCTGGACCGGGATTACGTGGAATTCACGGTCAAGCGTTATCCCGCCGGCGTGGTGACTAACGAACTGCATAACGCCGAACTGGGCCGGCCGATGGGCATTCGGGGTCCCATGGGCAACGGCTACCCGATCGAAAAAATGAAGGGAAAGAACATCGTCATTATCAGTGGCGGGTTTGCCGTGACGACCCTGCGGGCTGCGATCCGCTATCTCCTGCACCCGGACATCCGGTCCTCCGTGAAGGATATCACCGTGATTTACGGCGCCCGGACTCCCGGTGAGCTTTGCTACAAGGAAGAGTTCACCGACTGGTCCAAGCGGAAAGATGTTGCCGTGACCCTGACCGTGGACAATGAAGCGCAAGGGTGGAGGGGCAGGGTGGGGTTTGTGCCGACGGTCGTGGCCGATGTCAAGCCGTCCCCGCGGGACGCGATCTGCCTGATCTGCGGTCCGCCGGTCATGCTGAAGTACACGATTCCTGAGCTCACCAAGCTGGGATTCAAGCCTGAAGACACCTATCTCTCGTTCGAGATGCGCATGAAATGCGGGATCGGCAAATGCGGTCGGTGCAACATCGGCCCGAAATACGTGTGCATTGACGGCCCGGTCTTCTCGCTGGCTGAAGTCGCGGATATGCCCGCGGAATATTAAAAAGTGAAACATCCCCCCTTGGTTCAGAAGATTCCACCATCTTTTCTTTCACAGATAGGGATCGTGCTTGCTCGATCTGTCTTGGTGCGATGATTCGATCCCGAAATCCGGTCGGGTGCAGCAAACTGCACCCCCACAACGGACATTCCCTGTAAGCCCCGACCGCAGGGCGGGGCGGGATTTGCTCATTATGGCCGCGCCGCCTGTCGGCTTATCCGGCAGGCGCGAAAGATTGTTGGGAAACGCACGCGTTTTTCAACAATCTATTAACCCGTGACATGAGGTCGCGGGGGCTGGTGCCATAATAAGAATTGCTGCCGGTTTTCGCAAATGCATTTGACTATTGGACAAATTTCATTAATGTTCCGGTTTTTAATCCAGGCTCTGATGGCGAATCAAAAGGTATTGTTTGCCGGCAGTTTATGAGCAATACAAAGAATACATTACGTGTGCGGCTGAAACTGATTTTGGGTACGCCTCGGCGGCTGTGGTGGAACGTGTGCCGGCCTGGCTATGTGCGTGCGAGCCTGAAAAGGCGCCAGGGCGAGTGCCGGCGATGCGGGGCCTGTTGCCGCCTGGCTTGGCGATGCCGTTATTTCCATTATGACAATGGTATTCCAGCGTGCCGCCTTTATACCCGGTATCGTCCCCCAAATTGCAGCAATTTCCCCATCGATCATCGGGATATTGCCGACCGTAACCTTGTCTCACCGCATTCGCGCTGTGGCTTCTGGTGGGAAAATCGTGATAAATCGGGGCGGGTCGTGAAAATGGAAAGGAAATGGACGATATGAAGCGAAAGAAAAACAATTTACCGCAGAATGCCGTCGTTGATCGCGCCCTGCCCTGGTATCGCCGTCCGTTGCGCATTGCCGCCCAGCACTGGAATGCCGAGGAAAGCCGTCCGGGCGGCGCCGCGGAACAATGGTGCCGGCAGGGGTTCAAAACAGCAAAAACTAAGATGAAGAACGGATTCAATGTCGAACGAATAGCGTTTTATCCCAAGTGCTGCGAGTATACCGCGCTGGCGTGGGGAGACAAGCGATTTTCGAGCAGCATTTGGGATAAAACGTTGTTGGACGGAGCCGCGGAGCGACTGACTATTTTGGCTATGGGATTT
>JAHIJO010000003.1 GCA_018898455.1 Verrucomicrobiota bacterium | reverse complement strand
GCCGGCGGCCATTCATCCGGAAGAACGGGGTTTCATCTTCTCGCCGGACCCGAATCGGCGCCTGAAGATGATCACATCGGCGGGAAGTTTTCAGGTGGAACCGGAATGGCAATACCTGGTGCATCATCCGGTCGAGGCGGAGCGGGGCTTACAGCCGACATCCGATCTGTTCAGCCCGGGATATTTCAAGCTGTCACTGGCGGGCGGGGAGGAGGCCGTGATCCAAGCGCAGATTATGACGTCCCAGGAACGCGATACCTTGCCGGTGGCAACGCGGCGAAAAACCGAAGTTTACCCGCCTTCGGCGGCGTCTGAGGCAACCCGGGCGCCGGCAACCGACCCCAAGCCGTTGTTGGAAGTGCTGGAGCAGGCCATGCGCCAGTTTGTCGTCCGGCGGGGTGAATTAAAAACCGTGATTGCCGGTTACCCGTGGTTTCTCGATTGGGGCCGGGATACGCTGATCTGCGCCCGCGGCTTGATCGCCGCCGGCATGCTGGAGGAGGTCGGCGCGATCCTCAAACAGTTTGCCAATTTTGAAAAAGACGGAACCCTGCCGAACATGATCCAGGGCGAACGGGCCGACAATCGGGACACCTCCGATGCCCCCCTCTGGCTGATTGTGGCCTGCGCCGACTGGTGCCGCGCTGCCGGGCGCCAGGATTTGCTGAATGAATCCTGCGGCCGGCATACGGTGCGCCAGGCGCTCGAGTCCGTTGCCCGTGGTTATATTCGCGGAACGCCAAACGGTATCGGGATGGATGTGGAATCGGGGTTGATATTCAGCCCGGCTCATTTCACTTGGATGGATACCAACTTCCCGGCCGGGTCTCCTCGGGAAGGCTATCCCATTGAAATCCAGGCGCTCTGGCAGGCCGCCTTAACCTTTCTGGCCCAAACGGGTCATGATCCCCAATGGCCGGCCCTGGCAAACCGCGTGCAGGAATCAATTCAGCGCCATTTCTGGAATCCTCAGCGCGGGTTTTTAGCTGACTGCCTTCACGCGGCGGCGGGCAAACCGGCGGCGCAAGCAACTCCGGATGATGCGTTGCGGCCCAATCAATTACTTGCGCTGACCCTCGGCGCCGTGACGGATCAGGACATCGGGCGTCAGGTTCTGGCGGCGTGTGAGGAACTGCTGGTGCCCGGCGCCATTCGCACCCTGGCCGACCGCCCGGTGGAATTTCCGTTGCCGATTGAGCGCGCCGGCCGCCTGATCAATGATCCCTTGCATCCGTATTGGGGCCGGTATGAAGGCGACGAAGACACCCGCCGTAAACCGGCCTACCATAACGGCACGGCTTGGACCTGGCTGTTCCCCTCGTTTTCCGAAGCCTGGGTGCAGGTGCATGGGGCAGGGGGCCGGGACGCCGCGCTTGCCTGGCTGGCCGCCAGTGTTCGGATCATCAATGCCGGCTGTCTCGGTCAGATTCCGGAAATCCTCGACGGCGATTATCCGCACCGGCTCCGCGGCTGTGATGCCCAGGCATGGGGCGTCACCGAACTCTACCGGGTGCTGAAAGGGGTGGAAAACTCCCTCTGGCTAACGGAAAGACGGAAAAATATTACCACAGAGAACAGAGTAATGCTCATTTGCCGGAATTCGGCTAAGCGCAATTACTTCACCAAATTCAGGCAAGCGCTTTCCGCCGTCGGCGCTGAACGCGGCGGTCTCGATCTCAATCCTGTTATAATTAAATATCTGCTTTACGATCATCACTTAAATCAAGCGATAGCTCGGTAGCAGTGGGTTTTTCCACGATACTGAAAGCGTGCTCTTTCCAGACTGAGTCATCAAAGATTATTTTTCCTGTTGAATCGGCCTTTATTGATGTGTAAACAGCGCCATCTCTCCTGACCAGATAGTTTACATTTGGCTTCAGAGCGCCGATGGTGAAGGATACATCATCACATTCAGGTGTGTCGGCGGTGAAGTTCACCAGAACATCTCCTTGAGGCAGGGAAGTATCCCATTTATTGACGGTTATATTTACGGCGTTTTGGTTGGCATTAACCGTCATTTTTGTGCGAGTATGCTTAATCTGCAGGACAGTTGAGTTCCGAGCGGTGTTTGGATCGGGGCGGTACCAGGAGTCGTTGGGATCTACTCCGGTTACTTTGGCCAGCGGCTTTAATTGTTGAATTGTTCCGTCCGGATAGATTGTATGCGGCACATCTGTCCAGATGTTATTCGGATCAAAAGCGGAAATTGAGTAGGTATAATTTCTTTTACCGGAAAGGTCTTTTATATAATCCATTAACACGACAGAATTACTTTCCCATGCCGGTAATTCCGTATGGCCGTTTCTGCCCGTATGGAATGTTGATTGCTCGTTGGCTTCATCGAAGGTGGCGCGCCGGTGATACCACTTATTGGGCGGCGGATCATCGTACCATTCCCAATGGTTTTGCGGCAACAGCAGATTTTCTATATCATGCTTGATCGTATCATCAACTTCGTTGTGTATATCCAACCGGATATTGCTTAAACTGCCGCCGTTTTTGTCTTTGACTGCTATATCCGCATAGTATTTCACATAAAGACTTCCGGCGGATGACTGGTCGTATAAAACTGCGTTCGTCAAGTTGCAGTTGATGCAATTCCCGCTTCCCTGACTCACTCTGAACCCTAATCCACCCTTAAACACACTGTTATAAAAGTACGGGTTGCTGAATCCAAGTCGAATTAGGGCCTCGGATTCAACTCCCTGAAAAGCACCTTTAGTCATCTCAAAAATGTTATTGTTCAACATAATGTCCCAATTATAAAGTTCGTTTTGCGAAAAACCAAAAGCCAAAGCCATAGGACGTCCGCGCGTAGCGGTTTTATTCAACAAGAAATAGCTGTTGAACGGAACCGCTTCGCGGATTGAAACGCGGAGCGGTTTTTTATTTCCCATGCGCTAAGCTGACTCCAACGAGTTCCGGAATAAACCGGACTCGAAAAGGAGTCAGCCATGAGTCCCCTTCGTTCCCGGTTCTGTG
>JAHIJO010000046.1 GCA_018898455.1 Verrucomicrobiota bacterium | reverse complement strand
GTGCAATTTTCACCCTCCGGGCCGTCGTAACCCCGCATTAATGCGGGGTTACAAGGGGTTACCACTTGCGTTGAGCGGATAACCCATTGGGTTATCCGCCCAACGCGACGTCTTTTCGCCAATGCCTTGTCAGCATTGACGAAAAGTGAATATTGCGCGATTTTCGCGCAATATTCAGGTGGTATATTGGTTCTACCGATGATATTCGGTGTCGCATTCGGGAACATGAGAAAGGCAAAGTAACAGCCACGAGCTATCGTCGTCCATTCGAACTGGTGTACTTTGAAGCTTGTCGTTCTCTTAGCGCTGCGCGAATTCGCGAGAAACAGTTAAAATCAGGCTTCGGGCGAGGATATCTGAACCGACGTCTGGAATTCGAATTTCACAGGTCGTCTATCCGCCATAATGCGTAAGCTTTAGTGCCTCATCCGTCAGGAAACGCTATAAAAAACAAGATAAATGAACCGCAGATTGACGAACCGCAGAATAATGAATATCGAAGGATAGGAAGGGGAATCACATGCGCGAAGCTCACTTCGAGATTCAGCGGGGTTTGGTGAACCGATGGACAATGAAAATGGCCAGGATGAGAACCGGGGGGATTACCAATAAAACCAGATTGTTGTCAAATGACATAGAATCAATTCCCTGTGATGAACGCCGGAGATTATTGTTTTGCCGCCATCATAAGGTTTTAATCAAGGGCCGTCAATCTTCATGATCCATCCTGGTAGCAGGGCTACTGCGGAGGACGGGTCTGAAACGCCGTCGTCAGCGCATCCACGGCCACGAGGGTTGTGTGCAGATAAAAGCCCTGGTTGATATAATCGCCGTAGAAGGGACGGGCAGACTCATAGTTTCCCCATTTACCGTCCGCCTGCTGGCAGTCCAGCAGGTAGCTTAACGCCTCACGATAACCGGGTAAGTCGGTGAATTTAAGATAACTCATGCAGGAAGAGAGTTCGCCCACGATGTCAGGATCGTTGATCCGGATGTAATATCCAGTCAGGTATTCCAGCGTGCGGCGCAGGTAGGATTTATCCTCCTCGCCGAAAAAGCGGGCGTCGAGTTTTTCCCCGAACTCGTAGGGGACGAAGATTTCATGGGTCAGGCTATAGACGTCCATCTTGTTGTTAAACCCGGCGGGGTCGCGCCGGGCGGCAATGACGCCGGCTTGGAAGGCACTGTTCAGGGGAAACGGTTCGGTCAGGCCAAAATGCTGATAATAAAGGTGAAAGGCCATCCGCTGGTCCGTGCCGCGGGTCACCATGTGGGCATTAAGGCGTGGGAGAACTTTCTCGATTTCCTTACGGTACAGCGTGGTATCCAGGCCCAGGCGATCCATGAGGAAGGCTACGCGCAGATAGGAAGTGGCGTCCTCCTTGAACTGAAGGTCATTGAGCGCCGCCAAGTCGTGGTACCTGGCTTCCTCGGTAATCGCCACCCTTTTTTTTATCCTGGCCAGCAACAGGCCTTTATCCTCCGGCGCGGCGATGCCATACAGCCTGACATAAAAGTCCAGGCATTCCGCCAGTTTCTTTTTTCCCTTGATATTGTGTTGCCGGAGATCGAGGGGGTCCACGGCCAGGTTATCTACCCAGGTCCGGGCGCGCTCGATGGCGTGGCGGTATTTATCCCGGTGGCTGTCCAGGTACTGCCCGATGGGTGCCACGGTGTTGGGCCGAGGGGTGACGGCAGGAGCATTGGAGCCGGTCGCCGTCCCGGTGGAACCCGTGTTGACTTGCGCCGCCGCCTGAAGACCGATGATGGCAAGGGGCAGCAGGATAATCATGATTCCGGTATTCTTGACGGTATGATTCATGGTGCGGATTGTCATTGTGTTCAGGGGCTTGTTACTCAGCCTGTATTATTCATGAAAATTGAGTCGCTTGCAAAACTCTTTTTTCGGAATGGGTATGGGGGGGTGTAGCGGCGGTTCGTACTTGTCCCGCTCCCAGCGGGAAGAACCTAAATCCCGACTCTCCGCGAGGTTGGGATGCCGTTCTATCGAACGGCCCCTACAACTGGAAAAACTGCATACCATAAAACCAATCCCCCCCTCAATAATTGACCCATTACCCTTTTCCGTGAATCGGAAAAAATAGGGCAATCGGGCGGAATAAAGCAATACAATTCAATCGATAAAAAATGGACATCTCCGTCATGATGGATATAATAACTTCACGCTAATGAATTTCAATCCGTTGCAGTTCTCGCCGCCCAAGGCGGCGGCTTCCCGTCGTCTCGATTTGGATCGGGACAAGGGACCACTTATGCCGATGCGCATGCGCGATCGGGATGAGGTGGCGAACCGCCTCTATCCGTCAGCCGACGGATTGTAGGGGCCGTTCGATAGAACGGCATAATTGCGGCGCAGCCGCCTAATTTAAATTGAATTTTCCCGGGAACGGGTGGCGGGTTATAAGGAAGGATGCCTATCATGCAACAAATCAATCGGCGGGTGGAAGTCAGGCCTTATCGAGGTTATCGTTGGGGAAGGCTAATCTGTCGGGGGATCGTCCTGTTCGAAATGATGAGTATTCTTCAAGCCGGGGCCTGGGAATCGGGAACGGTGAAACGCGTGTGGCTGACGGGTGAAGTGATTTTTTCCTCTGCGGCTATTGCGTCGGATGGAACCCTGTGTATTGGCGGCAATGACGGTAAATTGTACGCCTTTAACCCCAATGGCACAACCGGCTTTGTGTTTACGGCCCAAAGTGATATGCAAGCCTCCCCGGCCATTGATTCTGACGGAACGATATATGCGCCTTCATGCGATGGGAGGCTGTATGCCCTCAGCCCGGCGGGTGTCCTCCTGCACATGTGGACGACAAGAGCGGCGATTTATGCGTCCCCGGCCATCGATGGGGACGGGATCATCTACGTAGGTTCCAGTGACGGCAACTTCTATGCGTTTCATCCTTCGGGAACCACCCAGCATGTATGGACGATCGGCAGTGCCATGAATTCGTCGCCGGCCATCGGAACCAATGGGGCCATTTATGCGGGTTGCAGTAATGGCAAGCTTTATGCGTTCGATCCCGGGGGAACGATCCTGCGGACCTGGCAGACTGGAGGGGTGATCGCCGGATCTCCGGCCATTGGGTCTGATGGCACGATCTATGTCGGGTCCAACGACGGATATCTTTACGCGTTGAATCCCAACGGAACAACCGGCCACGTCTGGACCCTGGGTGGGAATGTTCAGTCCTCGCCGGCGATTGCCTCCAATGGTGTTATTTATGTCGGGTCCAATGACGGCAAGCTGTATGCATTCAATCCGAACGGCACGACCGGGCGGATCTGGAACATGGGCGGCTTTATTCAGTCGTCCCCGGCCATCGGATCGAAGAGCAATATCTACGTGGGATCCAGCAACGGCAAAGTGTATTCATTCAATCCGAATGGAACCACGAACACCGTCTGGACCACGGGGGGGGCGATTTATTCCTCCCCATCGCTGGGGACGGATGGAACGATATATATCGGGTCTCTGGATCATAAATTTTATGCGCTCCAGGGTACAGACGAAACATTGGGAAGCACGCCCTGGCCGAAGTTCCGTCATGATTTGCGGAATACGGGCGCCTTGACGGCTTCCGGTGCCAGCAATAATCCGGTTTCCAGTTTTATCCCCAACGCCATCGGCGATTTTGACGGTGATAGCCGGGCCGATCCGGCGGTGTATACGTCCCAGACATGGTATGTCTGGTTTGCCGCAAACGGGTATGCGCGGAGCGGTCCCTATGAATTACCGGCGGCCATGGATGGAATTCCCGTTCCCGCCGACTATGACGGTGACCGCCTGGCGGATCCGGCGGTTTATGAGAACGGGCAATGGAACGTGTGGTTTTCTGCCGGCGGATACAGCCGGGGAGGGCCTTATGCTTTGGAGCCGGTAACTGCGGGAACGCCCGTGCCGGAGGATTACGATGGCGATCGCCTGGCCGATCCGGCGATTTATCATTCCGGGTCATGGTATGTCTGGCTATCGAGTGCAAGTTATACCCGCAGCGGCCCGCATCCGTTTCAGGGAGGGACATCGGTAACGCCCGTTCCTTCCGATTACGACGGAGACCATCGGGCTGATCCGGCAGAGCACACAGCCGGGCAATGGTCCATCTGGTTTTCCGGCGCTGGGTATAGCGCCGGCGGTCCCTATGACTTCATGGTCGGCGCCGATGATGTCCCGCTGAGAGGTGACTTTGACGGGGATGGACTGGCGGACCCGGCCATTATCCAGACCTCGGCGCCATCGCTGTTTATCTGGAAATCCTCGATCGGCTATCAACAGACCGGTCCCTATACCTTGCCTTGAAGACGGCCCAGGGTGGGGATCCTGCGCGTTTATTTCAGGAGGTGACTTGTGAGACCTGCGAAGTTCTGGCACCCGGCGGAAGCCGGTAAAATTCAGTGTGAATTATGTCCGCATCACTGTATCCTGCCGGACCAACAGGTCGGGCGCTGCGGCATTCGCGTCGCGATCGAAGGACAACTGCAGGCCCGTGGTTATGGCCTGATATCGAGTCGGCATAACGATCCCATCGAAAAAAAACCGCTCTATCATTTTCATCCCGGGCGCGAGATTTTCAGCATCGGCGGCTGGGGATGTAATCTGGCGTGCCAATTCTGCCAGAACTGGACGATTTCCCAGCAGGTTGACGGAAAAGCGGAAATCATTATCCCGGAATCCGTCGTTCGTTCGGCCCGGGCAGAGGCATCCGTCGGCATCGCCTACACGTACAACGAACCCTTGATCAATATTGAATTCGTCCGTGATTGCGCCGAACTGGCCCGCAAGGCCGGCCTGGTTAATGTGCTGGTCACCAATGGCTATCTTGAGGAAAAACCGGCCGAGTTCCTTCTGCCGCTGATTGATGCCCTGAATATAGATATCAAGAGCATGGATGACGCTTTTTACCGGAAGCAGTGCCGCGGTTCGCTGGAACCGGTGCTCCGGTTTTCCCGGCAGGCCGTCGCCGCCGGATGCCATGTGGAAATCACGAATCTGCTCATTCCCGGTTTGAACGATGCCGAGGAGCAGGTGGGCCGATTGTCGCGTTGGATACGTGAGCACCTTGGAAAAAGCGTTCCGCTCCATCTGAGCGCGTATCGCCCGGAGTATCGGATGACCCTGCCGCCGACCCCCGTTGTCGTCCTGGAGCGGGCGTATAAGCGTTGCCGGTGTGATTTGGAGTATGTTTACCTGGGGAACATGCGGACCGACGAAGGGCAGAACACGGTGTGTCCGCAATGCGGTTCGATCCAGATCAGTCGCAGCGGGTATGCCACTCGGATCATGGGTCTTGTCGGCGGCGCGTGCGCAAAATGCGGAAGAAAAGCCGACGTTATTATGAAAGGGTAGGGCGAAGCCTCAGGCTGAGCCGGGGTAGCAAGGACGGCTCGGCAGGGATGCCTCGTCCTACCAAAACATATCTGCAACAACCTGTATCTTTGCGTAAAAGCAACTAATTCTCGGCGCCGGCTGTTCCCCGAATTATCTGCCGCGAGGTCTTTGTCTGATTTGCGTTTTTTCTGTTAATTCTTCTCCGGTTTGTCTATGCTCATCTTTTATTGGTTCCGAAATTCAGTCAGGAGAAACCATTCATGCAAAACATTCCTGTTTTGACTGTCTGCGAGCGGACATTGGCGGAAGCGTATGAAAAAGCGCTGGTCGCGCTTCATGATCACGGCATCCGGTTCCGGACCCAGTATGACAAGCCCGGCGATCCCCTCAGCCTGGACTGCACCATGAACATTACGGTGCTGGAGCCCCTGGCCGATCCGATGATTCACAAGGCGTTTCCCGGCGGCATCGAGGACTTGCGGGAATATGTGCTCGAGGTCCAGGGCATCAAGGATCACTGGGTCAAGAACATGAATGATCCCAAGGACACGCGTTGGGAATACACGTACCATGGGCGTCTCAAGGCCTACGGCCAGTGGTGCGAACTCCGCGCCGGCCGGTCGGTCCCGACCGGACCTTTTGTCGTCGATCAGATCGAAGGGGTGATCCGGAAGCTGGTAGCCCAGCCGTTTACCCGGCAGGCCCAGATGATCACCTGGATGCCGAACATTGACCTTGATTGTTACGATCCGCCCTGCCTGCAGTCCCTCTGGTATCGCCTGGTGGAGGCGGAAGACGGGATCCGGTGGCTTAACTGCAATATGCGGTTCCGGAGCAACGATGCCTGGGGCGCCACGTTTATGAACATGTTCGGTTTTATTCATTTCAACAACGATGTGATTGCCGCCGAAGTGGCCCGGCGGTCCGGGAAGGCGGTTCAACTGGGACGCCTGAACTGGCAGGCCGATTCCTTCCATATCTACGGCAAGGATATCGAAAGCGCGAACCAGCGCCTGTTCCAGCGCCTCCAGACCACGGCGTTTGAAGACCGGGTCTTCCAGTTTAACGATCCCGATATCCAGGAGATGTATCAGCAGGCCGAAGCGGCGATTCGGGAAAAAATACGGAACGAAGATGCTAAACGACCGTCGTGATTGGATAGTGCCGGACGAAAACATTTTATTGAAATTTAAACCTCTGTGGTTCAATGAATAACTAATAGGGGGACGTATCATGGCGCGGGCAATTAGCAAGATATCGGCGGACTGGTGGGATTACACGACCTTGGATGAGGACTTGCTGAAAGATGCGGCCGCTCTCGAGGAGAAGGATATCCGGCAGTTGGCCACCCGCGTCGTGACGCTCCATCCGATGACATTGATTCAGAATGCCCGGACCTCGGGAGGAGGGCAGGTCTTCCTGGTTCCCACCCAGGCACTCTCCGTCGGTCCCCAGGAAACTTGGAAAGCCGAAAAAGTGTCAATCTGGCATCCCGGTCATCACGACAATGCCTTCGGCATGCGGCTGACGACCATGATGATTTCCAAGCGTATTCCCGATGCCGCGGTGCCCATGTCACTCATGGCGGATCATCCCGATGTCCAGTTTAATTTCTACCGCCGGGGATTGGGTTCCTGCCAAACCGAAATGCATTAACCTGGATATTTGTGGCAACTTATCTGATTGGACTGGATATCGGCACGTCGAAACTGTCGGCGGTCGCCCTGGAAGTTGGCGGCGCCAAGCGGCTGGTTGTGGAGCAGATCCGCAATTCCGCCTCGCTCCCGGGCGAACCGGATGCCGCCGAGCAGGATGCCGAAATGCTCCTCGGCGCCGCGCTGTCCCTGCTTCGGACCCTGACCCGCCGACCGGAGCTGACCGGGGCCCGGCCTCTGGCCCTGGGCGTGACCGGCCAGATGCATGGCGTGGTTCTCGTCGATCGCGACGGTCGGCCGCTTTCTTCCTTGATTGACTGGCGGGATGCGCGGGGATGTCGATTCGGTACATCCTCCGGGCGTTCCTATGTCGAGACCTTTGCCGCCCGCATCGGTTCCCAGGCCCTTGAGGATTGCGGGTGCCGTCCGGCCAGCGGCTATGGCGGCGTCACGCTTCTGCGTCTGGCCGAGGAAGGGAACTTGCCGGGCCATGCGTTGGCGCTGACCATCCATGCCTTGATGGTCCGCCGGCTTTGCGGCCGTGCGGTTGTGGGTCCGTCGGATGCCGCCGGCTGGTGTCTGGGTGATGTCCGGAAGGGAACCGGATGGATTCCTGGAATTGCGGAAGCGCTTGGTTTTCGATCTGCAAACTTGCCCGAAATGGCGCCGACCGGCAGTCAGGCCGGAGCGCTGTTACCGGAGTCAGCGGATGCCAGTGGTTTGCCGGCAGGCTTGCCGGTGGCTGTGGCTCTGGGCGACAACCAGGCCTCGTTTATCGGAAGCACCCCTCGTCTTGGTGATACGCTTCTCATGAATCTGGGAACCGGCGGACAGATGTCAGTTCCCACGGGATGTTTTTGCCGGGTGGATGGACTCGATACGCGACCGCTGGTGAATGGGCAATGGCTCCTGGTCGGCGCCAGCCTGTGCGGAGGCAGGGCGTATGAGATTTTGAATACATTTTTTCTGCAGGTGGGTCGGGAACTGTTTTCGGCGCCGGCGCCGGCGCCGGAGCGCCTGTACGATATCATGAACTGCCTGGCTGCCAGGGCGGATGATGATTGCGGAGGAATCCGCGCCCGGACGTTATTTACCGGTTCCCGTCTGGATCCGATGGCCCGGGGTTCTTTTGAGGGCATAACGGCCGCCAACTTGACGCCGGCGAATCTGACCCGAGCCTTGATTCGAGGTATGGTTGAGGAACTGGTCGGGTTTTATCGTCAGGCCGGAGCCGCGGGGGCTCACGCAGCGCTTCTCCTGGGCGCCGGCAATGCGGTCCGCAATAATCCGGTGGTGCGCCAGGAAATGGAAAGCCAGTTGGGAATGAAACTCTGCCTGCCGCCGTGGGCCGAAGAAGCTGCGGTCGGCGCCGCATTAACGGGCGGCCTCGCCGCCGGTGTTTATCCCGACTGGGTTTCTGCCGGTCGTGATCTCCTGGTCGTGCCCTGAATGCCGATATCTTGTTTCCGCGGTTGCAAAGGTGATGTGACGGCACAGCCGGTCGATCTGCGTTATCTGAGCGGGGATATCCCCTCTGGGGATACCCGCCGCTCGGACGCCTTCCTGCGACGTGTTTCCGTCAGGTGTCTTAACGCAACGGCGGGATCATGTTGCCGTGGGCCTTGAAAAGGTCATCGCACATCCGGATGGTGTCATCAATTGAGAGTTCGGCCCCGGTGTGCGGGTCCAGCAGGGCCGCTTGATACACATAATCTTTGCGACCCGTGAGGACGGCTTCCACCGTGAGAATCTGGGGATTGATGTTCGTCCGATTGAGGGCCGCGCAGGGCTCGGGCAGGTCTCCGATAAAGCAGGGCGTGACGCCGCTGCGGTCGGCGAGGCAGGGGACTTCCACGCAGGCCTTGGCCGGCAGGTTGGTGATCAACCCGGTATTCATCACATTGCCGCCGAATTTGAAAGGCTGGTTTGTTTCCATCGCTTCCATGATGTAGGACGCATATTCCCCGGTCCGGGAATGAGGCTGGTCCTTGTTCGCAGTCAATTGCCGGCGCATCCGCTTCCAGTTTTTAATCTGGCTCACACAGCGCCGCGGATACTCATCCAGGGGGATGTTGAATTGTTTGATAAGTTCCGGGTAACGGCGCTTGATGAACCAGGGAAAATACTCCGACGAATGTTCGCTGGATTCGGTTATGTAGTAGCCGAACCGCATCATCATCTCCAGCCGCACAAGATCAATTTTCAGGGTGCCCGCCGCCTTTGCCCGGCGGCAGGCGGTCCGGATGTCCGGATACAAATCCCGTCCGTCATCGGTGATTTCCAGGAGCCAGGCTTGATGATTGATGCCGGCGACTTTCCATTGAAGTTTTTTCGTTTTTCGTCTGAAATGGTAAAGCAGGTTGGGCGCGCATCCTTCAACACTGTGACACAGCCCGACAGCGTGAACATGCGTTCCACGCAATAGCCCCATCATATTCATGGCCATGGGATTGGCATAATTCAGCATCCATGCTTCGGGACAGACCGCTTCCATGTCGCGGGCAAAATCCAGGAGCACGGGAATAGTGCGGAGGGCCCGGAAAATACCGCCGATGCCGAGGGTGTCGCCAATGGTTTGAAGCAGGCCGTGTTTTTTCGGGATGTTGAAATCAATAACCGTTGACGGCTTGTAGCCGCCGATTTGAACGGCATTGACCACATAATCGGCACCTTGCAGTGCAGTCCGCCGCTGACGGATTCCAAGAAAAGCCTTGATCGTCATCGCCGCTTTCAGGGTTTGATTCAGATTCTTAAGCAGTGTGAGCGAATCATTGAGGCGCTCGGGATCAATGTCATAAAGAGCGAGCGTTGATCCCTTCAAGGCCTCCGCGCACATGCAATCGCCTAGAACGTTTTTTGCGAACACCGTGCTGCCGGCGCCCATGAAAGTTATTTTAGCCATAAGAGATTCATCCTTGGAATAATCTTTTGGAATGGAAACAGAACGGTGTGGATTAAGTCATGTTCGGAGACCGGGTGCAAGAGGAAAATGATCGTTCAAGATACGGGTGCCGGCAGGTCGGGGGCGGGGAGCGGATTGGGGTGCACTTTGGAGGTCAGACGGGTGCGCCGATAGCGCGCCGGCGTTGTGCCGGTCAGGCGCTTGAAATGTTTGATGAAATAGCTCTGGTCGCCAAAACCAACCTCATAGGCTATTTCCGGACAACTCTTGGTCGTGCGCTCCAGGAGTTGCTGCGCTTTCTGGACGCGCAATTGGAGAATATGCTGGAGTACGGTTTTGCCGGTATGCTGTTTAATCAGGTGGCTGATCCGGAAGGCGCTGAGCCCGGCCACCTGGGCGATCTGCTTCAGTGAAATCGGCTGGGTATAATGCCGGGTAATGAAGTCGAGGATTTGGCTCACTTTCGCGTTGTAACAGTTGAAGCCGTGCACGTAGATGCCTTCCATGAAGTCGTCCAACGCCTGCATCAGGACGTGGGAAAGGTTTTCAAAATCGCGGGCCTGGATCAGCTTCTGCATCCAGCGGTGGTTGCGCTCGATCAACGGTTCCATGAGGGGGCTGTCTTCGATGGCGGCCCGAGTAAGGTAGCCCATCATCTCGATTGCCCGGGCGCGTAGGATGACCAGCTTGGGCGAAAACAGGTACATGGCGCCCAGCATTTCATTCAGTACCCGGCGGGCCCCGTTCTGATCGCCCGCCCGGATCAGCGACAGGAGCAGGCGTTCCTTGTCGATCGGATACGAGGTGTGCCCGCTTTTCTTCTGTTCATCAATGGCTTCCGAGATTTGCCGCTGTTGCGCCGCTTTGATGCGGTTCTCTTCCAGAAGCTGGGGATGCCAGCCGCTGATCTGGTAAAAGGTTTTCTGGAGGAACATCGCGGCTTCCCGCATCCGGGCCGCCGGCCAGACCGGGAGTCGGGAAACATAACGGCGTGCGATGGCGAGCGCCACTCCCTGTTCCGCCAGGCCCAGGATGGAAGCGTCGGCGGGCTTGTCCCGCGAGATGACGGCATCGCTTAGCAGTCCGCCATGGACGGCGTATTGGTCCACCATGGCAACGGCCCAACTAATGATGCCCGGCGCCCAATAAAAAACATATGGTTCGCCCCAGTGCAGTGCCTCCTGCAGACCGTAGGCGCCGGTGCGCGTGCTGGAGGGAAGGCAGAAGACCAGGTTTGGCCGGTGCGGCCGGTTCAGCAGGGCGCCGGTGGCCATAATGGGATGGACGCACAGTCCGAAAGCCTGCCGGTACGTTCGATTCACCTGGATCAAGGTGCGTTGGGATAAGACGGTCATTTGAGCAACCTTTTTTTGATAACAGCAAGATTGTTATAAAATTGAGCTGTTTTTGTCTATATTTATTTTAAAGATAATATAGGCTCTTGGCATTTAATAAGACAGTTCAGGTGCAGGTCGCCTGGAAAAGCAGGGCAACATTAACCCAAGGAGTGAATCATGAGCGTAGTGGATCAAATCTCGGAAAACCTGATCAAGGGCAAAGCCAAGGAAGTCAAGGAGCTGGTGGAAAAGGCCATCCAGGAAAAAACCAACCCCGCTGATATTTTGAACAAGGGACTGCTGGCCGGCATGGGCCTGATCGGCGAGCGGTTTAAAAAGAACGAAGTCTATGTGCCGGAAGTCCTGATTGCCGCCCGGGCCATGAAGGCGGGCATGGAAGTGTTGAAGCCGCTGTTGGCGAGCGCCGGCGTTCAGCCGGTGGGCACGGTCGTGGTCGGCACGGTGAAAGGCGATCTGCATGATATCGGCAAAAACCTGGTCTGCATGATGCTGGAGGGCGCCGGATTCAAGGTCGTCGATGCCGGCATTAATGTGGAGCCGGAGAAATTTGTCCAGTTGGCGAAGGAGAATAACGCCGGCCTGATCGGCGCTTCGGCCTTGCTGACCACGACGATGACCAATATGAAGAGCGTCGTGGATGCGGTGAAATCGGCGGGGTTGTCCGGAACAATCAAGGTCATGATTGGCGGCGCCCCGGTGACCCAGGCCTTCGCGGATGAAATCGGAGCCAACGGGTACGCGCCGGATGCGGCGTCGGCCGCCGACCTGGCGAAAGAGTTGGCGGGTAAGAAATAAACCGGTTTATTCGATCGCTTATGTAATCAAAGCCGTCCTGATGCGCCCAGCGGTCGGGACGGCTTTTTTTCTATCGGCTCATTTCCCGTTGAGGAGCAGGATGGTCAAGACGGCCAGTCCCATCATCAAAAACCAGAAGGCGGATGCTTTTTCCCGGAATAAAATCACGGATACCAATCCGGCGCCGACGATGGAGGCAATGCAACTCAGGGTAAAGAGAACCGCCGCGGAGAGTTTCGCGCAGAGGCACCACAGTAGAAATCCACCGACGGAACCGCCGCCTGCCAGCGCCGCCAGACCGATCAGCCGGAGATCCGGCCGCCGCCAAGCGCCGCGGAGGATCATGTCGACGGCCATACCGAGCCAAAGCGAAACGTACATGGTGGTTGTGAATACGCCGCTGAATTGACTCAGCGCGTCCTCGCCGGACGGCAGGGCTTCCCGGCTGAGCGCTTTGATGGCAATCGGCATCAGGCTGTTGATCAGCATCAACAAGCACAGCGTGGACGCGTAGTCCATCCGCTGTCCCCAACTGGCGGGCGTGGTTTGGCGGTTGATGCCGGTCGTGGGCGTCACGCTCCAGACCCCGGCGAGCACGGCGCCGATGCCGCTGGCCAGGCCCAGACTCTGGAGCAGGGTAATGGATTCATCCCAAAAGAAGGCGGCAACGAGCGCGGTAATGAGAAACGTCAGATTGGTGGCGCACCAGTACGGGGACAATGGGCCCAGACGCAATGCCTTGGCCGTGAGGTGGAGCCCCAAGTATTGGCTGAATCCCCCCAGGATTGCCCATATCCAAACGACACGTGGCGCCGTGGTCCAGGATTCGATCGGTGTCCGCGCTCCGAAAAACACGATTCCGACGAGGGATGCCCAAAACAAAATCTGGAGAGGTGTGATCCCGCGCTCTTGCCCCAAACGGTAAGCCACCCCTATCGCGGTAAAACACAGTCCGGATAAGACGGCCAACAAAGGCAAGACGGTGCTCATGCATTTCTCCCGGGTTGGGTGACCAAAGCGGAACAATACAGGAACCGGTCGCCGGTTCAAGGCGATTGCCGTCCCCGGCAGCGGGGCTTCATGAAAAAACTTGTCCGCGCCGTCAAGGTTTGAGAGAATGCGGGCGCTGACGAGGTTCCCTCCGTGGCTCGATATGAAACGGCGCATTTAACAGGAAAGGATACCGACATGCAGATTTCCACATTTATCATTATCGGCGAGAATATCCATTGCACCCGTGTCCTGAAGCGGGGGGGGAACCTGGTGGCGAAGGGGGCCGACGGACGTGAGTCCATTGTCTATGAGATAAAAGGAACGAAACAGTTGATGCCGATCCCGGATGGATTCCTGAAAAGCGCGGACTGGGAAAACGGCAAGGTGCGGCACTGCGCTGCGGCGATCTGGCAGGGCATGCACGGGCAGGGCGCCGACCGCGAAGCCGGGATGGAATATCTGCAAACACTGGTGTGTAAGCAGGAGAAGGCCGGCGCGACTTTCCTGGACGTCAACGTGGACGAGTTCAGCCTGGATCTTCAGGAACGGGTCAAGGCCATGGAGTGGACCGCCGCCCTGGTTCAAAAGGCGTCGGTCCTGCCCTTGAGTATCGATTCGGCCAACGTCGAGATCATGCGGGCCGGTCTGCGGGCCTGTGATCGGGACCGGGGCCGCCCCATGGTGAATTCTATTTCCCTGGAACGCCTTGCCCTGCTGGATGTGTTGCAGGAATATCAGCCGGCCGTGGTGGCTTCCGCCGCCGGCGAGAAAGAGCTTCCGGCGACGGTTGCGGAACGAATGAACAACTTGGAGCGGCTTATTCCCCAATTGACGGCTCGTGGAATCGAACTGGCATGGGTGCATGTTGATCCTTTAGTCTATACGATTTCCACGGATCCGAACAACGGAAAAATATTTTTGGATTCCGTGGCGGCGGTGCGCCGGAAATATGGCCCGGCCATTCACATCATCGGGGGATTGAGTAACGTTTCATTCGGCATGCCTTGCCGCAAGCTGATCAACCAGGTCTATGCCTGGTTGGCGGTGGAGGCGGGAGGCGATGGCGGCATTGTGGATCCATTACAGATTAATGCCGGTATTTTGCGTTCGCTCGACATCCGGTCCGAATCTTTCCAGTTGGCCAAAGCATTGCTGAAAGGCGAGGATGAGTTTGGCCTGAACTTTATCGCTGCCCATCGTGGAGGCAAGTTTGGGTAAAACGTATCCGAGCCATCGGGACGGTGCCGGGATCAGGCCTTTGGACAGGAAAAATTAGGTGTTGATTGTTTTGGGGTAAATCCTTATAATTCCTTTAATCATTAAATTGAAAAAGGTGTGCTTATGTTTCAAATTCAATCTCAATCTATCCTGCCCATGGCATTGCTGCTGGCCTTGGTTGCAAGCATCACGCTTCCGGCGGGCGCCATAGTGTTGACCGTGAGCCCGGGCGGTTTGACGAATGACGTGATGGTGGGGAACACGCCGACCAGCCGGACTTTCAATGTGATTAACGCCGATACGAACACGGCCGACTACACTGTGACGATTTCCAATAGTTGGTTGTCGTGTTCGTCAAATAGCGGGACGTTGGCGGGTTACGACACCAATATCCTCTCGCTATCCTATTCCAGCACGGTGGGCTGGACGCCGGGCGCGAGCAACACGGTAATAACGGTGGCGTCCACGAACGACAGCGGGGCGACGCAAACGGTGACCGTTGTCCTGAACGTGATGGAATTGGAACTATCGCCCGTCACTCTCACGGCCGCCGTCATGCAGGAGCAAAACGCGTCAAATCAGACGTTCACCCTGGTCAACTCCGGGGCGGGGAATCTGGCCTATACGATTGTGACGAATGTGGCGTGGCTGTCGGTGAGCAATGTGTCGGGGGTGTTGACGGGGCAGACGGCTGGGGCCACCAATACGATTACGGTGCGCTTTCTCACCTCGGGGTTGGGAGTGGGGCCCTATGCCGGGGCGATCACGAGTATCCCGGCGCTGGGGGGCGGATCGAAGGTCGTTGACGTTAATCTGACGGTGAAAGCAAAACCGGAACTAGTGGTGGATCCCGGTGTATTTGAAGTAACAGTCGTGCAGGGGCAGAGCGTGGCTGACCAGATCATGACGATTTCGAACACGAGTGCGGAAGGATACGCCTTTGGATATACGGTGGCGGCGGATACATCATGGCTGAGTATGACAGGGCCTTACGGATCGGGGAGCACGATCACCGGGCAATTGGCGGCGGGAGCGGTGAATGCAATTACGGTGAGTTGCGTCGGGGTCAGCGGGTTCAGCGTGGGGACGTATAATGGAATCCTGACGGTGACGGCCACGGATAGTAATGGGGTCATGGCGATCGGGTCGCCGGCCAATGTTGGCGTGCAAGTAGTGGTCAGTGGCTTTGGTATGGGCGTGAGTCCTTCGTCGTTGCTGTCCACGGTCCTGCAGGGGTATAACGCGGCGACCCAGCAGTTGGAGGTGTGGAAGAGCGGGATCAGTACCAATACGCTGCGATATCAGGTCACCGATAATGTTAACTGGCTGATGGTCGTTCCCTCGGTGGGCGTGAGCACCGGAGAACATGACACCTTGGAGGTGAGATTCAGCACGACAGGGTTGAATGTCGGCACGTCGAACGCGGTGATCGAGGTGGTGGGCTTGGATGACTATGGGAACTCCATTTCGACCAGTCAGGTGCCGGTTTCTATGATCGTGAAACCGTTGGCGGTTCTGGGTTGTGATGGGGTGAGCATGGGGGTGACGAATCGTCAGGGGCAGGGTTCGATCTCGAGGAGTTTTACCGTGTGGAATGACAGTGTGGCGCCGAAAGGCGGACTGAGCTGGACGGTGAGCGCGAATGTATCATGGCTCAGGGTTAGCCCGGTGATGGGACAGAGCACGGGGGAGCGTGTTACCACGACGGTTGGTTTTGATGTGACGGGCCTGAGTCCGGGGAGTTACCGCGGCCTTGTCATCGTGGATGGCGTGGATGAATTAAGCGGCGGAACATCCGTGCAGTCTCCAACGGAAATCGAGATGGCAATCTGCGTGGAAGGAACCAAGGGGCTGGATTTCTTTGGGGATGGTATTGGCGCGGAACTGGTGGTCTATGGTGACGTCAACGGCTGGTGGCAGATCAAACGGTTCAGTGATGGATGCGAGACGAATGTATGGTTTGGCGGAGAAGGCTACCAGCCGGTGCCGGGCGATTATAACGGAGATGGCCGGGTGGATTTGGCGGTGTATCGAGCGGCGGGCGCGGTGTGGTACGTCAAGGCATTGGGAAGCGACACGATTTCCGAACTGCGCTCTTGGGGGGGTATAGACTACGAGGCGGTCGTTGGGGATTATGACGGCGATGGACATGCGGACTATGCGCTGTACGCGGAAAACAGCGGGATGTGGTATATCCTGAAATCGTCGGACGGCGGGGTGTTGTCCGGTCAGTTTGGCGGACCGGGCTACAAGGCGATGGCCGGTGATTTTGACGGGGATGAAGTCGCGGACGCGGCTTTATACGACACCCGGAGCGGGAACTGGTATATCATCAAAGTGAATGGCGTGGTGATTGCCTGGAATTTACTGTGGGGCGGAGAGGGATTTACGCCGATTGTTGGGGATTATGACGGCGATGGTCATATGGATGTGGGAGCCTACCACGAAGAGACCGGGCTGTGGTTTGCTAAGAGCGTGGAGGGAGATATTATTTTATGGTGGGTGCCGTGGGGAGCGCCAGGATATAAGCCGGTGAGCGGGGATTATAATGAGGACGGGCTGACCGAACTGTCAGTGTACCAGAGATCATCAGGCTTGTGGTTCATCCGAACGGTAGGCGGCACGATATATCAGCAGTCCTTCCCGTGGGGCGGTCCGAGCTACATACCGGTGGGTCAGTAACTTGGCGCATAAGAATTTTCCGCCTCCGGTAGACAATCCATTGCAGTTCTCTCCCGAACTCTCGGGGAGTCGGGATCGAGTTGCCGAAGGGCTAATTCAGCTTCACTTCTGGATTGAATCCTCCGCCTGCCATCTCGCTTGACTTTCGAGACCGACGCAGGCAACATTCCTACCGTGTAAGGCCCGTCTTCTACAGTTATCGGGGCTTTATTTCTTTAAATCGCCGAATTTTCTAATGATTCATAGGGATGGGTTTTACCGAGTTTGAAATGTGTTGGCAATAAATTGATGCGGAGATGTTTTTCGATTGCATGGAAGCG
>JAHIJO010000045.1 GCA_018898455.1 Verrucomicrobiota bacterium | reverse complement strand
GTGAACACTTTGTAGCACAAATACAGTGCTCATTTGTCTTGTGAATACGGGCCAAAACGCATATTCTGCCCACAAAAGCGGACATATTATCGTGAACAATCAGCACAACGGTCGAGGGCTATGTCAGGAGGTCTGAATTTAATTCGCAACCCCTCAGTTACATGGCGGACATGGCGGCGCAATCGAATTGGGCAGAGGGCTTCAGGTGTAGTGGCCCCGACCTCACAAGAGAGTCGGGGCAATCCGCAGTTCTGGCGAACTGCCGCTACACCCCTCACCCGTAACTGAGGCATTACTTTCATGCATTCCTCGCGCTTGATCTGCGGCGATCATCCGTCTATGCTGTCATGGTTTGAAGGTTGTGCGGCAACGCGCGAAATTCCAATCATCACCGAGGAGTGTCGCCATGTATTCGATCATGTTGAAGTCAAAATTGCACCGGGCGCGGGTAACCCAGGCGAATTTGGATTATGAAGGCAGTCTCACCATTGACCGCGACCTGATGGACGCTGTCCAGCTTTTACCCTACGAAAAAGTGCTGGTCTCCAACCTGGCTAACGGTCAGCGGTTTGAAACCTATGCCATTCCCGGCCAAGCGGGATCCGGCATCATCTGCCTGAACGGTCCCACGGCCCATCTTGGCGCCGTTGGCGACCGCCTGGTGATTCTCGCTTTCACCCCGGTTCCCACCAGCGAGGCCCGCCGCCAACGCCCCATGATTCTGGCCCTGGACGAACACAACAAGCCCCTGGGCCCTTTGAAAGAAACCTGAATGAATTTTGCGCCCAGCGCAAAATTCATTTCACGCCACGCGTTCGGCCGCTGACGGCCGCGCAGGTTCCGCCCCGGCCGGGGCATTGCGGGCGGATTTCTGATCCTTGCCTTCCGGCGCCGATCCATTTCGATCCATGGCCGGGACATGGCCGTCAATGACCGCCTTGGTAATGTGGCATTCCTTGACCTGCCTCTTCATCGGCGCTTCATACATGATATCCAGCATCACCCGCTCCAGGATGGCGCGCAACCCCCGGGCTCCTGTTTTTTTCCGGATGGCCAGCCGCGCCAATTCCTTCAGGGCTGAAGGGGCAAAGGTCAATTTGATTTCTTCCATGGCCATCAGTTTTTCGTATTGCCGCACCATGCTGTTCCGGGGTTCGGTAAGGACCCGGACCATCTCGTTTTCCGTCAAGTCTCCCAGCACGGCCACGACCGGCAGGCGGCCCACAAATTCGGGAATCAGGCCGAACCGAATCAAATCCTCGGGCTCCACGGCGCTCAGGATTGCAGCGCGATCCCCGCTATGAAGAGCCTGGGGCGACCGTTCTTCCTCATCCTTGCCGCCGTTTCGAAATCCAACACTGTGGACACCCATCCGGCGCCGAACAATCTCCTCCAAGCCGACGAACGCGCCGCCGCAGATAAACAAAATGCCTTCCGTATTGATTTTAATGAACTGCTCCTGGGGATGTTTGCGGCCGCCATGGGACGGGACATTGGCGGTCGTGCCTTCGATGATTTTCAGCAAGGCCTGTTGAACCCCTTCGCCGGACACGTCGCGGGTGATGGACACGTTTTCCGCCTTGCGCCCTATCTTGTCGATTTCGTCAATATAGATGATCCCCGTTTCCGCGCGGGCCACTTCCATATTAGCCGCCTGAATCAACCGCAGGAGGATGGTTTCCACATCTTCGCCGACATAACCGGCCTCGGTCAGCGGCGTGGCATCCGAGATGCTGAAAGGCACATCCAGCACGCGGGCCAGCGTCTGGGCCAGCAAGGTTTTACCGCTTCCCGTCGGGCCGAGCAGCAGGATGTTGCTCTTCTGGATTTCGACTTTCGCCAGAGGACTGTCCTTGGGAAAATGGGATTCCTGCAACAAACGTTTGTAATGGTTGTGGACAGCCACCGCCAGAACCTTTTTGGCAAATTCCTGGCCAATGATATAATCATTCAGGAACGCGTTGATTTCGTGAGGCGGCGGCACGCGCAGGGAGCGCCCACTGGACGCGGCGGGCCCGGCATCCTTTCCCTGCTGAATAACGGTGGCGCACAGTTCCACACAGGCATCGCAAATATTGACTCCGGGACCGGCAATCAGCTGCCGGACCTGGGTTTCGGGCCGGCCGCAAAAAGCACAATGATTGACTGCCCGCTTGGCCATGACATTTTCTCCTTTATTTCTTCGGGACCGCGTCCTTGCGGCTGACGATCACTTCGTCAACCAGACCGTAGGTCTTGGCATCTTCCGCGCTCATGAAATAATCCCGATCGCTGTCCCGCGCCACCTCTTCCACGGACTTGCCGGAATGCAGGGCGATGATCCCGTTTAGAATATCGCGCACTCTCAGGATTTCCCGCGCATGAATGCCGATGTCGGCGGCCGAACCTTCCATGCCGCCCAGGGGTTGATGGAGCATGATGCGCGAATGCGGCAAAGCAAACCGTTTCCCCCGCGTTCCCGCCGCCAGCAGAATGGCGCCCATACTGGCGGCCTGGCCGACGCAATACGTGGCGACATCGCATTTGACGAACTGCAAGGTGTCGTAGATGGCCATGCCGGCGGTGACCGAGCCGCCCGGCGAATTGATGTAGAAGCTGATCTCCTTGGTCGCATCCTCCGCATGCAGAAACAGCAATTGCGCCACCACCAGACTGCTCACCTCGTCATTGATCGCGGTGCCCAGGAAAACAATCCGATCCTTCAACAAGCGCGAATAAATGTCATAGGCGCGTTCCCCGCGCCCCGTCTGCTCGACAACCATTGGAACCAGCATCTGATTTTTAATACTCATGGTCTCCTCGCAGGTTATAGATTTATCGGAAGAAATATTTAACCGCCGATCAATCGTTTGAAAAACCCCTCTTCTCCCACCTTCGCGTTTTCCAGAATCATCTCCAGCGTTTTATTCATCCGCACCTCGTAGCGGATGGACTCCAATTCCTTCTTCTCTTCCAGCGTTTTACGTAATTCCTCCGGAGTCACCCGATACCGCAGCGCCATCTGCTGAACCGCGGCATCCACTTCCGTGTCCGCCACGGCGATTTTGTCTTCTTCGGCGATGCGATGCAGAATGTATCCCAGTTTCACCTTATCCCCGGCCGATTTAGTCGCCAGGGACAGCAACTGGTCGCGCTGGCCTTCCACCTCTTCCCGGGTCATGCCGCGCATGAGGTGCTCACGGATCATGGACGCAAACATGTTCCGGGTTTCCTCCTGAACCAGCGATTCAGGAAGCTCCAGAGACGTCTTGGCCAGGAGAAAACGGCAGATTTCATCTTTCAACCGTTCCTTTTCACGTAACCGCGCCTCCCCGAGGAGCGCCTCCCGCAATTTGGCCCGCAAGGCCGTTTCCGAATCCACCTGAAATTCCTTGAGCAGCGCCGCATCGACCGCCGGCCGTTTCTTTTCACGGATCGCTTTGAGCGTCACCTGGTACAGGGCCGTCCGGCCGGCCATGGTCTTGACTTTGAAATCGGCAGGAAAGGTCACAGTAATTTCCTTACGATCCCCCACCGCCAGGCCCAGCAAACCCGTGTCGAATCCGGGCAAAAACGAATTTTCATCGGCCATGACCCAGAAATCCCTGCCCTGCCCCAGTCCGGCGGCTTGTTTATCCCAATCGCCGACCCGTTTCCCCTCGCAGGTTCCCTCGTAATCAATCTGGGCCAGATCGCCCTTATGAACCGCCCGCCCCTCCACCGGATCGTATTTGGCGAGCTGGTCCAGCAGAAGATCCAGCCGGATTTGAACCTGCTCGTCAGTCACTTCCACCGGATTACCTTTGAGGGAGATCGCTTTATACCTGGGCAGTTTGAATTCCGGCGGAACATCCAGCGTGACCTTATAGGTCATCGGCTTTCCCTTATCCAGTGTCACGTCCAGATTGAGAATGTTCACGGGATCAAGCTGTTCCTGTTTCAAGGCCTCCCGATAGGTGCCGGCAATCAAACGCTCCTTGACTTCCTCCTGGATATCTTTCGCATAATGACCTTCCACCAGCGCCAGGGGGGCTTTTCCCTTGCGGAACCCCGGGATTCGGGCCGCCTGGGCCCAGGCTTCGATGACTTTCGCAAACTCAGCCGCAACAACATCCGCGGGCACTTCGATATTCAGCAACTTGCGGCAAGGCCCCGCTTTTTCAACTTTTACCTTCATGAGACGATCATCCTTTTTAACGCGGCGCGGACGGCGGCAATCAATTACCAAAATAACTTCAGCTTGTTTTATACCATGAACCGGCAAACCAGTTCAAGCCGGCAATCAAGGCGTGCTTATTTACCTTCAAGAGGGCGACGACCTTGGAGTGCGCAAGCGCGTGGCGCCATCTGAAACGGCAACAAGACGCCGTATCAAGTCAGGCAATATTGTCCACCGGAGGCGGAATATTCCAAACATCAGGCACCCGCGCCGGGGCCTTACTCGTGGAGTGACATGAGAAACTCGGCATTGCTCTTGTTTTTTTTCAGCCGCGTCACAACCAACTCCATCACCTCTACCGGCGGCACGCCGTTCAACGCCTTGCGTAAAATCCAGATTTTACTCAATTCATCCGGGTGCAGAAGCAATTCTTCCTTGCGTGTTCCGGATTTTTCGATATTGATGGCCGGAAAGATCCGCTTATCCACCAGATGCCGGTCCAGGCACAATTCCATATTGCCGGTGCCCTTGAATTCCTCGAAAATCACCTCGTCCATGCGACTACCGGTATCCACCAGCGCGGTGGCGATAATTGTCAGACTGCCGCCATTCTCGATATTACGGGCGGCGCCGAAGAAACGTTTTGGCTTATGCAGGGCATTGGAGTCCACACCGCCGGAGAGAATTTTACCGCTATGAGGCTCCAGGGTGTTGTAGGCCCGGGCCAGGCGGGTAATGCTGTCCAGAAGGATCACGACATCCCGTCCGCTCTCCACCAGGCGCTTGGCCATTTCAATGACCATCTCGGCCACCTGGACGTGGCGTTCCGGCGGCTCATCAAAGGTGGAACTCAACACCTCCGCCTTCGTATTGCGAACCATATCCGTCACTTCCTCGGGACGCTCATCAATCAGCAGGACGATCAGATAAACATCCGGATGATTGGCGGAAATACTGTTGGCGATCTTCTGCAGCAGCACGGTTTTGCCGGTGCGGGGCGGCGCCACAATCACACCGCGCTGGCCCATACCGATGGGCGTGAAAATATCCATCACCCGCATGGAAATCTCCGCCGGTTCCCGCTCCAGCAGAAAACGTTTCTGAGGAAAAAGGGGCGTCAGGTTTTCGAACGGCACTTTGCCCCGCGACTTTTCAGGATCGCCCTCGTTGACCTTCTCCACCCGCAGGAGCGCAAAAAAACGTTCCTTGTCCTTCGGAGACCGGATTTCCCCTTCCACCAAGTCGCCCGTGCGCAGGGCAAAACGGCGGATCTGGGACGGCGAGATATAAATATCCTCCGGACAGGGCAGATAGTTGTAATAGGGCGATCGGAGGAAACCAAATCCATCCGGAAGAATCTCCAGGACACCCCGGCCGAAAATCGTTCCGTTCAAACGGGCATTGACTTTCAGAATCTCAAAAATCAGCTCGTGTTTGCGCAGGGCCCCCAAGTCCGCGAGCCCGTATTTATCGGCCAGCGCATGAAGCTCCGGCACCAATTTCTGCTGGAGATCGGAAAGATGCATGATTTGAGCATTCCCTGTCGAATCATGGACCTTACCGGCGCCAGGCGCCGCGCCGTTGCCGCCGGGCGCCGGCGGCCCGTTCACCGAAGCCGGAGATTCTTTGGTCGGCGCATACGATCCGCCATTGTTCTCATTGCGGCGCACCGGCGAGGAATCAACGTATATCTTAGACATGGGTGACCTCTCTGGACTGTTTCGTTTCACGCGACCGGGTCGCATGGATCTTTGTTTGATGTCATCTCGTCGACGGGTTTCTTCCATGCTTTTTCTCCATGTGTTGCACAATATCATCGAATATCCTGACGGTCTGCCGCCGGGCACAATCCGGTGTTCCGCCGTTAAACACCACGTAATCGGCGCGCCGCATTTTTTCTTCCACCGGCCACTGCGCCGCGATCCGCGCCCGCGCCTCGGCCGGCGTCAATCCCCGCAGTTTCAGACGCTCCACCTGAACGGACATGGGGGCGCCCACGCAAATAATCCAATCCCACGCCCGCTCCCATTCCGCCTCGTAGACCAGGGGCACCAAGGCGACAATGATACCGAGCCGACCGGCGCCGCCGCCGGCCTGTTCCACGATCCATGCCTCAATAGTCCGCATAACCCCCGGATGCGCCAGCCGGTTCAGCCGCTTTAATTCTTTCTCATCCGCAAACACCCGGCGTCCCAGAAAACCCCGGTCGATTTCTCCGTCGCTCCCCACGATCCCTTCCCCAAACGCGGCCACAAGGCGTTTAAAGAACGGCCGGCCCGATTGCATCATGGCGTGGCAAACCTGATCGGCGTCAATGACCGGCACCCCCAGTTTCGCCAGCGTGGCGCCCGCCAGATTCTTGCCGCACGCAATGCCGCCGGTGACGCAAATCCGTGCCAGGCGGCCGGCAGAGGGAATAGTCTTTGGTGAACGCTTCATGGTTGGTAGTGACGCCGTAAGGCGTAAAATTGGACAAACACTCATTTGGGCAACACACCCCGGAAATATGAACAGTTGATCCGCATCGAATATTCAATTGCGGATATCGTTAATGTAATGTCACTAATGCTCCTCTTTCCTTCATGATTGGCTCGCCACGCGCCACGAGTGGATATTCGTGTTATTTGCAGCAGTTCCTTGAGATATAAGGCGCTACCGGATGCCTTTCTCCCTAAGCGACCCGACATGCAAGAGCACTTTCTGGGCATGATTAGCGTGCGGGTCGTACATCAGGGCCAATGACGCCTTACTCTCGGCCCCTGCCAGATCCCCGCGCGAGAGATCCCGATCGGCATCCTCGGCATAGCGCGCCGCCTGAAGCTCATCCGCTCTGCGGATGATCCGGAATACCCGGTATTTCGCGTTCCCCCATAACCACTGAAAATACCGCCCGCGGTCAGGCCGATATTCAAAAAGGCGCGCCGCCGCATCCGCTGGCGGCTGAAGCGCATTGGCACAATAGCGCATTTGCAATTCCGGGCGCTCAGCGGCAAATTCTCCCAACGAATAGATCAGCCAGACGGCGCTCTGCCGGTCTGCCCAGTCTCGAAAACAGGCTTCATTCGATTTGAATAAGGTTTCACCGTAGGTTTCAACCCGCTGGCGGATTTCAGGCGACTCAAATTTCGGATGCAATACAATGGAGCAGTCGGCATAGGTCAACACAAAAGCGCTGATTCCAAAGTTCGCGAGGACCGGCCCTTCTACGCAATTCTCTTTCAGCCATTGAATCAGTTCCTGTTTCTGGGATAAATACGCCAGGTTGCTCCCCCAGCGCGTCGGATCGCGCACGACATGGCCGGCTTCAACCCCCACGCCTGCCAGCAACAGCAGGATCATGATGCCGCGCAGGACAACGCTAACGACACTTTGCCAGCGGCACCATGGCCTCTTCCCGGATTCACGGATCGCCGCCGGCGGGCAAGCCCAAAAAGCGGCCCAGCCCAGCAAGGCGGCCACGGCAATAATCAGAAAAACATGAAAACGCACGAAAAGAATGAAAGCCAGAAGTGAAATACCGCCAAACCACAGCAGATGAATGATTTCAGGATCCGAGCGCCAACGCGCCAGGCAGTTGATGATGACCAAACTCAATCCAAACAGGGGTAGTGTCGCAGGAAACAGCGTTTTTGTCAACTGCCAATTTGCGGAATGCAACGCCGGCGTCCATAGGATCCGCTGGGCAAAGGTCAGGAGCGCCGGATCCGCCGGCTTCTGATTGAGAAACTGGATTTTGGCCCATACCAACTCGCCAAAATGACCATAGGCAGCGCCATAGCTTCCGACGAGCAGGACCAGGCCCAGGGGAATCAGCGCCACCAGCGCAACCGTCATCCCACGTGCCAGGCCCTTCCATTCGGGCGCCGCCTGTTGAATCAGAATGCCGATCCCAATTCCATACACGAGCCCCATGGCCGGCGAGGTCAAGAACCCATGGGCACGCAGGTAAGGATTAAACAGGCCGGTGATCGCGAGGGCCAGCAGAATCAAACCCCATTGTATTCGGCGGCGTGGCGCCTCAAAAAACCGACCGCCGATCAAGCGGAAGTAATGGAGCACCGCCCAAACGACAATGTAATATTGAATTAAATCCCACGTGGCCAGCGCCAACCCCAATAACGCGGCCGAGAATGCCGCCAAGACTCCGAACACCCGCCTCCGGTCCTGTCCCGCCGCTAGGGCGCCCAGGGCAAAATGACCGATCAAAAGAGGCAAGGCAAAATTCTCATGCGACAATTCCTGCCCGCTCGATCGCATGACACTCGCCAGCGACACGGCATAATACGCCCCCCCGATGCCCGCCGCCCATCCTGATCTCAGCCACCCCCATAGCCATAGTCCCATCAAGGGGATCCCCAAACAGAACCAGCCCGTCGCCACCCAGCGCACGCGCTCGGACAATGCCATGTTCCCGGGAAGCAATTTCGCCACCCACGCATAGATATATTCCGCGCCGATGGTATATGTCTCCCGAACGACGACCCCCTCCGGCGCCTGGATTTTGTCATCAATGGCCGGCAACGGGCGGCCTTCATACAACATCCGCACATATCGAAATTCAAGCGCGCTTTCGAGATTAAACGGCAGAACCTGGCCAGACAGCGCATACTGGGATTGCACGACCATCCGGCGCAGGATAAGCCCGGCGGCAAAGAGCGCGAGCAATCCGAGGATCGCCAGGATGATTTTGAATGGGCGAGTAAATCTCATGCTTAATTCCGTCTCAAGAAGGCGTCAGCAGTTGGGCCTGGTCGATCGTCAAACGGTCCTCGCCAACCCCATCCGTCGCCGGGATAAACCCGGCGCTACTGAAGCCAACGCGCGGGTCACAGCAAGATGGGTTCACTGAGTTTGTTCGCCAAAGAATAGAATTCCATGTCCTCAAAAAAGGTTTTCAGCCGCCGGGCATCCGGCGGGTGACGCTTCAAGGCATCCAGCGCTGAAAAACACTCGATATCCCTCTGAAGCCGGATCAAACGCACATTGCGAAGGACAACCTCTCGATGCTCAACCAACGCCTGCCGCAGTTTATCGGGCTGCAATGCGTCCAGATTCCGCCAGAGACCATCGAGCGACTCCCACTGGCTCAGCCATTTGGACGCGGTTTTCGCGCCGACGCCGGGAACGCCCTGAATATTATCCGAGCTGTCGCCCGTCAAGGCCAGCCAATCCACGATCTGATCCGGGCGCACCCCGGTTTTACGCAGGACATAATCCGGACCTTCCCTTTCAGCAACCTTGCCCGGCCCCACCATCGCCACGCGCTCATCAACAATCTGCATAAGGTCCTTATCACTGGAAACCACCAGGACATCAAAACCTTCCGCCGCGGCGCGGGCGGCCACCGAGGCCAACACGTCATCCGCTTCCTTTCCCTCCAGTCGCGCGCGGGGAATCAATGCGCCGTCCAAATAGGTTTCCAGCGGCTGGAACTGGGCACGCAGGGCATCCGGCATTGGCGGACGTTGGGCCTTATAGGCCGGGCAAAGGGCCAGGCGTTCCGCCGGCACTCCCCCGTCAAAGACAACCAGCCAGTGCGTCGGCTGCCAGATTCGCTCCAACTGCATCAGTGTTTTGATAAACCCGTATACGGCATTGGTCGGACGGCCGGACGATGTCGCCAGGCCGGCGATGGCATAAAACGAACGATAGACAATGTTCAAGGCGTCAACCAGAAGCACTCGCGAGGTCATAATGGTAAGTTCCCGAAGGATATGTTGTCGCCGCAACCGACTTTTAAAGTGGGAGCCGCCTGAGGGCGGCGATTCTTCATCAAAGCATTACGACCCTGCTCGCCTCGGCGAAGCCGCTCCGGTGTAGCCGGGAGGTTGCTCTCACTGTGCCCGCCGGAGGCGAAATAATTCTAACGGCCGAACCGTCGCCCCCATTGAGTTACGATTCGAACACCCAATATCCAGTCGCGACCATACCGGGGTGCGTGGCAAGCGCGCTTGTCCCGCGCCGGGCAGAGTGGCGAGCCAATAAATTAAGCCCGCTAAACTGGCGTATGGAGCAGTCTTGGGGGATCGCGGTCCCGTTTGGAACGGGACAGGTACAGAGTTTACGCTGCTCGGAGCGGCGGCCTCTACCCCAGGTTAACACGATGGAAATTCCCATCCATGGATTACGGCGTAGCAGCCTGACTGGAACTGGCAACGCCGACAAGATTCACCGGCGCCTTGTTAATTTTATTCCCGGCAGGATCAACCAGGTTGGCCGTGACAAAAATGAGCAGGTTGCGTTTAACGCTATTACTGGTCTTGCTCTGGAATAAATAACCGATCAGGGGAATATCACCCAGGAAGGGAACTTTGTCCAAAGTCGTAGTCTGTTGTTCCGTAATCAATCCACCCATGACCACGGTCTGACCGTCCCAGATGGAGATACTGGTGGCAATGGAACGGGAATGGAAAATCGGCTGAGGCATGGGTAAGCGACGCGTTATTCCACCGGGATCGATCACAGTGGAACCATAATCAATCCATTCCGCCAGCTCAACGACCTGGGGCATCATGGTCAAATCAATGGTAAAGCCATCCGGCCCCACCACCGGCGTCACACTGAGAATCACGCCCGTATCCCGGGTTTGAAACCCGCCGGGGGTGACCACAACCTGGGTCATTGCCACGCCGCCAATCACGCCGCCGCCGGCCTGTCCCGCCGTCTGGGTCGATTGCTCAAATTCGGTCGGATAAATCAGCTCTTTCACCACTTTAATTTCGGCATTGGCGCCGCTTTTAGTCGTCACCTTGGGGGCAGACAGCAGATTAGCGCCACTGCGCTGTTCCAGGGCATGGAGAATAAACGACAACTCGGGATTGGTCAGGATGGAGGAAATCGATAGAATACCCGCCATGTTGCCGCCGGCAATGGGACTGAGCGTACTGTCGAAATCACGCAATCCCTTGGTGAAGCTGTTTCTATTAACCTGGATCCGTTCCCGCGCGCTGAGCGGCACGGCGGCGCCGGCGCTGGCATCCTGGGCCACGATCCAATTGTCGCTCAACAACCACTCAACGCCCAGTTCCTCAAGATCCGTTTGAGCAACTTCCACAAACCGGGCCTCGATCTCGACCTGGACGGGAATCACGTTCAGTTTCGCCAGAATCTGTTCGAATTTTTCAAGATTCTCGGCCGTGTTGGCCACGATAAGAAGGTTCAAACTGGGCTGATACTTGATCGAGGTTCCATCGGGAAACGGCACACCGGCTTCCACAAAAAACTTTTTAACATCTCCGCCGCGTTCCGTAGCCGCGGGCGCGAATCCCACGCCGATCCCATCACCTGCGCCTGCGCCGGCGCCCGCAACCATGGAACCGCCGATGATGTCGCCCATATTGGGCTGGACACGATAGGTCCGGGTCATGACTTCGCCCACCACCACGTCCGCCGGCGTAATAATGACGACATTGGATTCGATGCGGAATTTAAGGCCCGTGACTTCCGTGATAAACTTGATCGCATCCAGCAACACAATATTGCGCAAAGTCAGCGTCACGGGCGGAATGGAGGAGGACGCCGCCATGCCGCCAACCTGTCCTTCGGCGCCGAAGATATCCGCCTCCCCACCCGCCGGAGCCGCGGCGGCGCCGGCCTGACCCGGGCGTTTCAGGTTCAGGATGATATTCACGCCTTTATCGCCGGCGCCCGATTCCTTATCGGCGATAATGCTCTGCTGATCCAGATACTTGATCACATCCACTATATTGGCCTGGCGGAAACTCAATTCCGGAATAATGATCGTGTTCAGCTTCTTGACCAAACGCTGTTTTTCCTGCGGGATGACCAACGTCGGATCCATGGGCTTGAATTGCTGATTGACTTCTTGCTTGACCGGCGCCGTCCATGTATCGCGCACTTGAGCGATCATTTCCTTCTGCATCCGGTCATACTGATACGTTTCGCGTTTATAGTCCCCCTCGGCGATCTTTTTCAGGTTAGCGTTGGCTTCCTCATTCCCCGCGTCCTCGATCAGAACACTGTTGAACTCATAAATGGCCTTCTCGTATTCGTGAACGGCCATGTATTGCTTGCCCCGTTTGAGGGCGTTGTTCATGCCCTGCTCTTTATCAAGATGCTCTTTAGAAAATCGGATCGGGGTCGGTTTCGTCGTCACTTTTTTGCTTTCGGTCCGGGATATCCGCTCGATCAACCGCATGGCTTCCCTGTGGGTCGGCGCATAACCCAGCACCCGATTCGCCGCTTGCCTGGCCTCAGCCAAACTCCCCAGCTGATAATTATTCAGCGCAATGCGATATTCGCATTGGGCCTGGGCCATGCGCGCTTTGTTCCGGGTTTCGACCGTATGGGGCCGCACAGGCATGGCGCCCATCGCCAGGTTGAACAGCCTTAAAGCTTCATCAAATTCGTTCCGGCTCATGGCCTGATAAGCCAAGTCCAGGTTTTTCAAGCCCTCGATTTCCTTGGCCTGGCGCCTGACCTCTTCCTGAACCGCCAGCATTTCTTCCTGGGTCGCCGGCTTTTTCTCAACCTGGGCGGCAGGCGCGGCCACGTCGCCGGCAAGTGGCCCCTTGGCTGCCGACGGGACAATCGCTTCCGCCGGTTTGGGTTCGGCAGGCGTAACAAGCGGCGCCCATGCAGGTTCGGATGGCTTGCCGTCGGGTGCGGACTTGACTTTCAACGATTCCCCGGCCGGCGTTTTTATCTCGTCTTTATCGCTACCTTTTCCAAACATGCGGCTCCAGAAGGATTCCCTCTTCTCATCTTGTTTCCGCGCCTTTTTCCCAACCTGGGTGGTTCGCGCCGGCTCGTCCGCTGCCGTAGACTGCGGCGTCCGGTCCAAATCAAACTGCTCCGGCTTGGGTTCAAGGGGTTTCACAACAGCCGGCGCAGGTTCAACCGATTTGACTTTCCCGGCCTTGGTCTTGGGAGTGTCAGACGGTTTGACTTCTTCCGCGGGCTTGACAGATTCGGGTTTTGGTGTTTCGGCGGGCGCGGCCACGTCGCCGGCAAGTGGCCCGCCTGCATCGCTGGGCGAAGCACTGCGGGCAGGCGCTACGGCATCGGGGTTCGACGGCTCGTCAGGCGCAGTAACGGGTTCCCCTGCCGCCGGGGCGGGCGCTTGCTCCCCCGGGGTATCAGCGGCAATGCCGTCATCCTGAGCAAGGCTTAATACAATATGCCAACCGAACATCACCACCAGCGCGGCTGACACAGCCAATAGAGAACGATTCATGACGGCTCCATATTATTTATTGACCACGAGAATCATTCGCCGGCACATTAGGTTGATTCGCTTCCAGAGTCTCCAAAACAGCCCGTAATTCAGCTTGGGAAACCTTCTCCAGCGAAGTGGTTTTCCCGGTCAAATTATCGGATACTACAACAATATCCTTCTGGATGTCAACAATCTTGTACTGATTATTTTTCAAGGTCAAAACATCGTTTATTTTGACAAAGGGTTTTGAACAATCAATCAAGAAAATGAGTTCCGCCGCCATATCTCCCTGGCTGGCATCCTTGCCAAGAGTCAAGGCAATAACTTTATCATCCTTGCGCAAATTAAGGACGGATACATCTTCGATGATGGGTGTCGAAAATCCCGGTTTCACAACTTCCTCCGTCTTTTTCTCGCAGTTAACGACTTCATACCCCTCGACCTTGTCCCCGATTTTCACATAGTAATCCTGCTGGGTTTTCCTATTTTTAAGGACATAGCGCTCTTCGCCCAGGGCCGGCCGCTGGATGCTTTGGAAACTCAACGGCAGTGACATGCGTCCGGTTCTGATCCAGCGCAACTTGCTTACCGGCGGAGGATAATCCTTGGGATCTTGCGGATTGGTGCCCCACTGGAATTCCTCCAAATTGGAAAACTGATCGCCATCAGCGTCTTTCAGGGAATCGTCCCCCGTCGGGTTCAGGCCATGTTTCTTTTCCCATTCGTCCGGCATGCGATCCAGCTCTGTATCTTTCCCTTCCACATTCTGGCTCGTCGGCTGAGGAGCGCCGCAATTTTTGAACGTGCACGCCTCGGCGGCGACAGGAATCGGGCGGCCGCATTTGACGCAAGCCACACGTATTTCCGCCACCATCATGCGATTGGAGCCGTATCCCGTCTGAAAAGGCTCCGAAAAACTTTCAAGCGCTCCCTGGAGATCCGACGTGTCGATGGGCATTGAATTTTTCGGGCGGACATCCGGTTGATTCCAGCGGGCCGCCGCCAGGACATTTTTTTCATGATCCACAAACACGCTCAGGAGGATGCCGGACACCAGCAGGACAAACAGAATGATAAACAGCGCCAGTTTATCGTAAGCCGTCTTGATCCAGTTAGTTATTCCGCCGGCGCCCGCATTCATGTTAAATACCCATGACGTTCAGTTTGATTGTTCTTCGTTCTTCGTTCTTCGTTTTCAATCTCCAACTCCTTGGTTTTAGCGAAGAACCAAGAACTCTCTTTAACCTATTTACATCAACCGCTCACTGCCTATATCCCATCATCCGCTGCGGGCAAGGGCCCACTTGCCCCGACAAGTCGGAGCGGCAGGCCGCTTACTTCTTCCCGGCATTTTCCTTAAAATTCAGCGAGGGCGCAAATTGATAGACATCCAGCTCCAGGCTCAGATCAACCAGTTCTTTACCGAGGATGATCTTCCCATGGACGGCAGATTCTTCAGCGGCTCCCCCGGCTGCCGCCGGAGCAGGCGCCCCCGTGGCATCACGGAAACTTTGCTTCTGATTCTCCATCTCCACCAAGGTCACCACCGTGAACATGGGAAGCCGGGCCAGCAGATTCAGCAGATCAAATATGGCGGCTTCGTTAGCCTTGACCACCAGTTTGAAATGCTGGGTTGTATACAACGCGTCGTTTCCTGTTTTCCCGCTCGATGGCGATCCGGCGGGAGACGGAACGCCCCGGGTATTCCGTGCATCCGATTCAACGGGACGCCCACTAAGTTCAAATTCATTGCGGGCAATTGAAACCAGGTCGGCGACGCCGACCTTGCCCAGGGCTTGACACAAAGCATCAACGATTTTCAACTGCTGAACCAGCAGGGAAATATCGCCGGGCGCCGGCAGTTTGCCCCCGGCGTACCGTCCAAACCCAAAAGTAAATTTCGGCGGATAAATCACACGCGCACTGCTCAACTGGGATCTCAAGCGCCGCAGGGAATTTTCAAGCAAGGGCATGAACTCCGCCGGCTGCATCACCTGCGGCTCGATCTGCCGGGCACGGAGCATTTCGTTCAACTCATTATAGCTATCCAGGAGATCCTTGAAGTTTTCCGCTTCCTGCTTCACATTTTCCATGGAAGGATAAGGCGTGCGGCGATCCAACCGTTGTTTGCGATCCATGACCGCCTGCAGGGCGCTCTTTTCAGCGGTATATTGCCGAATCGCCGCAAACAGCTTCACCCCGATGATCATCAACGCCACCAGGATAACGGCGCCGCAGATTTCCAGCGCCAGATATTTTTTTAATAAGGCCAGGTTCATGACATTACAGAGATCAGAGCCTCAGAGATCAGTATGAAGCAGAAACTTCCCCGGATTCCGAATCATTGATCCCAACATTTTCCCAATATCCTGACATTCTGCTGTCAATTCACAGTGCTCTTGAGCGGTAATATAGGCGCAATCCCGCGCAAAATCCAGAGAAGTATCCGTTTCGCTGTTTTCACCGTCACAATCCGTCAGCTTGCTGATTTCAAAAATCCGCATAGCCAATTCATAAGCCTTGCGATAAACAATCAAATCCTTGGCTGACTTTATTTCCATCCTTCTGCTTCCTTGTGATCTCTGACCTCTGAGGCTCTGACCTCATCGATTCCTGGTTTGCGGGTTTCAGATCGGTTCTTTCAGCTCAATCAGCATCGTGAATTCGCGGACAAAATCATCCGGATTAGGCATGGGCGCCAGTTCAATTTCGGTTTTATCGGTGAAAAACGGAGACTCCCGCAAGCGGTCCCGGAATTCAGCGACGGAGTTATCGGCCGTCTCGTCCAGGAAAATCATGCCCTTGACGCGAAGATGCGTGATGGCGCCAGTTCCCTTGGCCGTTGCCGCCTGATCGCCGCCATGAGACCGCCGGCCGGTTCGACCAGTACCCGCCGCTATCGCTCCGAACTGCTTAACCGGCGCCAGGGAAACCAGCCACATACCGGCAGACATGCGCCCATGAATACTGTCCAGCACACTCAACCATAGCGTCCGCTGATTCACGATGCCGACGAGTTCCTCCGGCCAGGTCAGCAATCGGGCATTTTTGGCCTCGATGGGTTTCAACTGGACTTCGATGGCCTCCAGCTTGGTCACCGCGGCCTGGACTTTTTCCTTCCGCTCCGCCAGGCGTTCCGCCATGGAGGAAAAATAAAACCACCAGCAAAGCGCAATGCAGACGAGGCCGACTGCGGCCGCCACCAGATAAGGCTCTTTTTTGGCAAAGGCCTTTTCCGCCACCATCTTCGGGGGGAGCAGATTGATTTCCACCGGACAGGGCAGCATGTGCCGGAGGCCCACGCCGACCACTCCGCCCATGACGTGCGCGCAAGCGCCGATTTCATCCGCCGAAATTGCCTCATGGACCATGATGTTCCGGAAAGGATTCAGGTACTCCACGTCCACCTTGAGTTTTTCCTTGAAAAACTCGTCCGTGCGCGCAATGACAGAGGTACCGCCGGCCAGCAGGATACGGACGGGCTGACTGCCGCCATGCTGGGTGCGGTCAAAATTGATCGAACGTTCCACCTCGACATGGAGCCGGGTGAGAGCGCTCCGCACGGTCTTGGAGACCCGTGAAATCACCTTATCCGAATAATCTTCATAGGCTCCGCCGAAAGCAACCCGCGCGTGAACTCGTTTCAGTTCCTCGGCATCCTTGAAAGGCAGGTTAAACTCTTTCATCAACTGCTGGGTAATCGTATTCCCCGTGCCCACGATGGGAAGAATACGGGTTGACAACCGGGCCTCTTCGATAAACACCAGGTTGGTGGACCGGGCGCCGATGTCGATAACGAGCGTGCATCCCTCCAGTTCCGGGTAATTATAACGCACGGCATTATACAAAGCCATGGGCGCCACATCCACCAGCTCGGCCTGAAGCCCGGCCGCCTCGACGCAATCGGTCATGGTTTCAACGATCTCCGTCTTGATAGCCACAAGCATCACATCGAGTTCCGCATGGGAAGTGCCCATCAGCTGGTAATCCCAGACCACCTCGTCGATTGGGAACGGCACGTTCTGCTGGGCTTCATTCTGGACGGTTTGAAAAACACTCTTGGGCTTGATGGGAGGTAATTTTACCAGCCGGATAAAGGCCGACGGCCCCGTTACGGAAAGGGCGACAGGGGCCGGCTGAATCTTTTTCTCCTTCATCACGCCCCGGATCGCGTCCACGATCGCCAGGGGCATATCGATTTCATTGTCCGGCTCAATTCCCAGGGGGCAAACAGCAAGATTCAGCAGTTCCACTCCGGAACGGCCCCTGCGGAATTCCGCCAGTTTCAACTCGCTGGCGCCGATATCTATCGCCAGCACCCGGTTGGACTTGAAGAAAGACATAAGATCAGAACCTCAGAGATCAGAGGTCAGAGTCTCAGACTGACCTCTAACACTCTTCTTCGCAGAATCAGAGATCTGTATGAAGCAAAAACTTCCTCGGATTCCGAATCATTGATCCCAACATTTTCCCAATATCCTGACATTCTGCCGTCAATTCACAGTGTTCTTGAGCGGTAATATAGGCGCTATCCCGCGCAAAATCCAGCGAAGTATCCGTTTCGCCGTTTTCACCATCACAATCCGTCAGCTTACTAATAAAATGAGCTTCATAGCGCCGTTTGGCCCACGCTTCACGGAGATTCATGCATACCGATCGGGAAGATCGCCGAATCTGACTGGTCAACGCAAAGCGCTCTTCAGGGGAAAATCGCTTGCTGATGGAAAAAATCCGCATGGCCATTTCATACGCCTTGCGATAAACAATCAAATCCTTGGCTGACTTTATTTCCATCCTTCTGCTTCCTTGTGATCTCTGACCTCTGAGGCTCTGACTTCTGACGCTCTTCTTATTTCGGTTTCGCCGTCACGTAACTGTCAAAGGCCACAAAAGCGAAGGGGGTCTGGGAACGTTCCAACAGCACCCCGGGCATGGTCTTCGCCGTGGTCAGCCGCCACCAGCCCTTGGGGGTTTCCGGATTGCAGGCAAAGGCAACCATCTCGCCCTTGGCAAAGATTTCCACGGCAATGCCGATAACGTCGCCATACCGATCCAAGGTGGCCGGGCGCAGGAACACCGTGCTGAGGTTTTGTTTCCCCTTCGGAATATCAATGTATTGGAACGTGCCGGGAAAGAGCGTATCCGTGTTGTTTTTCGAATTATGCACTTGCACGAAGTAGCGGAATTCCAACTCGTCGGTCCAATCGGCATCGGTCTCAAAGCGCACCTGGATGCGCGCCCATTCGCGGACCTTGGGACTGGTTTCCGAAGGGTTGAGTTGATACTGCGGGGATTGAATCCGGGCGGACTGACCAAGACCTTCAAATTTCCTGATCACCACCTTATCCTTGGAAGCCGCCGGCGGGACGGTCACCCTTCGAGCCTGCGCCATGCCCTCCGGGGCGATCAGCGCCAAACTGACCATCAAACCGGCGAAAAAGATTACTGCTCGACACATCGTATGCATGGATTTATGCCCCCCCTAACATTAGCCGCAAAAAGGCGCAAAACACCTAACCCAAACTTAAAGATATTATGAAATCCGACCCGTATATGTCAAACTATTCCATACGAATAAAAAAAACGTTTCCTAAACGTTTTTTCAATCCTCCAGCCACTGGAACGAGCGGACAAAAAACTCTCCCGTGTAAGGATCGCGCCAGACAATAGCCACGGCGCGTTGCCGGGCAGTATTCCGCGGGATACTGCCGCCGGAGGCAACCTGCGCATCGATAATAATCGTGAACAGGTTCTGCCGCGGGCTCATAAGGTCGCAGGCATTGCGGAACAGCGATTCCCGTTTCAATTCATTGTCCAAGGCAATCGCGCCTCCTCCCAATGCCGCAAAATTCGTCAGCGCGCGGCCGAAGTCGGACAGATTGGTGAAGGTGTTCGTGTATTGCAGAAAACTATCATAAACCCGATCCGCTATTTCCCGAGCCAGCGTAATCGTGGACAACCGAATGGAAGGCCCACCGGGATATTCATCCACCGGCATATCGGCAAAAACTGCGGGCAAGGCTTCCGGCTCCAAGGAATTCGGATTCACCAAGCCGCGCCGGGCATGGGTCACATAGCTATCGGCGGCATTGGTCCCGATCGCAAACACATCTAATACTTTACGGAGATTGGGTCCATAGAGCTTCACAGTCTTCCAAGGCGCATAAGCCAGGTAACCGAGTTCCCCCACGGTTCTGAGATTCGTGTTGGCCACGTACATGGCCGAATCGGTATCCCAACCCTGATTAGTTGTCCACCAGCTCATCGTACAAGCATTGGTAGCTCCCAGCGAAGGGGCATTAGTACACTTTGCATAAGTCATATCACCGTTAAATCTTGGGTCGATAAATTCGACCCCAATGCGATCAGCCGTCGTCGAACTGTTGTTCGTTAAAACAACCGAAACGTTATCGACCGTTATGCCGCCTTTTAATACCTGCACAGAAATTGTTGATCGAAACTGCACGGTATTTCCTGCGGAAAGTCCCGAAGAAAAGGGAATAGAAGGAATCATCGCCAACGCCGGCCCAGTCGGTGAAATAGGCTTCAGGTCGTTTATAATCGCCGGTACCGGGACTAATCCCCCAAATCCACCAATCCCAACAAACATGACTGAAGTTTGAATTTGATAGGCGCCTCCCGTACCCACAAAAGGATGCCACCATTCAATCGCCACGCCTCCTTGACTTTGAAAATTACCTCCGCCCATATCTATAACCTGATTCGTGACCGCAATTTCATTAATCATCGGCACGGGTTCGACTCCGCCGTTGAAAACAGTATCTGAATTCGCGTCCACGTAGTCGATCAGGTTGCTGTATAATATTCCGGCCTCGGCGGCTGAAAAGCCGGCATTAGTAAATGCGTTGATGATCGGAGTTTTCCGAGCTGGAGCCATTAGCCCTGTCAGGTTCACCGGGGGGAAACTTGTGGTCCCGGACCAATAGCCGTTGGGAAAATATGAATAGGTGATAAAATTGGAGGGCGAGGAACTAACGGAATATTCATTCAGTTCCTCCAACGACTCATAGCGGATATCGGGCGGAGCGTTAAGATCACGATTGTTGACCAGGTTGTTGGCGCCGGGCCCGATTTCATCCATAATGGCCAGCGCGATTTCGTTGGGATTGGTGCCGCACTGGCGGGTGCTGCCAACCCCGCCCGCGTAATTGGCGTCCAGCAGGCCGGAACAGTTAAGGATCAGGTACCCCACCCGACCGATCAGATTCATATGGTTGTTTGTGCCGACGGCATTACTCGACCAGATTTCCACCCAGTGGTTGGAGGGCTCAAGGTTATTCGCGTTGACGGCCTCCTGCCACAGTGCCCGGGGGATGAAATTCGTCGCCGAATCGGAGGCATTGGTATAAAGACGCAACAGCGTGTTGGTATTGAGTTTTGTCCAATTCGTTGAATAAGAATTCGTCACTGCCCAGAGCGGATAGACCTGCCCGGCGGGGTTATTCAGGTTGGTGCCCATGATCCGGCAAATATCATCCAGGGCTCGCACCAGGCCGACCTGGGCCAGATGGCGGGCGCGGACGCTGTCGGCGTAGTTGTCCGCGGCCAGCCGTTCCGTGCGCATCGAGATGGCAAACGAGACCGCCAGCAGGAGCATGAGCGACAACACACCCAGGACCAGGATCAGGGCGACGCCGTCCGCGGCGCTTGAGCGCTGCGGGGCCACGCGAACCGCGTGGCAGGCCACGTCGCCAAGCAAGTGGCAGGCCACGTCGCCAAGCAAGTGGCAGGCCACGTCGCCAAGCAAGTGGCAGGCAAGTTTACCATGCCACAGGCGTGGCGGCCACTTGGCGCCAAGCGCCGACGTGGAAGAACCAAGAACATTCTTTAATATTTCATTGTTATTGTTCACTGTTTTTTATCCGCTCTTTCAGAAACAACCGATCCAGGGCGGCCTGGACTCATTGGCGTTGAGCGACGATTTATTCTTCATGGCTTACTTGATGCGTACCATCCGTTCTTGCAAATTTCCCCATAAAGCGGTAGCGCTGGCCTGCCCGCAATGCTACGCATAGCGTTGTAGGCGGGCTACCGCACTCCAAAGCCGCTGCGCGGCGCTTGTGGCACGCCTGTCACGCGGTCCGCGGCCGACCAAGTTTCCCGGGTCCGCCGCCGGCCCAAGATTTTAATGGATGACGAATCGTTCATGATTCGCTGTTCTTTGTTCTTTGTTCTTAGTTCCTCGTTCCTGGTTATGAAATCATCACCGGGTAACGTTTACTCATGTCGGCCATCCGTCTTCATCCAAACCGCGCAGACTTGGGGATTCGAATTTCCCTCGTTCTCCCAACGAAGAACCACTCGTGGCGCGTGGCGAGCCAAGAACGACGAACTTTCTTCTACGGTTTTTCATTCCTCAGCAACAAACCATGAACCATCTTAACCATTCCCCATCAACCATTCCCCATCAACCATTCCCCATCAACCATTCCCCATCAACCATTCCCCATCAACCATTAACCATTCTTCATCAACCATTCTTCACTCAGGCCTTCCCGCCCATCCCATCCGGTTGTTGAAAAAAACCCGGGTCGTATAACGCCGGGTATTGCTGTTGATAAACGCGGTTTTATCGGCGGCGATAGTTATATAACCCGCCTTGACGGCATCGTCATTCCCCAACACCTCCAGATAAATATCCACGCAGACGGGAAGCCGGTTGTCGTTGGCAGACGAATCATAATCGGTAACACCCCCGCCTGCCAGATCGCCGGCGCCGGCAAACGCCAATACCTGAAAATCCGTGACATTAGTGACCAGCATCTGCCCTCCAGTCCACCCCGGATCAGTTGAATATGGATCAAACGCTCCTCCTGTTTGCCGCCAGTATTGAAGTCTCCGCTCAGTGATTTGATATCGGAACAGCGCGCCACGCAAAGCTCGTCCATTCTGCACCTCTCCGGCTAATGCCACAAACCTCAACTCATTGCCATTTATTAGCTGGAAACGGATATTTGGATGCCCTACGGGCGGTTGCGCCGCATCAATGGGCCCGGCAACGGCCTGGGCGAGTTCACGGGCGATGAAATCCACGGCGGCGCGACCCGCGGTGTTCCTTTCCGCGCTCTGGGTGCCGAGATTCCATGACACCGACACCTCCTGGAACATGTTCGCGATCATCAGCACGAGCATCGTTACGATCCCCAGCGACAGGATGACTTCGAGAAGGGTAAAGGCCGCGCAAGGCGCGGCCTTTGTTCCTGGTTCACTCGCCGCGGCGGAGCGCTCTCGCGGAGCCGGGTGGTTCTTCGTTGTAACCAAAAACGAAGAACAAAGAACTTTATTTAACTCGTTATTCATTACCTTTGCGAGCCTTGCGCCTTTGCGAGAAAATATTCCGAGTCTAAAACTCGAATGTATCTATTCAGTCATCCGAAGAAATCATCGGCCGCAAGCGGCCTTCCTACATGCGCGACCAATCTCATGTAGGATGCGCGCTGGCGCGCGATTATCATCCGCAATGTTTTTCGCCTACCGTGGTTTATAATTAAAAAATTCCTCGTAAAAGATGCTGGGGGCGCTGGTGGCGCCGAATTCCCCGCCCCAGACCCACAGGGTGGCCACCTTAATGTTGCCATTGCTTGCCAGCGCAAGCCGGAACCGGAACGCATGGTCCACGATGTCGCCGCCAAGATTGGTATAGATATTTACGTCAATATTGGTGCCATTGAACTCCGTCCAAGGCATTCCCTGAAAATTGCCTTTTGCGGCCACGGGAAACGAGACAGTTTCATTCAATCCACCCCAGTTGGTCTCGGCATAGGCGCGCAAACCGCTCATGACCTCGTCGGCGAAGAGCCCGGCATGACTATCGGTGATGGCCCGCGCATTCTGGTCCAGCCCCATGGGAAACAGACTCAGAACCGAGAGGATGCCCACGGACACGACCATCAGCGCCAGGGCCACCTCGATCAGACTGAAGGCCGCGCGATACGCGGCCTTCGTTCTTCGTTCTTCCACGTCGCCCCGCCACAGGCGTGGTGGCCACTTGGCGCCAGGCGCCGACGTGGAAGAACAAAGAACATTCCCTAACTTTTTATTCTTATCGCTCACTGAACCCTTATCCCCCCGGTCAATCCCGTGATCTGGATTTCTTTGCCAGGCGCATTACTACTGACCAGAGAAATATCGACCGCGGCCGGGCCGCTGGCCAGGGACCCATCGGTCTTGAACGTCACCCCAACATCGCTCTGAAACCGCACACTGAGCGGAAGCGTGCTGGTAGCCTGGAGAAAAAGACCAAAGGCATTGGTGACAAAATAGCTGTCCGGGTTGGTCGAGTTCATTGATCTTACGCACTGAAACGTGGTCTGTTCCCGGTGGGTGATGGCCCACTGGCGGGACTGGGCCAGCGTGGAGCGGACACCGCTGACGGCGCCGCGCATATCGGACCCGCGCCCAATGCTGTTAAAGGCCGGCACGGAAATCGAGAGGACGATCGCCATGATCACCATGACCATCATCAGTTCGATCAGGGTAACTCCGTGTTCTTGGTTCATTGTTCTTCCACGTCGGCGCTTGGCGACGTGGCCTGCCACTTGCTTGGCGACGTGGCCTGCCACTTGCTTGGCGACGTGGCCTGCCACTTGCTTGGCGACGTGGCGTTCTTCGTTACAGATGGAATGAAGATTATCCTTAGATCTCATTTCAACATTCTCCCCAACGAAGAGCCAGGAACGACGAACTCTCTTCAACCCTGTTTTATGTCTATTTCGTCATTGGCGCCATCTGCCAGGAACACAGGTCCATGTCCATAAAGTTTGCCTGGGCAACGTTTAAAGGGTCATCCCGGTCGCCCCATGATATAACCCCCACGGGAAATTCGGCGAGAAAATCCATGGTGTTCGTCGTCACTCTGGTGTTTAGATTGGTAAGGATCACCCCGCCGGTGTTGAACCTCACTTGGTTGTCACATGAATAATCCATGACAATAACATACGGATGACGCCAGGGGTCCAGGTAGGAACCCGTATTGGTGCAAATCGAGGATTTCTGGAATTGGAGAAACACCATGCGCCGGGGATTGGTGATCAGCGCCGTGATAACGGAAGAATTATCCGCCACGTAACAGGTGTCAATGGCGGACGGGGTCTGACCGGGCCATTTGCCGTACACGGAACGGTACGCCCGGATGGCAATATCAATGTTCTTGACCTCGATCGCCGCCTGTTTCTCCTTGGCCCACGTTTTAGCTTTCAGGATTACCGGAAACAGCATGGCCGCCAGGATCGCGATCACCAGGATAACGATCAGCAGTTCAATCAAGGTGAAGGCCGCGTGAAGCGCGGCCTGTTCTTCGTTCTTCGTTCTTCGTTCTTCGTTCATCGCTGCCGATCTCCCCATCCCAGCCTACCGAATAATCGTCCACAATGCCTGCCCCGTTCTGTCATACCGTTCACGATCCCGCCACTCCCCTATCGACCTTCGACGCGGCTCACATGCTTCAGGTTGACGCCAGCGGGAAAAGAAGATCGTCGGCATCAAGCCGACGCTACCTAGTGCCGATCGCCCTCAGGTTCCGTTCTCCAACGACGAACGACGAACAAAGAACTTTCTTCAACTCCGTTTTCTTTCCGATCATTCCCAGCTCTTGTTGGTGACAACGAGTCCGGAAGCCGACGTGGCTACCGACCACACGATGACGCTCTTGCTGACAGTGATGCCGGGGGGCGCCCCTTCAGCCGGGGTCACCTTGTTATCGAAATTGGCGTCGAAGCTGACCTTATAATATCCACCCCAGGGATCCTTGAACGTGTCGGCCGTATTGGTCCCGATTTCGAAATATACGACGCCGTTGTAGCCGGTCAGCGCTTTCAGGATATCACCCTTGACATCTCCGCCGACGCCGCCATTCGGCCAGAACTGGTTCTGGTTGCAATACTCGCTGAAGGCAAGCTCGAGGTGCTTGGCGGTGACGACGGCTTGCCGCCTGCGAGCGGTATCCTTGGTGCCCAGAAAAGACGGCAGGGCGAAGCCGATCAGGATGGCAATGATGGAAATCACAATCAACAGCTCGATGATGGTGAAGGCCGCGCGGGGCGCGGCCGGTTCTTCGTTCGCTCGCCGCGGCGACTCGCCCTGGCGGAGACGGGAGCGCTCTGGCAGAGCCGGGTCATTCGTCGTTTTTCGAACGAAGAACCAAGAACGAAGAACTTTAATCAACTGCTGTCTATCTTGTTGCATCACTTTCACAGCTTCATCATTGTTTATGCGTTCCATGTTCTTTCGGCTACCAGCCCCGGTCAGATCCGTCGGTCAGGGTGTACGTCGTGCCGTTACTGCTCGTGTAATGCCACTGGCAGCGGGAAAGCGGATTGACGGCCAAATTCCGATTCACAGGATCGCCCATTATATATCTCCCGATCCATTGACCTTTATAATCTAATACATCACGCTCCCACGCTACATTGATGTTTTTATACACCATGCTACATACGGTAAACATCGGAAAATCCTTGAATGGCGCGCGACCTTCCGATTCCGGCCGCATTTTCAAGGCATAGGTCAGGCGATAATCCACGCGCACTTTGGTTCCAAGGGGAAGATATTCCACCCCCGGCATGCCTTCGGTATTTGTATTGACCGTTACAAAATTACCGTCAACAAAAATAGTCTGAGCCGTGTTCACCAGATCTACATAACGAAAAACCACCGGCACGTTATTGCTCGTGTCCGGATTCGTCGGCCAGTATTTCGGATAATGATTTTCGCTTCCCGGAATGACGTTGCCATCTCCCACAATAGGATACTCGCCATATACCGCCCGGTATTCATCCAGGGCGGCCCTGATTTTCTGGAGCTCGATATCAGCCATGGCCTTGCGCGCGCGCCAGCTGGCATACTTGGACACTGAAATGGTAATCCCCGCCAGGATGACAATGATCAGCATCACCACGAGAAGTTCGATGAGGGTGAAAGCCGCGCGGGGCGCGGCTATTGTCCTGCGTTCGCTTGCCACGGCGACTTGCCGCGGCGAAGCGCCATGGCGAAGCCGGGAGCCTCCAGCGGAGCCGGGTCGTTGTTCGTTCAAGATTTGGCGTTTATGGTTCATACTGCTCACATCCGGCGACATTAAGCCCGCGAGGTAATTTTTCTGTCATCCTGAACGAAGTGAAGGATCTCAAAAAAGGCCATAACCCTCTATGCAGAGATTCTTCGCCCCGCCTGCAACGCTGTAGCACTGCGGGCAGGTTCGCTCTGAATGACATCAGGCACTGTTTTTCAACAGCCTTCTTGAGACTATATCCTTTTCGAACAGGCTCAAGTTTACCACGCCACAGGCGTGGTGGCCACTTGGCGCCAAGCGCCGACGTGGAAGAACATTCCGCAACATATCAAGCCAATCAATATCCCAGGAACAGCTGGCGGAATTCCGCCTCGGGGGCGTTCGAGGCGATCGAGCCGACATGCCCGTCTATGGCCACATAATTGGCAAAACGATTAGTGCCGCTCCGATGATGATAGCCGATTTCGGTCAGGTAGCTGGGACCGCTCTTTAGCGGGTGGGCTGACCCGGCGCCGGCATTCTTATAGATTGTTTCTCTTACCGCCCCCCCCGTTTCCTCCTTGGCCATGTACCAGATCGAGGTTCCATACGTAATGGTTAACGCGCCACCCCCGGGTGCGGTCAGCCACCCCTCCACGGCATTCCAGTCAATGAATGCAAACCTGGAGTTTTTCAGATTGGACTGATTTTGATAGATAGCGTTGCCGTTAATAGCATACGTTGTCGCATTGCCGACAGTATCCAGCCTGTACCCGTACATATCATCGAGAGACAATCCTTTGAAGTTGGACGAATTGGTCTTAAAAATGCTCAACTCAACCTCGGGGCAAAATGGCACATCTTTTACCGAGGTACTGGAACGGACATAATCATTGATGAAACCGTTCCAACTATCCTGTGAAACGCCGCCAAGCTCGGATCCCGCTGTGCCACGCATGCCCATCGTATCTTGAACGAGTGAAAAAGAACCCATTAACCCATCGGAATCACCCCAGACATTCCCCCCGCCTCCTTCCACCATCAATCCGGTTGTTCCCTTAAAACCGGCAGCGGAACCCGGCGAAATGAAATAGCCTTGGTGATCGGCCATATATTTCCCAATGGCGACGCCGAATTGGCGCAGGTTGTTCCGGCAATAGGTGGTCCGCGCGCGCTCGCGGACGTCGCTGATATAGGTGGCGAGCAAGCCCGCCAGCATGGCAATAATCGCCAGCACCACCATTAGTTCGACGAGGGTGAAGGCGCGGCGCGGGACGCGCCGTGACAAGGCTGATGATTTATAGTTCAGGTTCATGAATAGAAACCTGTTTGTGTCATTCGTTATTGGAATTTTTACATTATTCCGTATTTCGTGCTTCGAATTTACCATCGCTCCGCTCAGGACAGACGGCTCATGGCTCACCGGCTTATATCCCAGCGCGCCCCAGCTTTCCACGTCGCCGCAAAGCGGCCACGCGAACCGCGTGGCAAGCAAGTTCACCACGCTTAGGCGTGGTGGCCACTTAGCGCCTTCAGCGCTGACGTGGCACCATCATTTTCATTGCTGCGGTATGATCATACTAACCGGCTTATATCCCGGGGCGCCCCAGCTTTCACCGAAGAGGATGGTAACACCCGCCAGGGTCCGGATATACCACAAGCCGCTGGATTCGTGATAAACAGCCAGATCATAGATACCGTCGCCGTTGTAATCCCCCGGCACCGGCACGTAGTCAGGCGAGCCCCAATATTCAGCCCAGGCAATCCGCTGGCCGGACACCGACTGGATGAACCAGTAACCGGTGGACTGGTTATAGACCGCCATATCCGACGCGCCGTCGCCGTCGTAATCCCCCGGCACCGCCTGGTAACCCTCGCTCCCCCACCAGGTCGCCCAGGCAATCGTACTGCCGGATACGGTCCGGATGTACCAGTAGCCGTCCGCTTCATGATAGACCGCAAAATCGAACTTGCCGTCGGCATCGTAATCCCCCGGCACCGCCTGGTAACCCGGCGCTCCCCACCACTCGGCCCAGGCAATCGTCTCACCGGCCAGCGACGATACGTACCATAAACCGTCCGCCTCATGATAGACCGCAAAATCCGACTGCCGATCGCCGTTGTAATCCCCCGGCACCGGCTTGTAGCCCGGCGCCCCCCACCATTGCCGCCAGGCAATGAGCGCGCCCGACACCGACCGGATGAACCAGTATCCCGACGCCTCGTGATAGACCGCCAGATCTGAAGAGCCGTTGTCGTCATAGTCGCCAACCACCGGCTGATAACCGGGCTCACCCCAGCTAGCGCCATAAACGATACGCGCGCCTTCCACGGTCCGGACGTACCAGCGCCCGTCGCCCTCGTTATAGACCGCCAGATCGGCCAGGCCGTCGCCGTTATAGTCGTTCAGAACCGTCGTCGTGGATGCCGTGTTATTGATCGTAATGGTCTGACCGATCCGCAGAGCGGTATTATTGGCGGGCACCGGATCGTTCCATGCGGACGGCAGACAATGCCGGACATGAATAAACGCGTAATAGCGGCCCAGCGGCAGATCCGGAATCGTCAGGAACTGGCGGGTCGTCCCGGTCAGGACAATGCCGGCGCTCGTCCGCACACTCAGCGGCACGCTGTTGCTGTAGGCCCCGATCCACACGTCATCGCCGTCGCCGAAGATCTGGTTGGCGGAGAGATAGAAATCGCTCATAACCCAGTAATTGGGCGCCGTCATGACTTCATTGCCGTAGTTCTCAATACGGAAGGATACGGCATCCGGGTGCCCGCCCGCGGCCAGCACCGTCGGCAACAGCACAAAATCGGTTACACCGATATCCACTTTCCCGATCGCCCGATACCCGCTGTCAGGGGAACTGAAGCCGCTGGTGATATAGTCGGTCTTGGCCTTGACCCAGTAATAATATACCACGCCCGCGATCGCGGCGGTGTCCTGATAGACATTGGTCGCCACGTTGTTCACCAGTTTCATTGCGCCGGCGGAATTCGTTTCGGCATTGCGCCATACTTCATAAGCCGAGGCGCCGACCGACGTGCTCCAAGTGATCACAACGCAATTCGTCAATTCGCCATCGCCGGCTGAAACGGCCAAGGGCGGCGCCAAGTCCCGCCAGCCGAAATCGGACCCGCTAAACACGCTGGACCCATAGGGGCTCACGGACCGGACCCAGAAATAGTAGATCACACCGGGAGCGGCGGTTGTGTCGTCGTAGGAGGTAACGCTTCCGCTCACCGTCCCGATTCTCGATGCATTATTGGTAGTAGTATCCGGCGACCGGTAGATATCATACGTGGCCGCAAAGGACGAAGCAGTCCAATCAACCGTGATCTTGCCTATGTTTCCGTCGCTGGCGATGACGGCGGTTGGCGGGAGCGGCACGGTGCCGCCGCTATCCACCTGGCTCCAATCGCTGGTGCCGTAGGAGTTTCTCGCCCGGACCCAATAGTAATAAACGGGACCGCGAACGATTTCGATATCATCGTAGTTGGTCATCGTCGCTCCCGTGTACGCCAATTCAACGCACGCCACCGCGGTGCTTGTATCATTGGTAGAACTCCGATAGACCAGGTGCGCGGTCGTTTCCTGGAGATTGGTATTGCCGACCACCCACGACACGCTGATTTTGGCGGTATAATTTCCGTCGCTGGCCGAAACGGAAGAAGGCGGCGCCAGCGCCCGCCAGCCCCAGTCGGACTCCGTGTAGCCGCTGATACCGAACTCGTTGGTGGCCCTGAGCCAGTAATAGTAATGGCGGCAAGGCATCAGCCCGTAATGGTTGAAGGGTGACGCGACGATATTTGTCACCACCCCCGCCGAGCCGACGTTGTCAACAACATTGGAATACACAACATAGGCGGTGGCGCCGGTCGGCGCGGTCCAGGTCACCGGCAGGTAAGCCGGCGAATCCCCCTTACCGGCTGAAAAGACCGGCGGTGCAAGCGGCGGCGTACCGCCGTAAACTCCGTTGGAACTGAACCCGCTGAGGCCGACCATATTCGTCGTTATAACCCAGTAATAATACCTCAGCCCCCTGACGATGGCCGCATCCTCGTAACGGTTGGTAACCGGATAGCCGACCGGCAAGGCGGTGTTGGTGCCGGACGATTCACTGCGCCAGACCTGGTAACCGGTAGCCCCGACTGCTTCATCCCACGTGATCAGGATGGAGTTGGTGTAGCCGCCCTCGCCCTTGGTGGCGTAAATCCCGGTGGGCGGTTCCGGGAGAGTGCCGCCAACGTCGGAAACACTGAATCCGCTGATACCCAGCGGCGCCTTGGCCTTGATCCAATAGAAGTACATCTGGCCCCGGATGACATTAATGTTATCCAGGTAATTAGTCCGCGAGGTGGAGGCGATCTTGGGGGCGCCGCTCGAAAGATTGGTGGTGCTCCGGTATATTTCATAGACCGTGGCATATGGCACGGCGCTCCACGTCACCATGACGCTGTTGGTGTAGATACCAATTCCTCTTGTGGCGACCACATTGACAGGCGCGCTGGGCCGGTGATCGAGCCCCATCCGACCGGAGTTCATCATGTCGTGGTGAAACTTCGGCCAAGGGGCATTCATCTCGGGCGGCGTGGGCCCGTAAATCGCATAGAGCTTGTTGTCGGTCGTCTTGGATCCGATGTAAATAGTGCCATCCATCCCGATAAGCGGAGACGACGATCGGCATGTCTGCGAGAGACTAAACGACCAGTTGGTCGTTCCAGTGACAGGATTAAGCGAAAAAAGATAAGTGCCCGCCCCCACATAAACCGTTCCGTCGGCGCCGATGGCCGCCGCATTTTCAATAGGACCCGATAAATTCCAGATCCACTGAGTGGTTCCATTCAATGAGTTAAAAGCATAAAATAAATTATTATCCGTGCCGACATAAACAATACCATTGGTTCCAATCACGGGGGAGCCGTTGACGGGGCCGGTAGTAGTCCACACCCAATTCGTGGTGCCATTGGGATTAATATTGAAAACATGGTTTAATGTGTTGCCGACAATAATTGACCCATTGGAACCAATCGCGGGTGATGATTGAAAATTGGCCCCGCCATCAATAATAAAGGCGTTAGTCACACCCGTGAGTGTATTCAAACAATAAAAACTTGGCGCTGATGTTGACATATAAGTTACGCCGAAATAAAGATCGTTATTGGTCCCCAAAGCCGGCGAAGACCATGACTGGCGCGCGGCAACCATAACCCGATTGGTCGTCAAATCAGGATTGAATTTTATAAAACGCAATGGGGAATAAGCCCCGCTCCCCGCGTATAAATAGCCCTCGTTATCCATGACCATACACATCGCAACGGGCGAAGCCCAATTATTGGAATAAACAACAGTGCCATTGGTCGCATCAACCGCATACACATACAAGTTGGAGCTTGCAGCAGGATAGGAGCCAATATACACGATGCCGTTTGTGCCAATCATGGGCGATGAAACCGGGTATGTCTGTACGGCGGGAAATTGCCATTTAGTCGCGCCGTCTTGATTGATCGCGTATAATCCATCAGGGGACTCATCCGTTCCCGCGTATATCGTGCCATCCGGACCCATGCAAGGTGATGAATAGACGGAATTCGCAGCTTGAACGTGCCATTTCTTCGTGCCATAGGTCAGGGTGCTGGCCAGGCGGGAGACGAAACCGTCATAGGCGCCTAAGTTATAACGGGTGCTGTAAGTGGCATCTGAAATGGGAAAATCGCTTGAGGCGGTGTAACCGGCGGCCACCACGCTGTCGTTGCTTCCCACAAAGGCCGCCGCCATGCCCCGGTCGTTGCCCGCGCCACCCAGGTACGTCACGGCATACCGGTTGGTCAAGGGCGTAGTCAAAACGGCAATAAAGGCATCTTCCCCGCCGCCGCGCGTTCCGTAAGTGGCATTGGCCGTGACTGGAAAATTGGCCGAGGCCGTGGTGCCGACAATAAGGATGTTCGTGACTCCAGGGGTAATATTGTAGCCGATCGCCATTCCATTGGCCTGTTCAGCGGCGGACCCGCCCAAGTACGTGGCGGCAATCCGATTGGTGAGCCCGTGACTCAGCGACGCGATAAAAGCGTCGGCGTTCCCTGCCAATGCGCCCTGGGCGGCGCCGGCGCTGACAGGGAAATTGGTGGAATACGTATAGCCCGCCACATATACATTGGTGCGTATATCCAAGCAGATGGCCGTGGCAAAATCCTGATTCGTGCCGCCGAGATATGTGCAACCGTCCAGATTGGTCAAACCGCTGTTGAACCGGGAAACGAACGCGTCGCATTGGCCCCCCAGGTTGGTATAGGCCGAGTTCGTGTAAAGCGTGTTCGTCAGTGATCGGGGAAAGTTCGTCGACCAGGTATAGCCGGCGACAAACACGTTGGTGCCGGCGCCGACGGCGTTGGTGTTGACGCTGATCGCCATGGCGCTGACTGCATCCTGGCCGCTGCCGCCCAGGAAAGTCGAGGCCTCACGGGCCAGTGAGCTATCGAACCGCGCCACGAAACCATCTCCTGTTTCATTATAATTCGTATAGTAACCTCCACCCGGCGCAATCGGGAAATCGGAGGATTCGGTGTAACCAGCCGCATAGACAACATAGCCGGCAGGCGAAACGGCTATCGCGTTGACCGCGTCGGTCCCGCTCCCACCGAGGTAGGCGGATACCGATGGAATCAGGCTTGAGTCTAATTTCACCACAAAGCCGTCCCGCGACCCGCTATAAGTATTTAGGGCCAGCGGGAAATTGGTGGACTCGGTATAGCCGGCCACGAAAATATTGAGGTTGGTGTCGATGGCCATGGCGGACGCCACATCATTGCCGGTACCGCCCAAGTAGGTGGAAGCGATGAGATTCGTCATCCGGTAGTCGAATTTCGAGATAAAAACATCCATCCCGCCGCGTAAAGTCGGCTGATATGCGATTTTGGTGGGAAAGTTGACGGAAGCGGTGGCGCCGGCCACGATGATATTGCTGGTACTGCTTTCCACGGCCACGGCAAACACATAATCGCTACCTCTCCCGCCGACGAACGTGGATGACAACAGCGGATCGATCATGAGCGGGCGGCCCGGATCATAAGCGCCGATCGCAAACCCAAAGGCATCATCGTCCACCGCATAGGCAATGGCCACCGGAACATCACGACCGGCGGCATCGGTCTGCCAAGCCACGGGGGCGCTGAACCGGACAATGCCCAGAGCGGTGGCCGCTTCCAGTTCACCCCGTTCGTTCACGGCCAGCCCCTCGGAACCTTCCAGGGACACCCGGATTTGCAGGGGATCGCCGCCGGGCGTCACCGTGAAAATCTTTTCAACGCTGTTACCATGCGCCCGGAGGGTCAATTGAATGCCGGCAATCACTTCACCCAGGCTGACCTGTTCAAAAGTCGGAAGTTTCGCTTGCCAGCAGGCGGGATCCGCGCCCAGAAAACTATTAATGGCAGCATCCAACGGACGGTCGCCCATCGGCGCCTGGCGCCGGCCCGCGCCAAAAGATTCTTTCAGGACAGCAAGGCCAGTGTAATTTTTGATTGGTATTTTTTGATTTTCGATTCCCGATTCTGACTTCTGCTCTCCGCCCTCTGATCTCTGAGTGGGGCCGCGCCCGGGCAGGGCATACACCACATCGCCGGATTGCAGGACATAGACAGTGCCGCCAAACGTGCGGGCATAAAACCGCACCTGGGGATCAGAGATTTGTCCCCGGTTTTCCACGAACGGCACATGAAGACTGCCGGCCTGGTTCCACAAAGCCTGTTTCGGGTTACCGGCGCCGCCGGATTCAGCGCCCCAACCCGATGCGCCCATGAAAAGCATCAGGATGCCAGCCCCCCACGCCATCCATTGGCGGCGCTCGGAGCGCCATCTGCGCGAAAAAAAGCCCCTCATATTTATCCCCCCGAATGGCTTCATTAAAAACACATTAACAAGTCATTTTCGATTTAACTAAAACTTATCACGCGGTGCATGCTTTGTCGATACTTTTATTCTATTTTTTTACCATCATGGGGGTAACCGACAGGATTACGGGGCCATCCGCGCCGGCCCCAATCCGTCGCCGGGATAAACCCGGCGCTACCTGCCCTGTCACACGGCCAACATTATCCCGGTAGCGTCGGCTTTACGCCGACGATCTTTCTTTTCGGTCAACCGTTATAAACCAAATCCATATTCCTGGCGGCGGCGACCTCATCCAAACGGCCCACGGGCGTCGTGACCGGCGCCTGCTTCAGCGCCTCGGGATGTTCTTGCGCCGCGCGCGCCAGGTCCAGCATAACCCGGATAAACTGATCCAGTGTCTCCCGGGCTTCCGTTTCCGTGGGCTCGATCATCATGGCCTCGGGCACAATAAGCGGGAAATAGATCGTGGGCGGATGGACCCCGCGGTCAATCAAGCCCTTGGCAATATCCAGAGCCCGGATGCCGTGGACGCCCAGCGGTTTCGCCGTTAACACGCATTCATGCATGCATCGCCCCGGGGCGGCCGGCGGATATAGCGCGCGCAGTTTTTCCTGGATATAATTCGCGTTCAGCACGGCATGGTTACTCACCGCGCGCAGGCCGTCGCGGCCCAGTAGGAGACAATAGGCATAGGTTCGAACCAGCACCCCGAAATTTCCATAGAAAGGCGCCACGTAGCCAATACTCTTCGGCTGGTCATAATCCAGGCTGAAGGTGCCGTCCTTCGTCTTGACCACCCGCGAGATCGGCAGATAGGGCCGCAGACGGACCACCACGCCCACCGGGCCGGCGCCGGGCCCGCCGCCGCCATGGGGAGTGGCAAACGTCTTGTGCAGGTTCAGGTGGCAGATGTCAAAGCCCATCTCGGCCGGCTTGCACCGTCCCAGGATGGCATTGAAATTGGCGCCATCGTAATACATCAGTCCATCTACGCTATGAATGATCTCGGCGATGGTCCGAACCTCGGGTTCGAACAGGCCCAGAGTGTTGGGATTCGTCATCATCATGCCGGCAGTCTGGGCATTGACGGCTTTCCGGAGCCGGTCCACGTCCACGGTGCCGCGGGCGGTGGACGGGATTGACACCACCTCGAACCCGGCCAAGGCGGCGCTGGCGGGATTCGTGCCATGCGCCGAATCCGGGATCAGAACGTGCGTCTTCCTGTTCCCGCGATCCCGATGGTACGCGGCCATCAGCATGGCGCCGGTCAACTCACCATGAGCGCCGGCCAGCGGCTGGAGCGTGAATTCCGCCATGCCGGTCAGCTCGGAAAGAAGGCGCTCGGTCTCATAGAGGAGCCGGAGCACACCCTGGGTCAACTGGCCGCCGCCCCGCAACTGGGGCCACAAGGGATGCACCTGGAGAAATCCCGGGAGAGCCGCTACCGCTTCACAGGACTTGGGGTTATACTTCATCGTGCAGGACCCGAGCGGATAGAAGTGCGTGTCCACCGAAAAATTCTGACGCGATAGATTGGTAAAATGACGGATCACCTCGATTTCCGGCACCTCGGGAAGCTCGGGGGGACGCGCCCGCAGGAATTTTTTATGGATTAAATCCTTGGCCGGCACCGTCCGGCGCGGCGCGCGCGCCGCGCGCCGACCCGGCACGCTCTTTTCATAAATCAGTTGCATTCAAATTCTCCTGTTCTTCACCACGAAGGGCACGAAGCTCACGAAGGGATATTCATTATAGGACAAACCGTTTAATGCCTTGCTTTAAAAGTTCAACATTAAAATTGAACTGGCAACGGCCCTTGAGTCTGAAATGGAATCCCCGCTTGAGACAGTTCATACGCCAGGCATTGTTCGTAGGCGGATTCCAACAGACCGGGCCCCAAGGTCCTATGAACTTCCAAGGCGCATCCGATAACCCGGTTCGATAATTCATCAAAATCCATTTTTCTTCGTGTCCTTCGTGGTTAAACACCCGCCTTCTCCCTATCCGTTGAGGGCGGATTCCAGGGCGGCGGCGAAGCCGTCGATGTCTTCCTTGGTTCGTTTTTCCGTGAAGGCCACCAGCAGGTCGTTCTCCATGCCGGAATAATAGCGTTCCAGCGGAAATCCCGGCGCAAAGCCCTTGTCAATCATCACGCTCACCACGTCTGCCGCGCTGGTCGGCAGGGAAACAACAAACTCGTTGAAAAAATAATGCGGGAACGCGCCTTTCACACCCGGAATGGCAGTCAAACGCTCCCAGCCATAGGCGGCGTTGGAGGCACAGAGTTCCGCGGTCTCCACCAGACCCGTCTTGCCGAGCAATGACAGATAAATCAATGCCCGCAAGGCACAGTGCGCCTCATTGGAGCAAATGTTGGACGTGGCCTTTTCGCGGCGAATATGCTGTTCCCGCGCCTGCAACGTCAACACGAAACCGCGCCGGCCCTGGGCGTCGTGTGTGGCGCCGACCAACCGGCCAGGCATTTTATGGACATAAGGCTTCCGCGTCGCCATGAACCCCAGGTAGGGGCCGCCAAACGAAAGCGGCAGGCCGAGGCTCTGCCCCTCCCCGGTCACGATATCGGCGCCCATGGCGCCGGGCGTCTTGATCAGCCCCAGCGAGAGCGGATAGACGGAAATGATGCCCAACGCTCCGGCCCGATGCGCCGCCTCAATCACGTCGGTCCCGTCGTCCAGGCATCCGAAGAAATTGGGATTCTGGAGAATGACAGCGGCAACCTGGTCATTGCACTGCGCCTGGAATGCCTGCCGGTCCGTGATCCCTTTTTTCGCCGGCACCTCAATGAACTCAAAAGATAAATTGGCGGAATAGCATTTAAGCATGGCGCGGTAGATGGGATTCACGCCGGTGTCGATCAGGACCCGGCGGCGGCGGGTGATCCGGAACGCCATCATGATCGCCTCGAACAGCGCGGTGCCGCCGTCATAAAGGGAAGCATTGGCCGCCGCCATGTCGGTCAAACGGGCGATGGCGGTCTGATACTCGTAAATCGCCTGCAGGGTGCCCTGGGAGACTTCCGGCTGGTACGGCGTATACGCCGTGTAGAACTCGGCGCGCCCGGCGAGCGCGTCCACCGCCGCGGGAATGAAATGATCGTAGAATCCGCCGCCGCAGAAATTGACGAGCTGGACCGCATTCATGCCCGCCAGCCGGTTCAGACGATGGACCATATCCATTTCGGATAAACCCGGGGAGATCCGGAATTCCTCCGTTTGCAGGGCCGCCGGAATATCGGCAAACAACGCGTCAAAATCTTTCGCCCCAAGTTCCGCGAGCATCGCCCGATCGTCCTCGGGACTGTTGGCATGAAATGTTGTCGCCGTCATCGTATCCCCCCAACGCGGGCTGTGCCCGCCGCGTCACTACGCTTGCGCTCCGCAAGCGGCGTGGCAACCCAGCGAAGATTTTAACCACGAAACACTAAATACACGAAAGTCTCGTGCTTCGTAGCGAAGAAGCTCCGCTACTTCGCAGAGTAGCATCAGAGAACAAGTCTTTCATTTTCTATTTTTGGATAATGACCAAAGTTGACAAGCAGACCAAGGCGCAATCCGGTCGCTTTGAAGTAGTTGATGATCTGCAACCTTGGCTTTTCCGTAAACCTTAAGCCATGGCAAAGCATATAGGAAGTCCG
>JAHIJO010000044.1 GCA_018898455.1 Verrucomicrobiota bacterium | reverse complement strand
GGGTTACAAGGGGTTAACCACTTGCGTTGAGCGGATAACCCATTGGGTTATCCGCCCAACGCGACGTCTTTTCGCCAATGCCTTGTCAGCATTGACGAAAAGTGAATATTGCGCGATTTTCGCGCAATATTCAGGTAATATCAACGATGCCGGCAAGCGCGCCGATATAATCACCTTTTTCATCCGTAATGGGCGTGGTTTCAAGACTTACAACAATCCGGCTTCCGTCCTTGCATAAGAATTCAAAATCGTGCTGTTCGACAATGCCCTGTTTACGGCGTTCCAAATAGTGCTTTATCAGCTCTACGCCGCGTTTATCCATGAAATTAAACAACGGTTTTCCAAGCATTTCTTCCAAAGTGTAGCCGAGCATCTCGGTCAAGCGCGGATTGACATAAGTGGTATTGGCATCCTTATCAATTGACCAGACACCTTCCTGGAGCATTTCAACAAGCTGACGGTATTTCTTCTCGTTCTCCCGCAGTTTCTCCTCCGCCTGTTTGCGCTCGGTGATGTCCTGTCCGAAACTTATCGTACCGATAATATTGCCGGCTTCCGAATACAACGGGGTCGTGTTAATGGATAAAACAAAAAAGGTGCTATCCTTATTTTGAACGCGTGTCTCATAACGCATGGTTTTGCCGTTTAGAACTTCTTGAAGAATATGCTGAAGTCTTTCCATATCTTCGGGGGGAATCAACGGGGCGAAATCTTTTCCTAACCAGTCTTTCAGGATGTAACCACTAACTTCTTCCGCCTTCCTGTTGAAATAAGTGAATTTCCCCTCGATATCCAGAATCCAGATTAGATCGTTAGATGTTTCGATAATAGTCCGGTACATCTTCTCGCTGGCCTTTAAAACTCCCTCCACCTTCTTACGCTCGGTGATGTCAATTATCATCCCTTGCATGAATTCCGGAGTGCCGTCTTCTTTCAGATGTGGAGCAATGCGCTGACATACCCAACGAATGCCGCCATCTTTTCGAATAATACGATATTCCAGGTCAATAGGTTTTTTCGCAGCAGTATTTTTCAACTCTTGCTTTACAAGCTCTTTTTTATCATCCGGATGCATGATATCAAACCAATTCAAACCCTTCTTCGAAAAGTCCTCCCAGGTATAACCGGTTATAGCCTCCAGCTTGCCGAGTAGAAATTCAGGCTTGCCTTCCATGTCTCCCCGAACCGCTATTCCGTCCAGATTCTCTGCAAACCCCCGGAATTTCTCCTCACTCTTCCGCAGCGTCTCGTTTGCCTCAAAGAGCTCAAATGCCATTTCGATGGAGGATTGGATCACGAAGTCGCCGGAGTTCTTGATGATGTAGCCGTAGCGGGTGATCGCTTTGACTCGCTCCACATATTCTTTTTCCGAGTGCGAGGTGAGAAACACGATGGGGAGATGACGCTTGCCGAGAATCTGCCTGGCCGCTTCCGTACCATCCATGCCGGAGCCCAGGTTAATATCCATGAGAACAAGATCTATTTTGTCATTGCCGGTTGCGATTTCGACAGCCTCTTTGCCGAACGTTGCAGCGACAACATCATAACCGAAACTCTTGAGCTGAATCACTTCGATCATCGCAGTGACGGCGTCATCTTCAACGAGCAGGATGGTTTTCGGTTCCTGATTCTTCATGGCATCGCATCGCGATTGATTATTTCGGTAAACCCCAGGCGCTTTTACCACGTTTTAGGGACAAATTACCTATTAATGAGATAATATTATCATTGCTAAAATGTATTATGTCAAGTTGGGATTATCGTTGCCATTCCTGTAATATGGCTGATTCTTTTGGCAGGAATGAGAGAAAGCAGAGGGGATGGGAGTGAACTCAGGTCCCGGAGTGGCCGGGAAACGGAGTCTCGACAGGCCCACGAAATGGATTTTTGGGCGGGCCGTACGCATTTTGGGCAGACCCCTCTCGCAGTACGCGAGCATGACGAACACGCGCTGGTAGTGCTGCGTCTCGATCGGTTCATCGAATCGCTTCTGCTCCCGTGGCCGGATCAGCCGCACCTCAACTCTGTCGAGAACCGCCTGTTCCGACGCCGACACCTCGATCTTGCGTTTTGTTTTCATGCCCAGAGTAAAACAAAAACGCCAGCGCTTGTTCCGTCTTTTCTTCTATCCCTCTATCCTCTCGCCTTTTATTCCTCCAGCCGCCTCTGGAACGCCTCGACAGATCTGCGGTTGATCGCTATCCGGTCGAAAAGACCCCTTGCCGCACGGGAAACGGTTCTGAAACTTTATTTCGAGCGATCCCTGCCGGCGAAAATACACGAGATTGATTTCCGCTGTTATCTTGCATCAATACAGGTCTGTCCGAGAGAGGGCAATCAACATTCACTCATGTAAATGCATTTCGCTTGCAATTAATCACGCGAAAACGACAATGCATTTCAACAAGCGTTCTCGTTCTTAAACGGCGAGAACTCGGCACTCATAAGCACGATAGAACTTATGGGGAGTGATGGTCATGGCGACGGAGATCACACCGGGCAAAGAGGCAAAGGAGTTCAGCCTGACGTTGACCGCGTGCCAGCGGGCCAATGCCGTCCGCAACGCGGGGCGCTACGAGTGGGCGCGGGCCGAGCGCGAGGCGGCCGAAAAGGCGGCCGCGCCCTGGCGCGCGATGGCGAACGAGAAACTCTGGGAGATGGTCCCCAGCCAGGAACTGCCGCGCACCATCCACGTGCACAACGTTGCCTTCACGAACAAGACCGCCCTGTGTCCGCAGTGCAAGGAAGGTATCATACCGTTCGGCAATTACCCCTGGAGCATCGACGTCTTTGCGCGGCCATGGAAGATCGAATGCCCCAACTGCCACGACATCTTCCCGAAAAACGACTTCGGAGCCTACTATCGCTCAGCCCTGGACGAGCACGGCTTTTTCCGGCGTGCCAAGGGCGATCCGAAGCTATTGTTCAACATCGAGCACCCGGATCCTCAGGACCTGCTCCACGATACTTACGTGGACGATGGTTACGGATGGAATGACGCGCAAGGCACACGCTGGGATTTCGTCGCCGTGTACGCCCAATGGGGGCTTTGGCAGGCAATCAAAACCGGCATCTCGGCATTGGCCTGTGCGTACACCCTTACAAACGACTCTGCCTACGCTCACAAGTGCGGCGTGCTCCTGGCGCGCCTGGCCGACGTGTATCCCGACATGGATTGGCGGCCGCTCTACCAACTCGGCTTTTCACACTCGGACGGAAACAGCGGCATGGGCAAGGTGGAGGGGTGCATCTGGGAGGTCGGGAACAGCGGGGATTGGTCGCTGGTCTACGACCGGATCTACGACGCGCTCGCCCGCGACAGGGAACTTGCCGCGTTCGTAGACGGGATGCACCGGCGCCAGACGCTTACGCCCACGCCCGACCCGGTGGCCGCGCACATCGAGGACAATCTCGTCCGGGAGATCATCCGCGCCGTGAAGGACGGGCGCATCCAGGGCAACGAGGGTACTCACCAGTGGGCGATCATCGCCGCCGCCATTGCTCTGGACAGGCCGGACGAGACGCCGGCGATCATCGAGTGGGCCTTTGCGCCGGGGACCCGCGCGGCCGACCCGAAGCATCCGGGCCGACGGATCATCACCGGAGGCAACCTGGCCAATGTCATCACGGACAGGATGGACCGCGACGGCCTGGGAGACGAGGGGGCACCGGGCTATTGCATGCTTTGGGGCAGTTTCATCGATCCGGCAGCGGACCTTCTGGATCGCAACCCGAAGTACCGCGCGCGGAGCATCTTTCGCGAATTTCCAAAGTTCCGCCAGTACTACCACGCCTGCTGGCGTTGGAACTGCTTGGACGCGGTCACGCCGCTCATTGGCGACTCGGGCTGGGGGACATCCGCATGGGACGTCATCAGCCCCAGGGCTCCCATCCTGCTGCGGGCCTTCGGCATTTACGGCGACCCTGCCATGGCCCGTCTGGCGTGGCAACTTCTCGGCCGCAAGCTGGATGGCATTCACGGTTCCATTTATGACGAAGATCCGGAAGCCCTGCGCCAGGCCGTCGAGAAGGTGGTGGCGGGGCCGGAGCTTCCGCTCACAAGCCGCTTTCTCGACGGCTTTGGACTTGCGATCCTCCAGGCCCCGCAGCGTGAGAACGGCCGCGCGTTGTGGGTGTACTACGGGCGCAATACCCGCCACGGACACTTGGACCGACTGAACCTCGGTCTGTACGCTGAAAACATCGACATGCTCCCCGACTTCGGCTACCCCGAGTACTGCAGCGGCCGGCCCAAGGACAAAGCATGGAACTGCAACAACGCTTCTCACAACGTGCCAACGGTGGACGGAGCCGCGCAGATCCAGTCCCACACGGGCCGTCTGCTGGACTTCGAACCGGAGGGTGCGGCGCGGTTGGTGGATGTCGCCAGCGATGGGCTTTACCCCGGCAATAGCACGTGCCGGCGCACCGCTTGGCTTATAGACGTGGGTGACCGCCGCAGTTACGTGCTGGATGTGGTGCGTGTGCGCGGCGGAAGCACGCACACGCTGTCCTGGCACGGCCCTCCGGGACAGGTGGCTGTGTCCGGGATCACGCCGGCAAAGCAGGAAAAGGGGACGTACGCGGGGCCCGATGTCGCCTTCGGGGCGCTGGGCGAGGACTGGCGAAAGGAGGCCGGTTATTCCTTCCTGGACAACGTGGAGCGCGCCGGGAATCCTCCCGAGCAATTCACGGTTGACTATCGGGCAACGGACACGCGCGGCCGGATTGCGGCCGACAGGGAACCGCATCTGTGCATCCACAGCCTGACGCCGCTGCAGGAAGTGGCGCTCGCCGACGGCGAGCCGCCGCAAAACAAGCCCAATGCACCGCGGCGCATGCGCTTCGTTCTGGCGACGCGCAAAGGCAAGGACCTCGATTCCTCTTTCGTTACGCTCCTGGAGCCGTACGACCACACACCGTTCGTGACGAAAGTCCGACGATTGAAGATTCTGGAAGCGGCCCCTGGCACCAACCCGGTGGCCGTGGAGGTGATCACTGCCGACGGCCGCACGGACACGGCGATCAGTTGCGAGGTCCCGGGGCGGGTGAAAGTCGAAGACAATATCGTCATCGAGGGCACTCACGGATTCCTCTCCCGCCGGGGCGGACGCGTGGAGCGCGCGAAGCTCATGGAAGGGACGCTGCTTTCGTGCGGGGAGTTCCAGTTGACGGCGGCGCAAGCGGCCTATTCAGGGACGATCGCGAGAATCATTGCCGACGACCCGAACGACCAGCGGCTGGAACTGAGCGACCCGCTACCCCTGCCCAAACACCAAGCGGGCCGCACACTCATCGTGCAGAACGACGGGGTTCACGATGCTGCCTATTCCCTGGTCGCGCCGCCGACCGGCAAACACGTCTCAATCGGCGCCATCACGCTGGTCCGCAGGTTTACAGACCCTGCGGATCATGCGAAGGGTTGCCGGTACAACGTCTCGCCGGGTGACCGGTACCGCGTGCCCACCTTTGCCTGGGTAGACGCTGTTGCGGGCGCGCATTCCGGCAACGTCGCATTCAAGGCGGTCGAGGGTACGCGCGTGATTGGCCAATTGGCGGCAAAGGACCGCTGATACAGCGCCCCGCTTTAGGCGGACGCTCAGGCAGGACTGCAACATGCGCCATGTCCCCGATTTTCCCAACGCGGGCTATGCCCACAACCCAAATTCGAAACACGAATATCGAAATCCGAAACAAATTCAAATGACTAAAATATCAATAACAAAAACACAGGAAAATATCTTCGTTTTGAATCTCGAACATTCGAATTTCGATATTGTCTCGTATTTCGTGTTTCAAATTTTGGATTTGTTAACCATCGCCAACAATATCCTTGTTTTTTATCGCAGTTTCTCATGCCTAAGGTGCCCGACCTCTGCGCTTTTGTCGGCTAATATTGTCCTGCGCCGATAATGGTAAATGCGAAAGGCGGTAGTGCCAGCTTCAAATCGGCGGCGCCCTTCTTTGTCCGATACCCAAAAAGACTCTTGCCTGACCACAGTTCTCGCAAGCTGTCGCCATTCTTAAAGTCTTTAATGCTGACCACCCCTTCCCACGGCGCCGGTTCATTGTTGATCAGCATGATGATCTTGCCTCGCGGCGTGATATTCACCAGAAACTCAATCGGGCGGCCATGAATCTCGACGAGCATTAAGGGCTGGATAAGGTGATCGAGGATGTCTTGCACAATACCCAGAAAATGCGCATGAGGCTTCTGGTCCGCTTTGATCCCAAAGCATGGTGCGGTAAGAATAATCTCACCCTTTCCCATCCGTCGGCGCGTTGCCAAAGGATGCTTCCGGTGTGGGTGGTCCGCGATGGCCAGAACTTCAGCGGAAATCGGCTTAATAATATCATACTCGAATGGGGAGCGTCCTTCATCATGCTTCCCTGAACATAACAAGCACTGCGTCCGCTGGGCCTTGCTCTTTCTGCCGGTGAATTTGACTCCGAGGAAGTCTTCGTTTTCCTTGCCGACTTGGGCGGTATTCACCACCAGTTTGCCGCCCAAGCGCACATATTTTGCCAGTTTCTTTTCCAATGATTGATCGATTCTGATTCCGCCCAGCAGGATCATGGCCGGATATTTTCGGAGAACCTCCAGGGGCGCGTCTGCCAGGAACACATCGAAACTGTCGCCCTTGGGCGACGGGACCAGTTCGCCTTGTTCATACGGCCGTGTATCCATGCCGGCACGGACGGCGTCCCGAATGGCGGCGACCCAATCGAGATTCTCCTGGCTGCGTTTTCCGGGAGGCGCAGGTTTTTGAGATGCGAAATTGGGATGGACCAGGACGGGCGCTACGGGTTGCGGTGTTGCCGTGTCCGCAGAACAGCCGCCCTCCAGGAACGCTTTTTCGTTTTTCGAAAACCGCACAACCTGTGCCGACCAATTTCCCCGGTAACGGTTGTATTCCTGATATCCGGGGAACGCATACGCGAAAAACGCCTCGATCATGGCATCCTTCGCTTCGTATGGAAACTCGCCCATACAGGCCTGTTTGATCTCTCCAAATGATCCTGTGGGACAATCCCAGCCGTGGTATTTTTCCAACAGCAGCGCCACCGGCACATGCGTCTGGCCGCGATCGCGATGGCGGCGCAATGCGAAATCGGCCACATCCTGGGCCATGCGCCCCATGGGCGATAGGCGCTTGGTTTTCGTCTTCTTGTCTGTGATCCAATAAGTGCTGTCAGAGAGTTGTTCGGTGATATAGTTTGCTCCCGAGAGAAAGTACACCAGGAGTTCCCGCTGCAACAGGCTTTCCGATACGCCGCCGAGCCGATTGCCGGCCGCATCGTAAATGGCCGGGAAAGGCGTTGGCGCTTTCCAAGGCGCGGGGTCCAGTCCCCAGTATCCCTGATATTGCTTGGCCGCGCCCCTTAAAAATGCGATCGCCACCTGGTTGTTGGCGTAACCGACATTGGTCTCCTGTTGCACCAGCGAAAAGCCCCAGTCAAAATAGTGATGACAAGTACTAACGCGGCAAGTCAGCGCCGCCAAATTAACCTGCCTGGGGTCAATCCCGCGTTCCTTAAGATATTGGAACGCCGGCTTCTTGAATCCGACATAGGGATCATATTGCGTAGTCACCCGTTCGTCGCGATTGCGGCAGTATTTGTCGGTGGTGAAATGCTCTTTGAAAAACCGGTAAAACTCTTCCCGTCCGGAGAATTTCTCGGGCCAAAAAAACCAGTTGTAGGGATTAAGCGGATTATCGATTTCCGGCCATACGTTCCACCAGACCTTGCGACCATATCTGCGCATGTACTTCAGCATCAGGTCGGTGGTCTGGTCAATGTAGGCCTTGATCTCCAAGCCCTTTTTTTTGGCAAAGAGTCCCATCCGGCCTTCGGTTGTCCAGAAGTCGATCATCATGCCATATCCGCCTTTGGAGGCGCGGCTGAGTTTCCGCTCATCCGGATCGATCCAAATTCGGAATCCATTGCACAGTTTTTCCCGCTTGACGCGCTCGATGTCCGCGCTGGGCGCATAGTAATCCACTTTGCCGCCGGCTCCTTCCGCTTCATCAATCGAGTGGCCAACACCGTACTCGGTGGCCAGAATTAAGAGATCCTGGTCTGCGGCGGACTTGATGACCTGCTTGTTCATGTGTTCTCCCTTTTTTCTTTTTCAGCATACATCCTGATTCAGCATAAATCTGCCTTATAGCGGACTGTATATCACCGTGATCGTCGCCTTTTCGACCGGTATTTTCAATTTGAATCCGATCCTTAAAGGCTTGATGTTGCCATGTGTTTCTCCTATCTCACCGGAAATGATTTCAATAGCTCCGCCGTCCGTCGAAAACTCAGCCAGGAGTTTTTCCTTGCCGGAACTGATTATGAGCGCCGAGTCCGATTTCTTCTCGAAAGTTCCCAAGGTGATTACAGCTGTCTCGAAAGACATGGGCTTTGAGAACGAGACTTCATCCGTGACAGTCAATGAGCCGTCTCCCTTTCTCGAATACACAAAAGTGCGTTTCAGCGATTGAAGCTCATTGACGGCATATGCCGAAGCAATATCCATTGCAAAAGCGTCGCAGTCGTCAGTGAAATCGGTTTTTAGGATTTTCGCCCTGGCATCAGCTCCGGTCTTCTGGAGCTGTCCACCTACGACAGGCACAGAATGGCCGAAGGAGTTGAGAAAATTGCTCTCGTATCTCCTGTCGCTGAAAGTCCGCGCGGTATAAGTTTCCGAACCCGGATCAAGAACTACCGGTTCCTTCCCCATTACAACAACATACGAGCCGACATCATTATGATTGTGCTGTTCACCGTTATGACCTCCTTTAAGCGCGACCCCGATCTTGCAGGAGCTGTCTTTTGCGGGACGGCAAATAAGTATTCCGGCATTGTTGAACCAGGTTCTCAGATCGGAATTTCCCCTTTCTGTGAATATCGGGGGTTCCGCTTTTTCCGGAAATGAAACTGCCAGGCAATAAAACAGCGCGATGTCTATGACAAGATTATTATAGACTCCGGACGTTTTACCATACCTGGATGATATGTGTTTCACAAGCGAGGCCAAAGGCTTGGCTTTGACACCGCAGTCTGCGAAGGCAGGAGAGACGCCGTTCATGATTTCAATTTTCGATGGGAATTCTGAAATGACCTTGGTTTTCTCATCATCGAAGAGATTTATTTCCCCATGTGTCGCCTTCAGGATGGATTCGGCAAGAATGACATAATAACTGAACCCGTAGCTCCAGTAGTCCAGCCCCTCACTGCAATAGCCGTCTTCAGTGAACCCGGCCAGATAATACTTTGAATATTTCAGAGCCTCTGAAATAAACCAGGCTCGATCCTCCTTCGATTCAAGCATGGTGAGACCGGCGGCGGTCACACAGCCAAGGCATACAGCGTTCCAGTTGTTTTCGGCCTTGAGCCACCAGTTCATGGGCTGTTTTCCAGTGACCATGTCTTTATATGGAATGAGAATTCTCCTGCTGATGTTCTCTTCGATCATGGTACGGCATCCTCTACTGAGCTTGTCTCCAAGAACGAAATATGAAGTCGCCAAATCAAGCGCGAACATGCTTGAACCAAGATCAATTTCCGTGATTTTCCCATTGAAATTCCCAAGTCCTCGGTCATGCGCAGGCATCACCCAGGTTTTTTCCTTGCAGATATCGCTGACGGCTTCCTCGATCGCAGGGATGAAACCCCCTTTATTTTCAAGACATTCCGCAACAGTGAATGTTTTTATCCTGCTGCGCCGGCTTCCAAAGTTGACCTTCTCCCAGTTACTGCGGATGCCGGTCTTTGTAAAGTCGAGGTAAAGCTCATCTGAAGTCTTAGGCATCGGCTCCTTCAGCAGATCCCCGGCTTTTTTTAAGATGTTCATGTAACTTTCAACACCTTCCAATTTATCCCACTTTTCCCTATCCGAAATCCTGATTCCGGGACCGACGGGCTTGGTATCGAGATAAGAAGATATTTCCATGATGTTATTTTCCTTTGGTTTAGTTGTTGCAGGCTCTTGTCCGCCAAGGGACAACGCTAAAAATAACGGCAAAGAGATTGTTTTGAGTTTCATGGTCTCAACAGTTCTCCGGGCGAAACGACTTGTCCCCCCCCACTCCACGTGTCAACGGTGCCCATGCTTGACCAAAGCATCCACCGAATGCCTTTCTTTCGGGCATACTCGGCCAGTGTCAAGGAAAGTTCACCCAGTTGGAGCTTATCGCCGCCTCGCAGATTGCTGACCTTTTGAGAGTCGCCGGCCCAAGTACGGCCGTCGTTGATGATGTCGATTCCGCACTCGACGGCGAAGTCGATCGACCGCATAGCTTCTTCCCTTTTTGATTTTTCGGTCAATTTGTACGCTCCAATTTGCGATATCACAGCCCAAAACGCTTTCAAAGGCTTTCAAGATATCCCTTGTATGCCCAGTACAGTCTGTCGGTCTCCGGAACCCCAAGGCCGGGAAAACCATCTTGACTTGTCATAATGCCTGGCACGGTATAGCAAGTGATTCGATCCGCATAGTGGGCGGCCATTTCCAGCTGGGCGCGTATTTTAACAAATGGGGCCGGGTGCAACGGTCGGTTGCAAATAGGAATGTCATGTTCAAAGATGAATGTCTCCGGGTGTCCCCAGAACTCAACGGATGTCTGGTCGTGGGCCCATCGTAAAGCCTTATATCTGGGTTCCCAGACGGATTTATCATAAGGGTCGTCTTTTTTTGTATACCAAGGCAATGGGTCCACGGTGTAAAGAATTGAGGAAAGCCCAGTGTCTTTGATGTTTTGAACCAACTTCTCTGATTTTTCCTGTGGTGGAGCACACACGCCAACAACACCGATAGATGGAAGCTTTGGAGCTAAATTCTTGAGCGCGTCCGTCCGGCGATGGGTGAAAGCAACCTGTTCAGGGTTGAAAAGCCCATCCGCATATATTCCCATTTCCGTGCTCATGTAAAACCCCGCAAAAGACGGCTCCGAACCGTAAAGTTCCAGAAGTTCCCGGTACATGAACATATACCATTTGAAAGCGTCATCCGTGGTTGGGCCAAAGCAATTAAGAATCGGACCAAAGTAGAACCATCCGGGACCTACGTATAACTTTATCCCCTCGGCAGAACACGCCTTGAGTATTGCTCCGAGTGGATCGCCGCATACAGTGGGGAATTGTGAGGTGGCAACCTTGGAAGGATAGAGCGACATCCCATTCCATGTCGCATTCTGGAGAATCAGGATTTCCAATCCAATATCACGATGCAGATGTCGGACCAGACGCGCCCAGTCGTCTTCAGTGTAAACAACTGTTTTCCGGTTCCAATATGCCCCATCAGCAGTACATGGGTGCATTATGTCTATCATGCTTCCTGTAATTGTTGGTTTTAACATGTCAAATCCTTTCTGTTTACATACCATTCAAAACATGTTTTCACAGTCGCTCGATAAACAATCCGGCGGGACTATGCTGCGATCCGACGTCATAACGGAGTTTGTACTTGCCTCCCAGGACTTCGAACGCAAATGTCGCAACTTGATGCTCGCCAAGATCGGCTTGTTCGTCGGGCAAACGCGTCAGAACCACGAAGTCCGTGATCACCACGTTACAGGACGTGATGTTGCCGCGCATCAGGTTGTATTCCCTGCCCAATTCCTCCACTGCGACCACGGAATCGATTTCCCGCGGGATGCGAACCTTTTCAACGGGCGCCGGGGTTCGGAATCCACTGATTTTATCGCCAGGTTTCCCCTTGAGAACTTGTTCGGAAAGGGTTGATGCAAGCGCATCGGGCTCCGAAAGAATTTGGGCAAGGTCTTCCGGCACAGGGTAGCGCTCAAGCAAATCGCGCAATAGTTTGTTCATCGGCCCGTTGTAGAAGTCGAACCGTCCGCTGGGTGTTCCGCGATCGATGATTTCTCGCGCCAGATCGAAGTCGCCCGCGGTCAGTTCCGGCTCGCAGGTGGCGCCATACGCGGACCATTCGAGCTTGCCCTTTGGCGGGGCGAAATCCCCGATACGGTTGGGCAAGTCATTATCCGACTGCCGATAGACCAGCCGCCCCGAGATGTCCTTGCCCACCTTGAGCAGTTCCCGCATTTTTCGCAGGTACAACAGCACCCGCGGCAGGAAGTAGTGCTCCACGATCTCCGCGAAATCCTCGGCCATGTAGTCAAGGAGTGCCCAAGACTGCTCCAGCGGGATCAGCGACGTGAAATTAATCCAATTGCTGTGAGCGTTGGGAATTCCCGGCAGCATCTGCGGCCACTGGGCAGCCCACTCATCATGGGTCTTGAGCCGGAACTGCGGATGGGCGCTGCAATAAAGCGCCATAAAACGCATGACTTCCTCGACTTCCCTGGCGTTCCGCTCAAAACCGATGCCGTCCCGCGCCCGGAAAGCCTTACGCGCCCGCGCCAGCCGGTCATTGAAGATCGCCGCAAGATAGGTTCTGCCGAAATCCACCGCATCAAACCGATAGAGAGGGCTGTCTTTGAGCCGGTCGTGCTCCGCAAGCAACAGTTCCAATGCCGCATGCAGTTTTGGAAGGTAGCAGAGCGAACGCTTCACGGAAGTCGGCGTCAAACCGGGAAGATATCCTTCTTTCCAGAAGCGATACAACGGGCCGTTCGTGGTGTCCATGTTCCAGGAAGAAAGCAATGTCGCCTCAATGGCCTTTACCGCCGGCAACAGGCGTTTCGCCGAATCGGCGCCATACCGCCGGGAAGTCCATCTGGCGAGAAAGTCTTCCGGCTCCACATCCATGGGATTCCAGGATAGTTCGAAGAACAAATCCGCCATGATAAGATCCCGATGGTTCACCTCGGTGCTATACCGGAATCCAATGCAGTTGGCGGTTCGTGGATCGGTGGCCAGTGTTTGCGCGTTGCGGATGGCGGCCTTGAGAGAACCAAGAGGATTGGTATGACGACCGCACAGCAGCGTCATTCCCGTCACCCAGGGCAGATTCCAGTAGTAGTCGCACTGCATGAAATCATGGAGTCTGGTCTCCTGGTTCAGCCAGGGATCGCCCATGATCGTAAGGCCCGCCTCGCGGATCGCCTGCTTTTGAACCTCGAAAGTTTGTCCGTACGCATAGGGGAAAGTCGAGATCACCGTCGCGGCCGGATCGCCTTCCTTGATCGCTTTGATCACTTCCCGCATCATTGACGATGTTATCCGGTTCATTTCGTCACGGTCTCCCGAAAAATCCCACTCCTCCGGCAACTTGACGGCAAACAAATGGTCGGAGGGGAAAATCTCGTTATACGTCTGCACGCAGGCGGCAATGAACTTTTGCGTTCCGGGATGGCGCGGGTCGAGCACCGGGAATTTGGCATTGCACCAGCTATGTGAAATCACAGGAATCTGTTGGCCGGTGGTCTTGGCATAACCTTCGACAAACGCTTCAAGTTGCTTGGGGTCGGTATAAGCAAAAGTCCCCGGCGCTCCGAGCTGGTCTGACGCATAGAGCGGAGTCAGGTGGTATATGTTGCGGATTCCCATCATGCGGGCATACTCAAAGACCTTGCGTAAAACCTCAACCCGCTTTTGCTGCCATGGCGTCAACTCGATCGGCACGCCCAACCTGGTAGCGGCCAGCGCCGTTATGCCGCAGAATTCTGCCAGACGCTGCGTATTCCACATGTTGAACCGCTTCTTGGCCATCCATTCCACGAAGGGCTTGAATTGTTCCCAATCCCACCAGCGCACGCTGCTATAAGCATCCTGGGTGCAAATGAAATATATCCTCCAATCGAAACGCGGCTTGCAAACGTCGTTGGTTTCGCCGATTTCAATCGTTGCCCGTTTCGGCACCTGGTCGCCATCCTCGAAGAATCCACAACCCAGATGGCGCTCCAGCAGGTGATAGACCGCATAAAGGCAGGAATAGGGCTGGACCCCGGCGAGGATTATGTCGTTTCCGACCGTCTTGACGAGATAGCCGTCAAAGCCGAGCGCGGCCGCGGACAAGTCCAATCCGGCGGATGGCGCGCAAACCCCGATGTAAATGTTGGGCCGATCCTGGGCGGAAACGCGCTCGACAGGCAGCTTGGCCCCGCTCATCATCTCAAGATAGCGTTGCAGTTCTTCGGCGGCATGCCGTTCCACCGGCGACGGGTTGGCGGATATCACGATCTGGGCGTTCGACACTCCATCTTTGGCAAGCATGATCATGGGCGACCTCCTCGTATCCTTGGATTATATAGAGCCTCTTGCAAAACCACCAAAATATGCCCAAAACGCCATCCCGGCTTGGCGAAGACGCCTCGCCCTACCTTGTATTCAATCGGCTGAGACCTCAAACCCACCCCAGGCGAGCAGACGCTCGAAACGCGCATCATGCTTTCAGCTCAAATGCCACGACGGTGTCCAGCGAGTCCGGCAACTGGTTCCCTGGCGGATTGAAAAAAGCGTCTTCTTTGCAATCGGTCGCATTCCAGGGTTGCTCTATTCTGATTTCCGAACCGTCCGCCAACAAACGCGCCTTGCCGATCCTGCCGCTGAGACCGCGTAGAGCCACGGGGCCGGCGGGTTTTTCAAGAATGTGCGCATAGAGGACGTTTCCACATTGCGTGTAACGCCCCCATTCCGGCTTGGGCAGGCTGGCGGCGCCACAACCGCAAATGCCGGCGGAATTAACCCTCATCCAAGAACCAACCCGCTCCAGAATTCTGACCGATTCCTCGGGGATTTCACCCCTTGAGTTCGGCCCCACATTTAACAGCAGGTTGCCATTCTTGCTGACACATTCAACCAGCGTGCGGACGACTTCCTGCGCCGACTTGTAATTATGGTCGGCGTTTGCGTACCCCCAATGATCATTGAGGGTAATGCAGGACTCCCAGGGAATGGCATTGCCCTTGCCGTCGACGATTCCCCGCTCCGGCACAATCTGCTCAGGCGTGGCAAAATCACCCACACGCAAGCCCGAGCGCAAGTCGCAATGTCCAGCGACAAGGCGATTGTCCATGATGATATGCGGCTGTAGCGTCCTGATGGTCTCCAACAGATCGGTTGTACGCCAGACTTCGCCCGACATTTTGTCATAGGAGAAATCGAGCCATAGAATATCGATCTTGCCATAATTCGTGAGGATCTCCTTGACCTGGCCATGAAGATAATCGACATATCTCCCGAATTCGCGCTTCCCGCTCTTTGCGCTTTCCACATCGCGCAACGGATGATACTGATCGACAGGATAATCCGCATGATGCCAGTCAAGCAGGGAATAGTATAACCCCACCTTAAGGCCTTCCGCGCGAAAAGCCTCAACGTATTCTCCGACAAGATCACGCTTTGCCGGAGTGTTGGCCGCCGTGTAATCGGTGAGCTTGCTGTCAAACAGGCAGAATCCGTCGTGGTGCTTTGCCGTCAGCACCGCATACTTCTGTCCGGCCAGCCTGGCGATGCGCGCCCATTGGCGGGGATCGAATCTTACCGGGTTGAATTCCTCGAAGAACGGCTGGTAGGCCTCGTCCGGGATCTTTTCCGTGCTACGCACCCATTCCCCGCGCGCGGGAATGGAATAGAGCCCCCAGTGAATGAACATTCCAAAACGGTCGCGCATGAACCATTTTGTCCGTTCCGTCCCGTCCCCTGAATCGTTGCGCTTGTTATGAATCCTTGGCATAGCTGCATTTCTCCTTTTAGTTTGTTGGTTTCCACAGATGCCAAAAAGCCGTTTTGCCGGCCTTAATTGTCACGGAGGTCGCAAACTCCTTTTTTGCCATCCCAAGGACAAAGCTCTTTAACTCAAGTGCGCCGTGCAAGACTTTCATTTGTACCTCCACACCGTTTTTCCGGCTCCGTTGTTTGCATGTTCCCCATGCATAGCCATTCGACCAGAAGTGAACACCGTCTTTCGGGGTAAACTTCATCGACTTGGCGACGCCTGAGTACTGAAATCCGGTCAAGGCAAGTGTTGCGGCCCAGCTCGCCATGGCGCGCGCGTAATGGTGGCCGCATTCGGCTTCGTCGAAAGGATTCCGCTTCCGGCCGTCGTAGCGCTCGCGGATGTTGCGGATGCACTTTAGCCCGGCGGCGGTCTGGCCTTCCTGAAGCATGCCGATGGCGGCGGCGTACTCGAAACCGGTCATCACTTCGGTAAAGTATGGGAACGGGTTCTTGGGGCGGTCCTTCGGGTAGGCCGCCATCAGCAGCGCCTCCTCGTTGCCCAACACGAAGCTCCGATAGCAGCTGAAGTGACTGTTGAACTCTTTCCGGTAGTTGTACTTCATGATCGCCTTGTAGGTCTTGGCAACGTTCTCAGGCTTGACCAGATGACCCAGCCCGGCCACGTGGGCCAGGTATTGCCCGACAAGCTGGTCGACCAGGCAGGCCGCCCCGAGCTGGTATTCGGGGTTCTTCGGCTCGCCCGGCGCCCAGGTGCCTTCTCGCAGTCCGGGAGCGACCTCGCCCGCGGGCGGCTGGACCTTGTGCTCGTAGAACTCGCCGTTGAAGAGGTTCTCATCAATCCACTTGCTGCCCCGCTCGAACAGGTCGCGGCAGGTGGCGGCGAATTCAGTGTCGCCCATGGCCTTGGCCATTTCCTCGCCGGAGCGCAGTGCGGCCAGGTACCAGATGCCCATCTGGCCGTTCGGGCCATAGTACTCCACGTCCATCGTGTTGTGCTGGCAGCCTTCCATCACGCCGTCGCGGTCGCCGTCCCAGCCGCCGGGTACCCAGCAGAAGGCCAGTGCCTTCTTGACGAAGGGCCAGAGCCGCTGAAGCGTGACCGTATCGCCCGAGAGCTGCCAGTCGCGGTACATTTTGACGATACAACCCATCTGTCCGTCGGCGGCGGCGTGGAAGCTTTCCTGGGCACGGTCCTTGAGCGGCAGCATAACACGGCAGCTCATGTGCCCGTTCTCGCGTGTGGCGTAGGCGAACTCGACGTCCCGCATGCTCATCGAAAGCCCGCCGAACAGGAACGCCACCGTGTTTTCGTAGTTCCACACGTGCGTGCATGAGCCCTGGCAGCAGCCGCACTTGTCCCCGCAGCCTTCCCAGCCGAACAGGCGCCCGTCCGGCGTGCGAAAGCACGTCTGTGTCCGCAGCGTGCTCAGGTTAGCCAGGGCCGCATCCTTGACTTCCGCCGGCAGATTCGTCGAGCAGAACGCCTGGACGAACTTGACCGTGTCGGCCTCCAGCCTGGGCAGGTCCGCGGCGACCTTCTCGGCGACGGCCCAGGCGTCGGCAAACTGCCGGCAGTAGTAGTTGCCGATCCAGTCGGCCGGCTCCATGCAGGTCCTACCCTCGCCGCAGCAATTTTCCTTCGTCCGCGGGAACCAGTTGTAGCGGTTGGGGAAGTGCCACGTCATCAGGAAGGTCACTTCCTTCGTGGCCTTGGGCGGCAGCTTGATCTCGACGGCGAGCGACCCGACAGGGAACTGCTGTCCCGGGGCGGACGGCCACGGCTCAAGCTTGCCGTCGCCGCTGAAGTCGTCCCAGAAGTCCAGCGAGCTGGTGCCAAAGCGGGCCGACAGCCAGGCGGTGCGGTGGGTAATCTTGCACTGGGCCGTTGTCGTCAGAGCCATCGTGCCCCAGGCAGGCGTGGTCTGGTCCTTGACGCTGGAGGACATCCACAGGCCCCGCACGCCGGCGCCCTTGCGGTAGGCGTTGACGTTGCCTTCCGACATGTTATGCGTGCCGTCGGCGCCGATGAAGTTGGGTATCGTTCCGCAGATGGAGGCCATGACGGTCTTGTATGTCCGGTTGGTCACCACGTACCGCAAAATCGCCGCCGGGATACCGCTGGCGTCGGCATCGGCGGGCACGAGCGGGTTGAAGGCCTGCAGCGTGACGGCCACCGGCATGGCCGGATCGGACAGGTGGACCTGCCCGAGGGGATAGGCGGCCTCGAAGGTGCATTTGGAGAAGCGGGGCAGTCCGTGGTTGGTGACACCCGAGCCGGATTCGCCTTCGTAGTCGGCGGTCTCGACCGGGCCCATCAGGGCTCGCGTGGCGGCCGGACTGCCGGCAGGCTTGGCGTAGATGGCGAAGAACGCCCCGCGGATGCCGTGGCCGCCGGGAATCCAGCCCTTGGCCGGGCGGTTGGCGATTTCCCAGTCCCGCAGGTCGCCGCGGCCGCCGAGAGATACCGTGCCGGTGCCGATTCCTCCCAGCGGCATGGCAATCCGCATAAGATGATTTTGATCGTAGCTGATGAGAACCGGCCATTCTTCTCGCAATTTATTTCTCATACCTGATTTCCTCCCGCGCGTGATTGGTCGATAGTGAGCCCCTTTTGCATCCACACCGCCAACATTCGCCATCCATCATTCTTGTTTATTATCGCAGTTCCAGACAGCCCGACAGTCCAAATATTCCTCGTCATGATTGGCGTAATCGGCATCCAAAATCTGAGGAATGTGGCGGTAGGCGCGCAATTTCGGCAAGGAAAGATTCCCGATCACAGCAGGCTGGGATGCTTTCGTTTCGGCGGCCGAGACCGGACAATGCGCATCCACCGGTTGACCGAAAATGTCACGCCTCGGCGCACAGACCAATATCATTCCGAGTTGCTCGCCTGCCGAGGCGAGAACTTCCGTGACATCCTCGCCCGTCATGGCCGCATGCCCCGTGTTCAGAGCGAAACGCAGGTTTCCGGCATTCACCTTCCCGATAAACTCGACGGTCTTCTTCGCGCTTCCATGCCATTTATGCGGGTGGTGTTGCAAGTGGAGCATGATGCCGTCTTTCCCGGCACGACCACACAGATCACGAACTCCGGACAGAAAACGATCATCCGCTCGTTTTTCATCACAGTGGTTTTCGGGCTTGCGGTGCAGACAGAACACCGCGTCTCGGCTGCCCAAGTGCGCCATCTTGGCCAACACATCGTCAATCGCCGCCACGCTCTTCTCATAACGCGGAAGAAATGTGTCAAGCAATGTTAAATCCGGGTAGAAATTCAGGCCATGACTGAAATCCACCACAATCCGCACCTGCTGACGATTGAGCCATTCGCGCTCCCGTTTGAGCTGTGCGGTATCGCGCGACTGGATGTATGTCCAATCCACTTTGACGCCGTCAAAATGCTGGAAGAAAGTCGGACGCTTCAGTATTTCCTCTTGAATGTCGTTCCGCGATAGCAAGGTCAGCATCCGGCCCCGCGGCCTGGCCGGGGGAGAAATTCTCGTCAGACACGTCACATCTTCTTCATACACCTTTACTTCAAAAATCCGGATATCGCCGCCGGCGATCGTGTTTTGATCGCTGGTCCCGCTATCGTTCTCCGCAAACCCTAACGGCCAATATCCTTCCCGGCCCTTTTCGGCTTGATCCAAGGTCAGCTCCGTCAGAGAAATAATTTTTCCGCACTGCGAGACGATCTTCAACGGCAGTGCCTTGAGGCTGTTATTATGCACGCCCAACGTATAGACCCCGGCCGCCTTGCGGCAGGTAATCAAGCTCAACCCTTCGCTAATCGAAAAGAGTTGCTGCCGTTCAAGCGCCCCGCCAATCGCTTGCTTGACATGTTCAAGCAAGACATGAGGACATACCAATGGGGTCTGCTCGGCATTCTTAATGGGCCCCCTGACCAGCGGCTCGCCATTCAACCCAAACGGACTCAGCAGTACCGTGTATCCCCCTTTGCCATGGGCGATACTGATCACCAACGGCTTTCCATCACAGGTGGCTTGGATTTCCGCGTTAGGCGGCAATTTGGCTGCATACAGCTCAAAAGCATGTTGTTCGTCAGTTTTCTTGTCATCTGACCACTTGACGATCCGATGGGCCGGGACCTTTACCGGCTTGGCATCCAGTTCCAATCCCGGCACAAGGCTCGCCGCATTTGTGCCGGTCATCACGACCTGGCCGCCGGCCTCCACATGGGATCGGAGCTTGTCGCGAAGTTCCAAGGTCATCTGCAAACCGCCCGCCAGGATAACCAGCCCATATTGTTGAAGCACCCACAGCGGCGCGTCGGAAAGCAGACAGTCGGTCATATCGCCATATGGCGTTGGCGAAAGAAAGCCCCGTTCATCGCGGTAGTAGCTGGCGTCTTCATATCCCGGATAGAGTAATGACAAAACCCCATGGGTAAGATAATCGCCTTCCGCATAAGGAATGCCGCCCCAGACCTGGTACACATTACCGGTATATAAATGCCGTGGATGCGCCCAACCGGCGAAAGAGTCAAGCAGAAGCGCTACGGGAGTTTGCATGACGCCCGGTTGACCGTGTTTCTCGACAAACTCAACCGCTTTAGCCTGGATGACTCCCACGGGAGAAAGCAGGCAAGTCTTCCGATCCGTTTGCATGGGCACCGGCTGGTTCTTGAGTCGTTTTTCCGTGTTGTCCCCCTGAATCCAGGATTGCTCAAAACCGATGGTCACGCAGTTATAGAGGTAATGACTATAAAGCAATCGCTTCAGGAGGTTGAGGCTGGTGCCGTGTTCCGGACCGAAATGATAGCCATCGCTTCCTTCGGATTCATAAGACTTGTATCCCCACCGGTTGAAAATCGAAGCATTGCCAAACCAATGAACGCCATACTGCTTGCCCGCGCCCCGGATAAAAGCGTAATAGATCTGACTATTGGGCAAGGCCTGCGCGGTTTCCGCCCCAAGCAGGACGTGGTTGCCCTCTTTGAGGAAGTAATGACCGAAACACAGCGACACCAATGCGCTCAAGTGGTTGCCAAGGTCATTCCCCATCCGCTGGAAATGGCGCTGAAAATTGAGATATTGCCGGAATCGGTCCGAAAAGCTCGGACACTGTTGGGGTGCGTACCCGCCCACATAGCGTCCGTCCTGTTCACCGTTGTCAATGCCGAGAAAATGATCGCCGAGTTCTTTCTCAAGATATGCCACCATGCCGGGGGGCGGCACGCAATGCGACCACATACCCTCGGTCCCCGAGCCGGGCACATGGCCCCAGAAATCAAAGAGAAAAAGTCCCCGGCGCTTGATTTCCGCCACGAGATCCTTGAAGTTCTCGGCATACAGCGTTGGAAAAACCGGCCAGATCACCCGGCCGAGTTTCAGTTCGTTCACATACAGGTCAAGATCCTTCTCCCAGTCCACCAGACGTCCATCCTTCTGGGTGAAACACCTTAGCGTCGTGAATTGGGTGGTGTTGTCAAAAGTCTTCCACGTTGGGACCTTCACCGTCCGCCGGGTGTAATCAGGGTAGATCGTAGGATCGAGTAGAAAACCATAGGGGGTGCGCATGCTTGTTCCTTTCTTTGAATTTACAGTCAACAATCGCTTCTCGCTCAATTTCACTTAATCACCACATGTTCCGGTCCGACGACATCGCCTTGACGGCACGCCCATTCCTCCAAGTCCCATCGCCAGGGAGCAACAAGGATCTCTTCTTTCATAATCCGCACCACAAGAAAATATCTGCCAAAGATTCTGTCAATAGGATGGTTGCGCACATGGCCGGTGGTCACGACCTTGATGCCGTGCCAAGTGTGCGCGCAACTTTCGCGGCTATTTTGTCCATGGTAATGGCCGGAGAATGTCAGAATCACATTTGATTTGGATATAACCGCATAAAGATCTTTGGCGTTAGGAAGTCTATCCGGATCATCATGGGCGAAGATGACCACCGGCGTTTTTTCTTTCAGCGCTGCGAGGTCTTTCGCCAGCCATTCGATCTGCTTCCCATTCAACGCCTCCACGTTTTCCGCCTGATCAAAGGTCTGACAAAGGGCCACGAAGTGCACTCCTTGATGATTGAACGAGTAGTAGAGATTCCCGTAGCGGTTGTTAAAATAATCAATCGCGTTTTGATATTGAATGTCATGGTTGCCCATCGCTTCATAACTCGGCAGATCCGTTTGGCGCAGGCTGTTTTGATAATAGGCAAAGTTGCGTTCACCGTCTGAACCGCCGTCGATAAAGTCGCCGCAGACGAGGATCAACGATGGAGTTTCCACACATCCGCCAATCCCCTTGGGGTAGGGCCAGCCGGCAAGCTTGTTCATCTGCCGGATGGCCTGCCAGCGCAGGTCTCTTTCCCCAAACTGCTGATTGTAACCGAAGTGCATGTCCGCCCAGACAAAGAATGTGAGCGCATTGTTCCCGGTGCTGGTGTCTTTTCCTTTTATTTTCATCGTCAGGCAACCTCCATTTTTGCACAGGTCGTCACGCCTAAACCATCGCCGATAATTCCTTTGCGTGCCGATGGATTTCAGCAACGGTTTCCTCGTCGGAGACGCCTTCCGGCTGACTGCTCTCATAGAGAAACGGTCCCCGGTAACCGGTCGCGAGAAGGGTCGCAACCCATTGTTTCCATGGAATTACCCCCACCCCCCGGCCCGGGATCCAGTGTCTTTCATTGACGCCGTCATTGTCGCTCAGATGCGTGGTAATGACACGCGCACCAACTTCACGGGTGAAGGCCATGGGATCCTGCCCATTCAGGTTGATGTGATTCACATCCAGGCAAAGGCCCAGGAAAGCATGGTTGAGGCGCTTGAACAAAACGGAAACTTCAGAAACATCGCTGATGAGATGGACCGTAGGTATCAAGGTTTCGATCGCGATTTGCACCGGCGCCGCAGGGTGATTTTTCGATTGCAATTCATCCGCGATCTTCAGGCACATCCGCAGGCTTTCCACGCAAAAATCAAGACGTTTTTCGCGTTCAGCGCGCGCGACAGGCTCACTACTGGGATGGAGCACGAGGCAGTGCGCGTTCAAGGTCATGAGCCGCTCCAGACACAGACGAATGCAGTCAATTGTGTTCCGTCTGACATCCGGGTCCGGATGTGAGATGTCCATATAACCCAGAGCGGGGACTGTTCCGCCATAGGGCAGATGGAATGAACATACGCGAATGTTGTTCCTGACAAGCAAGTCCTGAAGCTCCTTGAACTTCTGCGCATTCTCCAGAAGCGGGAAGTAGCCAAGATTCAGTTCCACCAGCGAGAAACCGTAGCGCGCAAAGAGATCGAAATGGACCTCCGGCTTGATGCCGTTTACAATATGTGTCGATACTCCGATTTCGTTCGTGGCCATGATAGATTAGCTCCTCTCAATCTGCCCCCAACTTTTTTGCCAGCTCAATGATCTCTTTAAAACCAGCTAAACTAACACTGTCCGGCACAGAATGGTCAGAGGCAAAGATGGGGGGGGGGGGGGGGGGGGGGGGGGGGGGGGGGGGGGGGGGGGGGGGGGGGGGGGGGGG
>JAHIJO010000043.1 GCA_018898455.1 Verrucomicrobiota bacterium | reverse complement strand
GAAAAGACGTCGCGTTGGGCGGATAACCCAATGGGTTATCCGCTCAACGCAAGTGGTTAACCCCTTGTAACCCCGCATTAATGCGGGGTTACGACGGCCCGGAGGGTGAAAATTGCACGCCTCCGTGCAATTTTCAGGTAGTAAGTTTAACCGGGAAATCAAGAGGAAGCGGGATGCAGGCGAGCCGGCGTATTGATTCATCTCCCGAATAGGATTGACAGGGTGAAATCCAACCCCGACAATCCGTCTTCTCATATTCCAATCCATGGAGTTGTCATGGGAAACAGCAATAGTCTTCACCTGGAAATGGCGGCGCGATCCTGCGGCGGGTGTTGTACGCGCCTGCTGAATGTCGGCGTTGTGCTTGGCGGTGTTCCCGTTCTGCAGAACATCAATCTGCACGTGCACTGCGGGGAGTTAACGGTCCTGATCGGTCCCAACGGCGCCGGTAAAACCACGCTTTTCCGCGCCATGCTGGGCGAGATTCCTTATAGCGGCCGGCTTCAGTTCGTCCATTCCGAAAGCAAAAATCGCTTCAAGAAACCGCGGATTGGGTATGTGCCCCAGAAGCTGGAGTTGGATGCGCGCTCGCCCATTACGGTGCTGGATTTGTTTGCCGGCGCCCGCTCGCGCCGGCCGCTGTGGCTTGGCTATAATCCTTCAATCCGTGATGAATCCAATGCCGCGCTGGCGGTCGTGGAGTCGCAATCCCTCATCGATCAGCGCCTCGGTCGGCTTTCCAGCGGCCAGCTCCAGCGCGTCCTGCTGGCGCTGGCCCTGACACCGGCGCCCGACCTGCTTCTGCTGGATGAGCCGATCTCCGGCGTGGACCTGGCGGGGATCGAGATGTTCTATCGCCTGGTTTCACAGTTGCGCCTGCGCCTGGATTTATCCATCTTCCTGGTGTCCCATGATCTGGTTGCCGCCGCGCGCGTGGCCGACCGTATGATCTTTCTCAACCGCACCGTCGTCTGCGACGGGTCGCCGCAGAAAGTCCTGTCCGATCCGGAAGTCAAGCGGCGGTTCGGTTTTGATCTCGACCTGGTCGGCGACGCGCTCAATCGGCGTGGCGTCGGTAAATCACTGCATCACGAGATGGGTAAATAATTTAAGCGGGCTTTCGCCCGCAACCGAACAGGTAGGGTGGCCAGCGCGCCGCGCCGTAGTCTCTGGACGCAGGCGGGTCCCTTGGCCGCCGTTATGACCGAAATACGGCGCGCAAGGGACTGCGCGCCCTGCCAAAAGATACACGCAAAAACGTGTATCTTTCCGGGAAAGCGTCTAAGGAGGCTTCGCCGTGACTGCCTGGTATGGGATCGCCGGATATCTGCCGTTTGAATGGGCGCAGTTCACGTTCATGCAGAATGCCCTGCTGGCCGTGATCATCGTGGCGCCCCTGTTCGCGCTCCTGGGGTGCCTGGTAATCAGCAACCAGATGGCGTTTTTCTCGGACGCCATCGGGCATGCTGCCCTGACGGGCATTGCCATTGGCGCCCTCGCGGGCCTGGCCGATCCGTTCTGGGCGATGATTGGCTTTGCGCTGGTATTAACCCTGCTGGTTTCCCTTTTGCGCCGATATAGCGCCGTGTCCACCGACACGGTCATCGGGCTGATGATGGCATTTGCCGTGGCGCTGGGCGTTGTGTTGCTATCCCGCGGCGGGGGGTTCGCGCGCTATTCCCGTTTCCTGGTTGGCGATATCCTCACGATCACCCCGGCGGAGATCGGGCGGCTCCTGGTCCTGCTGGCGGGAGTGGTTGTCGTGTGGATTACGCTGTTCAACCGGTTCTTTTTTATCAGCCTGAACCAGGCGTTGGCCCGGAGCCGCGGAATCCGGGTAGGGCTCATGGAAACGCTGTTTGCCATGATCGTGGCGCTGGGGGTGACCGTGTCGATCCCGTGGGTGGGACTGCTGGTCATCAATGCTTTGTTGATCGTGCCGGCGGCGGCGGCGCGGAACGCGGCGCGCAACATGCCGCAGTATATTCTCGGCTCGGTAGGCATCAGCCTGCTTTCCGGCATTGCCGGCCTGATTGCCTCGTACTACTGGAACACGGCCACGGGCGCCACGATCGTGCTTTTCGCCATGGCCTGCTTCGTCCTCTCGTTCCTGATCCGCCGGCGCTAAGCCCTGGACTCCCTGTGCATCAAGGCCGTATATTGAGACGGAGTATACCCGGTCAGTTTGCGGAAAAACCGGGAGAAATAAAACGTATTTTCGAAACCGCACCGGTCGGCCACTTCCTTGATGCGCAGATCATCGCCGGTCAGCAGGGTTTTAGCTTTTTCTATCCGGGCGTTGAGAATATGTTGGATCGGAGAATGTCGGGAGTGGTTTTTGAAAGCATGCCGCAGGTAGTCGGGGCTGATATACAGCTGATCGGCCAGTGTCGCCACCGAGAGCCGGCCTTCTTTCTTATGAATGATTTCAATGGCTTTTGTCACCAGCGCCTTCCGCCCGGGTTGGACACCCTTTTCTCGTGCGATCCGGTGAACCAGGCCCGCAATTTCCAGTAGGAGTCCCCGGCAGACGGTTTCATGAGCCGACCGTTTGTTTTCAAGTTCAAAGATCAGGCTTCTTAAGGCGGGCTCCAGTATGCCGCCGGGATCACGCCAGGCTCCCTGATAGGGTTCCAGTTTGCTTTGGGTCATTCCCACGCAAATCGACATCATGTCCGTGATATTCTTCTGATCGTGATAAATACCGCTGGGCGTTATCGTAAAGATATTCCTTTGAATATCATATGGGCGCTGATCCACACGGCTTTGGCCAACACCCTCGGTGTAATAGACCAATTCCAGGGCGTTATGGGTATGCCGATGGACGGGGACGTCTTGGCGGCATTGGGCAACGAAGCAAAATTGGAGTTTCATGGGCTAACGCCAGTAAGGCGTATGCGAACTGTCCGAAAAGTGCAAATAAAAAACCGGTCCGTGCATGGCCTTTTAGCTGGCCACTAGAGTATAGTAATGATCGTTAATTTCAATAAGGATCAACAGACTTAAAAAGGAGACGTTCGTATGACCCGTCTTCTACAGTTATCGGGGCTTTATTTCTTTAAATCGCCGAATTTTCTAATGATTCATAGGGATGGGTTTTACCGAGTTTGAAATGTGTTGGCAATAAATTGATGCGGAGATGTTTTTCGATTGCATGGAAGCG
>JAHIJO010000042.1 GCA_018898455.1 Verrucomicrobiota bacterium | reverse complement strand
TTGACGCTTTTTTCTCCCCCCTCGGGGGGAGAAAGGGATGAAATCAGCCTCCCAATCATCCCTCACTCATCACCCAACGAGAGACTAAACCATGGGTAAGTGTAATTGTCGTTGATGGGAAGAAGTAATTGTCGTTGACCGTCGACCTGGGGGGCATGGATTCCACCGGCATTACCGGCATCGCTTATAACCGGCTGAAGGCGCACCTGGGCATGGCCGGGGGCCGAACAAGAATTCTCGATCCCATTCAGCAGGTGGCGCTCGTGGAAGACAGCGTCCTGGAACGGATTGGCGCGGATGTCAAGCCGGTTGCCCAGGAGCCGACGACCTGGCGCCCGGATCAGCTCCCCGATGGTTCTCCCTGCGAACTACCGGCCCTCTGGCGCCCGGTGCGCCAACCGGATGGAAGCCAGGCCGTGTCCGACGACGAGGGCATAATCCGGGCCGTCATGCCTGCCGGCTCCACGAAACCAGCGACTACGCCCTCATGGGTAATTTCGCCGTGCACGTGTTTGCGGCCGGCCAGCTTCTGCGGGGATTTGAACAATTCATGATGGACCTGCTGGCCGACCCGGACATGGCGCAGTGTATCATGAGACACCTGGCCGATACGTTTATCACCAGGTTCGACCGGTTTTACGCGGCCATCGGTCCGTACATCCAGATTGTGAACGTCAACGACGATCTCGGCACGCAGGCCGGTCCCCAACTCTCGCCGGAGCTGTACCGGAAAATGGTCAAGCCCTATCAGCAGAAGGTGTACCGGCATATCAAGCAACATCCGGGACTGTTTCTCTTCCTGCATACGGACGGGGCGGTTCGCGACCTGATCCCGGACTTCATGGAGATGGGCGTTGATATTCTGAATCCGGTCCAATTCACCTGCGCCCGGATGGACCTGAAGGAACTCAAGGCCGAATTCGGCCGGGACATCGCCTTCTGGGGCGGCGGATGCGATACCCAGACCATCCTGCCCACAGCCTCGCCGGCCCGGGTCAAAGAACATGTCAAAACGTGCCTGGACATCCTGATGCCGGGCGGCGGATTTGTCTTCAACCAGCTCCACAACATCCAGCCGGATGTTCCGCCGGAGAACATCATGGCGATGTACGAAGCGGTCCACGAACATGGCTTATATTAGCCCGGATATTTCCGGACCTGCCCCGCATTCGCGAAGCCGCCATGGTGGGCAGGCAATTCATACGGTCGCGTGGCCGTCCCGCGCAAGCATAGGATGGTTACTCCCGCTCTTTGCGTGGCGGAAGTGTCTGTTTGCCAATTGCTTTTATCGACTTCTTGACTGATTGGGTCAGCGCGAGATAGTTTTCGCTGGTGACGACTTTGCGTCCGCTCTTTCTTTCCAGTTCGCGGCGCGCATTTCCGGCAACCGTACCGCCAGCGTGGGCGGTTTGTTTGTTTTGCTGGAATCCTTGGGCATCGCGGGTGCGGGTGATTTCGGTAGAGGCGGCCTCCCCAAGCATGGAAAAGATGAGTTCGAGGTCGTTCATGTGGTCGCGGAGGTTTTCGCGCTTCAGCCGTTTGAACTCCGCATATTGCGACGGGGTCAGGCCGAAGGTGGCCTGGGATATTTCAGCGGTCAGGATCGCGTATTCGAGTTTTTCTTTAACCCCGCGCTTTTTCCATTCATCCGTGAGTTCGTCGCGGATGGCGATGGAACGCATTCGTTTCTCTATCCACTCGTCCGAGTACCCCTTGGCCTTGTAGAGGGCACGGGTGCGTTTGGTGCCCAGCTCGGGATCTTCAATTTCCTGAATGCGCTCGTAGCCAACTCTAGCGAGCCAGCGTTTAAACGGCTCAGCCTTAGGGCTGGGAATAGACTGGATGATGCGGAACAGTCCCTCCGTATTGGCGCAGTTGAGGCTTTGCGGGCCGCCTGTTGTCTTAATCGAAAGGGTATGGACAATTTGTCCATACCCTTTGGCCAACACTGGATCGCGGCGACGGATCTTGTTGAGGTAGTCAGTTGGATTGGCCGCGTCAGTCAGGGCGGCAACAACGTCCACGACGACAAACCACCATTCGTTGTTGTGAGTGGTGCGGCGGATTTCCTTGCGCTGGAAAAGAGCTATGTGCGTTTCGGGATTAGAAAGGGAGTCGTTCATGGTCATCCTTTGCAGTGATCATAATCTATGCCGGGAATTCTGCTGACACGTTCCCAGCGGTTTTGAATGTATCAGGGGGCGTATGGAAAAGCCAGTTGAAAGGTCCGGCATGATCCGTTGGCGGTGGCCAGAACGCAGAGCCAGGTCAGGATCACGTCAGTCTTGCCGGACCGTGCGCCGCCATAGAACAGGTGCCGGCGGAGTTCCGGCCGTTCGAGGTGATCCCGACATGCGACATTTTGCTTGGGTGTGAGTGTGAGCATCCACTAATAGCCAGAATGTCAACCGGGGGGGGGTGTACGTAAAACCGCCACAGGTTCACGGGACATTCGACCCCGTAGTTGTATTGCCATTTTCTATCTGATCCGTGAGCCAATCAATGAACTCAGGGATTGCGTGCGAGAACCGGACAAGCAAGTCTTCCTTGGGAAAGATGCGCGAGTTGTCGATGCCAAACAGCGTTGGATTCCTCTTCGGAAGATCCTCAACCTTTTGTCTATTGCGCGCCAGAGTGATGTTCCCTGCGGCGTGCAAGAGCACGTCGCGCGCTTTCTCGCAATCACGGAGAAAAGTCCACTGAAGCCCTTGTGACACATTCACGGAGTGTTCTCTCTCGAAGTGCTCTTTGAACCTGATCAATCCTGACCTCTTGTTTTGGGGCATTGTCTTGGAGCACAAATGGCAGGTGACACCAAGGCATTCCTCGAAATGGGAATACATGGTGAGGAAGCAGTTGACGATCATGTGCTGGCGATATGACGTCAGATAGAAGAGCTTGGTGAACTCAATATCCTTCTTGCGCTTTGCGTCGAGACCGGGCTTCTGCAGTTCCTGGTCAATCTTAGAAATCTGATTTGAGACGAGATGCTTGTGGTCATTGTAGAAACCGATGTGGAGGTTCAGGTTGCATTGAGCAAAGAACTTGTTGATATCGGCCGGCCTGGAGTATTCCGCATTCATCTATTCTTAGCACATCCGTCTCAACCTCACCGGCGGAGCGTATCGGAACCGTCGTAGCGTTGTAGGCGATTGTTGGCAGGTTCCATTCTGCTCAGTTTGAGGACACGCCTGCAGGCTGTGCCATTGCTTTTTCCTTGGCTAGTGTCAGGCGATAGTCCTCGGCCTTGGCAATCTTCGTGAACTCCACAACTTTATTGTGGTGGGTCCTCACGACCTCTTCAATCTCGTCAAGTCGTACACGGAAGAACTCCTTGCGGGGGTTGACCTTGTTTATCACGCGGTCTGCGAAGTGCTCGTGCAGCGCCGCTTCAAGCGAGGGCGCATCATCACTGAAAATCATGGCATGCACATCGAAATCAAATGGTACTGAAGAGTCGCCGAGTTCGTCGATGCGCTCTTGCGGGTCCTCCCGCCGAGTGACACCGATCTTGAAAACGTTCTCCCCAAAGCAACCGATGTTGGATATGATGTAGACTCTGCCCATGCGCGTGCTCTGCTTTCGATAGGCAAGGTCCGCTTTGTCTCTCTCGATTTTTTTAAGTGTCTCTTGCCATTCTTGAATTTTCGGCTCGTATTGCTCGCGCTCTGATGCAGGTGCAGCATTCCTGCGCGCGATAGTGTCGGCGATTCCCTGTTTGGCGATACGAGCTTCTTTTTCGATTTTCTTTTCTCGTTCTTCATTCTCTTTGATGACTTCTGCCTCCTCGCGCATCTGTTCCCGAATCTTGCGCTGTTCCTCCCGCTCGTCCTTCAGTTTCATCTGGTATTCGTAACACACATAAAGTTCTTCGATTTTCGCGTTAAGGTATGCCTGCAAAATGCTAATTCCAACAATCTTGCAGAGCTCGTTTATATCCTGATAGCTCTTGGTGATTCTGGCCTTGATCGCATCAAGGTTGATGAAGGTCACTTTGTCGATTGTTGCTTCACATTCGCCGTTGAATGCCCGAAGAATCAGTTTCTCGAGGTTCTTGGCAATCTTCTTTCCACTGGCCTTGTCGTTTTCGATGGAGAAGGCGGTTTCCGTACGGAGTGCTTTCCTTTCCTTCACCATTTCTTTTTGTCTATCTCGTATTTTGTCGAGGAGTTGGCGGTACGCGGCCGAATCAACGCAGTCGTACAGTGGTTTGTAGAATCCGAAGGATTGCAGGAGTTCCTCTTCTTCGAAGGAGATGATGCGTGCCTTGAGTTCTCTGATGACGCCCTGCAATTTGTCCTTCTCCACAGTCATTGCCGCAAGGTCGCCAAGCACGCCCAGGGCCTTCTGCTGAGTGACAATCTCCTCTGCGAGTCTGTCGCGCCGTTCAGGCGCGATCTGTTCGTAGCGGTCAGAGAGTCCGGCAAGGGATTGCTTGGTTTGGGTCAAATCTGTCGTCAGGCCTTTGTTTGCCTTGTCCAGTTCGGTGTAGGTGTCCCTGAGACGATCCCACAACGCGACCCGGGCGGCGCGTTGCTTCTTGTGCCCTTGCAATACCTCGACGGCGAGATACACCAGAACGCCGAAGGCAAGGATGGCAAAGAATGAGAAGCGTACAGCGACGAGGCAAAAAAGGATGGCGCCTGCAAGCGCCAACAAACGCGGAAGCGGGGGAAGCGCCCCTGAGCGGACGCCCTCGGGATCTTCTTCCTGCAACGTCGTGGTTGCGCGGCAGATCTGGCAGTTCATCGTTTGCAGTTCCGACGCCGTTGTGTCGCCTTCATAACACATGCCACAGTGCGGACATCGCATCCGGTTAGTTACGGCCATAGATTCTTCCCTCTGTTTTCATCTTTTCTGCCGAACGAAAAGCATTTTATTCAGTTCAGTGTGCCGTGAGTATACAACGGTGGCCGAGGCGGGACAAGCGCGAATCGTATTTTTTCCGGGAGGAACCCGGAAAAAATCTACTGAGGCGGGAAATTGAATCAAGGCGGACAAGTTGAGCGCATTCGGAATTAAACCCTATGGCTTTTTTCATCCGTCAACTTCATGATATATCCAAGAGTCGCTCTCGGTCGCTTCTCATAACGGCACCGCTTCTCTTAGAACACGATCTCGAATGCGTTCCCGGAGGCCTTTTTCAGTCACCACATCTATATCACGGCCAAGAAGGTTCCGCCAATCCATGTACAGCCCCCCCAGGTCGAAGAGACTCCTTACCGGCTCCATATCAACCAGAAAGTCTATATCGCTTTCAGAATCCGCTTCACCGCGCGCAACCGACCCAAATATTCGTATGTTCCGCGCTCCATGCCGGGCGGCTATATTGCGAAGATCTGATGCTTTTTCTTTGATTTGTTCTAATCCTGACATAAATTAACGCCCTCACAGAGTCACAAGCCGAAATGATCCAACTTTTACCAACGCAAGAATCACGGTCGCCGCGAAATATATTTCCGGGTTCCTCCCGGAAATATATCAGTCGAACATATTGCCCGGATTCAGCCGGCTTTCGGGATCGAAAACGCGCTTGACCGCGCGCATGGCGGCAATCCCGGTATCGCCGTACATGAGTTGAAGCAATGGCTTCTTCAGCTTGCCGATGCCATGCTCGGCGGACACGTTCAAGACGGGACCGCCGCCCTTCTCGTCCGCTCCTCGGCATCGTCATTCATACACGCGAGATGGTGCAAGAAAAAATCCGCGCTCCACGCGCGGAGACCTTCCTGCTCGCGCAGGGGCAGGAAACGCTGAACGTCATCCCGCGCCGTGGCCCAATCAATGCGCCGGATGGCCGCCTCCATATTTTCCTGCACCCAACACAAGGTCATTATGATTGGTTGTCCGGCCCATGGCCCCTGCTGGCGCAAGGCATGGCAAAGCAATTCCAGATCAGGCCTTGTCTTGCGCGCGACATACCACACAAAGTCATACCAGTCGCGGCCCTTGACGTAGGAACGGCAGAGCAGCGCGTGGAGTTTCATGGCAAACCCCGATTCCAGTGACTGCGTCGTAAGGGACGCCGTCACGGGAAATGTGATGTAGCTTGTTGTGAACGTCGATCCCGTGGGGGGATTGATATCGATCTCCAGCTTGATGCGGATCTTCCGGGCTTGATACCGCTCGAATGGCAGATCCAGCGCCAGAATCTTGCCTATGGAGTCGGTCTTCAGGAACACCTTCTGAACGGCCGTTCCGGCTTGGGACTTATCCTGTACCTCGAAAGGAATGCCTTCCAGCTTACAGTCCTTCCGAACTGACTCCAAATAGCCCTGCCAGCGGAAGTTAGGATTGGGTTGCTTGAGCAGGAAATCCAGGTCCTCCGAAAACCGGTTCATTCCACAGATAATGCGCAGGCAGGTGCCGCCGTGAAACATGGCCTCAGCGAACAGTCCCGCACGCGAGAGGCTGGACAGTACATAGTGCTGCATGAGTTCTTGCAACACGTTCTCCTGCTCAACCGGGTTCTCCGGCGCATATTCGCGGATTCTCGCGCTCAGTACCTTATCCAACATGGTTGACGGCTCCTTTCAACCCTTCGATGTAAGCTCGCACACGACGGCTTCGGATACTGTCCAGAATCTCATCCAGCGCTTCGAAGGAGAGCGACCGCAGATCGTCCTCCTCGATGCGGAGCGACTCGGTCAGATAACCGAGGCCATTCCGGTTCCAGGTGATCTCCTTGCGGAGGTAGACCGCGTCGGCAATAGCACGCAGAGGAGCTGCAATAAACGCCCATGCGTTGCGCGCGACCGCCACAGCCTCTACCCCGGCACGTGGCGCTTGCGCCGGCACGCGGCGGAAGCTGAACACCCCCAGTGGCGTGGAAAATTCCCGGCTGCGCCCGGCCGTGACGCCGCTCACCTGATAGACCGCCTCGGGGATCAGTCCGTGATACGCCAAGGCGGATTCCAAGCTGATATGGGACGGGGAATGCAGCACACCGGCCACCACGAACGGATGCGGCTCGGACTTCCGATAAGGCGGGCCGAGCACGAAAATCCCGGGTTTCAAGCGCAGGATTTCGCCCGCCTGACATGCCCGATGCACCATCAGTGCGCGCGCACCATCACTACTGTCCGGAAACAGGTTGTGAATGACCGTCTCATCGAACAATCCTCCCGGCGGTGTCAGTTTGAATACTTTCTCGGTAACTTTTTGCATTTATGCTCACACCTTACGCCATTCGTAATCTCGGCGCAAGATTATTCAAATCTGCGCAAGAATCACGGTCGCCGCGAAATATATTTCCGGGTTCCTCCCGGAAATATATCAGTCGAACATATTGCCCGGATTCAGCCGGCTTTCGGGATCGAAAACGCGCTTGACCGCGCGCATGGCGTCAATCCCGGCGTCGCCGTACATGAGTTGAAGCAACGGTTTCTTCAGTTTGCCGATGCCATGCTCGGCGGACACGGTGCCGCCCCACCCCAGCGCCTGTTTCGCCAATTCCAAATAGAGCGCCTTCCCGCGCCGGTATTCCACCAGATCGCGCGGCAGGATATTCACATGCACGTGGTTATTGCCAATATGCCCGAAAATCACGTAGTCGAGCTTCTCGGCTTCCAGCAGTTGATGATACGTCGCCAGCATTTTCTCCAAGGCCTCATCCGGCACGGCAAAATCCGTACCCAGCTTGGTCAAACCGGGATTAGCGGCCGCACGCTCGCCGATCCGTTGATTGACCGCTTCCGGCAGGGCGTGACGAAATGCTTTCAGTCGCTCCGTTTCTTCCGGCGACGTCGCCGTCCAGGCGCTATCCGACCGGCTCCCGCAGGCCTCCAGCGAAGCCAGAAGCGCCTCGGCGGCTTCTTCCATCGAGTTTTCCGTAGCGGCCAGTTCGATATAAACGGCGGAACCTGCGTCCGACGGCAACGCCGGAATCGGAGATGAAGGCCCCACCTTTTGTTTCTGTTCCCGGAGCAGATCCAGGGCATGGGCATCAAAATATTCCAGCGCCAGCGGTCGGCTCGGCAGGCTGGATTTTTCGCCGGATACAGACTCGATCCTTGCACTTCGAACAAACGCCAATGCCTCGGACTCTGAGGGAAAGAAACCGATAACGCCCAGGATCATCTCCGGGGCCGGGATCAGCATGATTTCAATCTCCGTAAAAACGCCGAGCGTTCCTTCGGAACCGATAAATAAGTCCAGCAAGTCCATGCCGGGTTGGGAAAAATAGCCGGCCGCATTCTTGATCGGAGGCATGACATAGCCGGGGATGACACCCTCCCTGATCATCCGATCCGGCAACGCCAGTTGAAATTGCCCCTGATCGGCAGCGAGGCATGCGCCGCGCCGCAGATCGAGGATGGACCCATCCGCCAGAACCATGCGCAGACGCGCAACATAATGCCGGGTGGAACCGTAAAACAACGTGCGGGCACCGGAGGCGTTGCAGGCTGTCATTCCGCCCAGGGTGGCCGATCGCTCGGTGGGATCGGGAGGAAACATCCAGACGCCCGACTGGCGGAACGCCGCCAAGGCTTCCCGATCCCCGGCCGGCCAATCCTCCTCTCCCGGAAACGTTTTTTTCTCAATAGCCTTATCAAGGGCTTCGAGCGTCACCCCCGGCTGGCACCGGAGATAAACCCGGTCCTGCCCGGCATCATGGCGAAGGCCCAGGATGCGATCCATTTTATCGAGACTGACCAGCCAGCCAGCGGCACGGCCCCGCCGGTAATCCCGGTGCGCGCGCCGGACAGCGTCACGGGTACTTTGGCTTGACCCGTGGCCCGCAGAATGACAATCAGATCCGATTCCGTCCGTGGAAAGAAAAGGCGTTCCGCGCGGCCGCACAGGCGGGATTCATCGGTCAGATAGCTGGCGGCGGAGTCCGGGGACTGTGCCGGCGGAAAGACGCGTTCCGCGACTGCGCCATCGAGGCAAATAGCGGTGAGGATATTATTCATGGAAAATAATTTACAGTAGGGGTGCTGCTTGCTGCGCCCCAGCATTTTCATTGTCTCAAAGCGCCATTATGGACGGCATGAAAAACGGTCCCCCATTTTCCATCGCACAGCCCTTAATAGGCTATGGCGCGGAGATGTGTTTGTCAAGAATCCGTCTTTGCCGGGCCGGTTGTATCCCCCAAGCGGGAGGCGCGGAGCTGGCCGCAGGCAGCTTTGACACCGGCACCTTTGGATGCTCGCAGCGTGGCGTTGATCCCGGCGCGCTCCAAGACAGCAATGAACAGGACCGCTGCGGTCAGGGCCGACGGACGACCCCCGAACTCGGCCACCTCGCTTAATGGAATCAGGTTCACCCGGGCATGCACCGGCTTGAGCAGGCGGGCCAGGGCCTTGGCCTGCTCAGCCGTATCGTTCACGCCGCGGATCAGGGTGTATTCAAACGTGATCAGGCGCCCGGTTTTCTTGGCGTAATCCCGGCAGGCCGGAATCAGGTCGGCCAACGGATAGATGCGATTGACCGGCATCAGGCGGGAGCGCAGGGCGTCATCCGGCGCATGGAGCGAAATCGAGAGCTCCACCTGCAGGCCTTCCTCCGCCAGGCGCCGGATTCCCGGGATGATGCCGCAGGTGCTGATCGTGATGCGGCGGGCGCCGACGCTGAGCCCGCTGGGATCGTTGACAATCCGGACCGCCTTCAATACGGCGTCATAATTGTCCAGCGGCTCGCCGATGCCCATCCAGACCACGTGCGACGGTGTGGCGCCCAACTCGCGCGCCGCGGCCAGCACTTCGCCCACCATTTCACCGGCCTGGAGATTGCGGCGGAACCCCGCCTGCCCGCTGGCGCAAAAGCCACACTTGAACTTGCACCCCACCTGGCTCGACACACAGACCGTCGCTCGCCCCTTGGCAGGGATAACCACCGCCTCGACGCATTCACCATCTCGCAGGGTCAGGAGTAATTTACGGGCCGCATGCGCGCCCTGTTCGCCAGCGGATTGAACCGCCGCGGCGGGTGACAGCGACCAAGCTTCCGCCAGCGCCTTCCGGAACGCGGCGGGAACGTTCTTCATCTCGTCCCAAGCCGTCACACGCCGGACGTACAGCCAGTTCCAAATCTGTTCGGCACGGAAGGCTGGCTGGCGCAGGTCTAGGCAGACCTGTTTCAATTCCGCGCGAGTCAGATCATGAATGAGGAGCTGTTGGTTCACGCCAATTGTCTCCGATGAATGTTTCGGAAGCCGAAACATTCATAACGCCCCGAAACCGGGCGAGCATGGAATGAGAACATCCTGTATGAAGTAAAGTTATTGTTCACAAAACATCTCTCTCCTGAAGCCCGAACCCTGACCTCCCATCTTTAACCCACCGTCTCCGCCTTCATCGCCTCGATCAGCCGTTCCACCTGCGGCCGGGGATCGATCTCGCACAGCGCATGGGCATCCGTGCCCAGGTGAAAATCGACGCCAGCCTCAAATCCCACGTCCAGGTACCGGCGCGCAAACGGCACATCCCGGATCAGATGCCGGGTGCTAATTTCCCAAGCCACGTAGGGCCGGCGGGCGAGAGCAAACAACTCAGCCAGTTCGTCATTCGTGATCAAGCGCGTCATAGCCCGGACATCATCCAGATAAGCCGACAAATAGCAGCCCAGATACGGATGGGCAATGCAATGGGCACGACCGCTGGGAATTAATTTCCGGAGTATAGCCAGGGTGTGTTCTTTGTACCCAAGGGGAGAAGGATGATCCGGATGCTCCCACCCCTGTTCCGGATGGGCCACGCTCTGCACGTGGTAATGATTGCAGGCATACAGGCGATAATCGATGGCTTGGATATCAGCCAGGGACTCCGCATAGCGGTCAATTCCATAGGCCGAAAGTTCGGCGCCTAGGATCACTTCCACGCGATGAGGGCGTCGGCTGACGTCCGACTTCAGGCTGGCCAGGTTGGCATCGAGATGACTATCGCCCGGATGATGGTGATCCACCAAAGCCATGCTTTTCAAGCCCAGCCGGTCCGCTGTGGCCAGGACATGCTCTGGGGTCATTTCGGGCGCCGCACAGGTTGAATAAGTTGTGTGAATGTGCCAGTTCCGGTCGGCCAGCGCGCGCAATTTTGATGCAATTTTCGGGTTGAACATGAGAAATGAATTGAATTAGACGGCTACGCCGCAATCCGTCAGCTGACGGACCGTTCTATTGAACGGCCTCTACAATAATTTTGCCCGCCTGCATTGCTGGCGGCGTTGCGGGCAGGTGTAGAGGCGGTTCGAGCCGCCTCTTTGGGCGACGAGCACTGCAACGGATTGAAATTCCTATACGTCACTTAAGGCCAACCTCAAATCCCAAGCCGCGAAGTTTTCCTTCCAGCGACGGAGCGGATGATGGGAGAACAATGCGGGTAAAGCGGAATTCCCTCCGGATCGGATAGTCTTGCCTTTGCTGTTCAAAGTCCTCGGCGCGCCCCTGGGGTTCGCGCCCGGCGATCTCCCGCAGGCGGCGGTCATCGGCTTCGATGTCATAGACTTGCCGCGCAATGTCATCGAGCAGGGCTTCCTCCGGCCGGTCAAGGGTGGCCAGTCTAATTTCCGGAACGAGCGGCGGGGGCAGTAAGCCATCCGGCGTCCAAGTTGGTGCAACCCCCAGGAACCGGCAGGCTTCCCGATAGACCATGACCGTACCCATGACCTTGCCTTCAAACGAATGGCCGGCAATATGGGGTGTGCCCAGGTCCGCTTTTGCAAGGACATCGGGCCGAAATACCGGTTCGCCTTCCCAAGTATCCAACACGACGTGCGCCACAATGCCCTTGTCCAGAGCGGCCAGCAGGGCGTCGGAATCCATCACGCCGCCGCGCGCGGAATTGATGAACACTCCGGCGCGCTTCATCCGCTCAAAAAAACGACAATCCGCCATCCGGATCGTTGGATAGGATCCTGCTTTGGTGACAGGTATATGCAATGTAACGATATCCGAGACCGAAAGCACTTCGTCCAACGGCCGAAAGATAGGGTCCGCGGTGGCGTCGCCCCGGGGCGGATCATTTTGCAGGACCCGCAGGCCCAGCGCCGCGGCCTTTTGGACAACCCGGCTCCCCACATTGCCCACCCCGATCACCCCGATGGTCTTCCCCGCCAGCGTCAGGCCGTGGCGCCGGCCCAGGCACAGCAGGGCCGTCACAACATATTCCGACACGCTGTCGGCATTGCATCCGGCAGCAGAGCACCAGGTGATTCCCGCCTTCTCCAGGTAATCGGTGTCCAGGTGATCGATGCCGATGGTGGCGGTCCCCACGAACCGGACACGGCTCCTTTCCAGGAGGACGCGATTCACCCGTGTGGTGGAACGGACGGCCAGCAAGTCAACGTCGCGCACCCGTTCCGGGGTGATATCACGGGGCGCCAGCACCATGGCATCACCCAGCGTACGGAACGCCTCCTCGGCATATGGCATGTTCGTGGCACAGATGATTTTCATAGTAACCACTCAGGTATTCAGGGTTCGGCGATAGTGGAAGGCATTTCCGCGGCGCGCCATACTCGCCGACTGCCTCAGCAACGGCTTGAAGGCTTTCCTTCTCGGCTAAGGGCTTTGGCCCGGAACCCAGGCTAGAACCGCAGCTTTGCTTTATTTCCGATCCTTGCGGCCGGTTCTTCAATCGGCCGGCTGGACTGTCATATTCTTGTCGATCTTCTTCTGACCTTCCAGGGCTTCGCAGTAGGCGATCTTTTCCTTGACTGACGTCACCTTGATCTTGCCGACCTGTTTCATCTCGCTGTCGAGAACTTCGCCCGTGTCATTGTCGGTCAGGTTTTCCACCGAGCCGACATTGAACACCTGATCAACGCTGACGCCTTCGCGACTGCCGCGGTTAATGATGATCTTGTCACCGGCCTTGATGACCGTGCCTTCCCAGGGAATCTTCTCCAATTGCTTTGTCAGGAAATCCACGGCTTGCGCCACGGCATCTTCGCAGGCTTTGCCGACATTGTTTTTCTTGAACCCAGCCAAATTGGCGCCCACGACGGATCCGCTGTAGCCGACATCCAGTCCCTTGCGTCCGGCCTTGCCGACAACTTTTGTCGAGGCCTTCACCTGCCCGGTCGTGCTGTCAATGATGTAAATCGTGACATTGACTTCAGTCCGGTCGGTGGACCCGCCGACTCGGAATCCAAAAAGACTGACCCCGGCTCCGCCGCCGGTGGTGCTGTCCTGGACGTGGGTAACGGCGCCTTTCACCAGGAGCTGGGCCGGAGTCATCTGGCCGGTTTTCGGCGCTTTCTTGCCGCCGGCGGTCCGGCCGCTTGTCGCCAGATCCTGTTCCCCCATGGCTTCCTGGCGCATATCCTTTTCACCAAGGACAATAAATTTTTTTGACTGTTGAAGGGCATCGGTCATGATTTCACCGAACGCCGAGCCGATTTCCCACTGGCCGGACCAGCCGGCCTCGTTATCAAACTTGGCGACGCTAATACTATAGCGCAGGTTCCCGCTGTCGGCTCCGGTGGCCAACGAAAATGCCAAAATGCTCATTACTCCCGCAATCCCAAGCTGTCGTTTCATGATCCGCTCCTTCCCTTAAAGTTTTTCATCACGCCAGATCGCTCCCCCGCCAATCAATCAGGAGTTCATTATTTTCACAAATCCCATTATTTGTCAACGCACTTTATGCATATTAACGGGATGCCTCAGTTACAGGGGGGTGTAGCGGCGGGTCGCTAAAACCGCAATAGTATGCCGTTCTATCGAACGGCGGCTACAACTGAAGCCCTCCCTCTAATTCGGTTGCGCTCCATTCCCCCTGTAACTGAGGCATTACCATGTTACGCTATTTTATTTGGTAATTAGCTTCCAAGTAGAGCAGGTTCCCCCAATCTCAGGCTGGCCGATTCAATCGTTCCAAGGCCAGAATCAGCGCCTGGGTACCTAGCCGCGCGCCCCCATCCGCCTTCAATGCCGCATACAACCGATGGGCCAGCTTTAGTCCCGGCAAATCCAAGTTCATTCGTGTTGTCTCTTCAAGGGCAATCTGGAGATCCTTGATGAAATGCTCCACATAAAACCCAGGCTGGTAATCCTCCTTGAGCATACGGGGATAAAGATTGGCCAGACTCCATGACGCTGCCGCGCCACTCCCCACGCTGGCGAGCACCATGTCTGGATTCAAGCCGGCTTTTAGGGCATAGAGCAGCCCTTCGCACACGCCGATCATATTGGCGGCAATCATGATCTGGTTGACCATTTTCGTATGCTGGCCACTGCCGGCAGGACCTTGATGCACAATGGTTTTTCCCAAACATTGAAATAACGGCAAGGCGTGATCAAACGCCGCCTTGTCGCCTCCGACCATGATGGAAAGCCGAGCCTCGCGCGCGCCGATATCGCCGCCGGACACCGGCGCGTCCAGCGCCGGCACGCCCCGCTCCGCGGCGGCAAGGGCAATGCCCGCCGCCAGGCTTGGCTGGCTGGTCGTGAAATCGATCAGCAGACTGCCCCGACGCATCGACTGCAAGGCGCCATCAGGTCCCAGGATGACCGCCTCGACATCGGCCGGATACCCGACCATAGTGCAAACTGTTTCGACGTCAATCGCCGCCTCCCGCGGACTGCAGGCCCAGCGCGCGCCACGCCGGAGCAGGTTTTCTGCTTTGCTCTTCGTGCGGGTAAATACGGTCACCCCATGACCCGCCGCCAATAGGTGACCAGCCATGGAGTTGCCCATGACGCCGATTCCAATCCATGCAATGTTCACTAGCTGCTCTCCTGCCCCTGCGCTTCGCAGGCACTCCGATTACAGCCCTTTCCATCAAGGGTGCTAACCGAAATTTTCATTTCACACTTTGTTACGTCGTTCAAATCAAATGCATTCTCCGGTTGAATTTTACCGGCCCCTTCCGTCATCCAGCCCCCAGACAACCCGTCAAAATCTATTACCGCGCATCCCAAACTTCCGCCGCTCGCCGCCAGGAGTAAAAATCGGGTGAAGCCGCGTTGGTTACTTGATTCTCGTCAACCCATTCTCAACAATCGCCCGGAGCATGGTAACCAGCGAAGCTTGAACATCCATAGAGGTAGCATCCACGGACTCGACCTGGGCTTCGTAAACCCCATCGAAACAGCCCGTCGCGACACAGGCCTTAAGCATTTTGCGTTCCATTGGGGCGTCCTGAACGAGGTCAACATTCCCCAGCATGAAGGCCAGGCACGCGGCCACGCCGTAGGCGCCCCAATTGGAAATTGCCGCCAAGACCAGCACATCGGCGGCGACGCGCGTTGCCACTCCGCCCCTGCAGGGGCATTGACAAACGCGGCCCCATTTTAATATCCGCTTGACGTCCTCCTTGATCAGGCCGCAGCCAAGTTCGTTCCCGCCGTCGGCGATTCCGATGGTCAGGATGCCCCGGCGGGCAGCCTGCTCAATCAGGTGATAGGCGTGGGCTTGAGTTTGGGACTTGACCTCCAGCCCCCGGACCGTATGGAACACCCCCTTATCGTTAGGCCCGGTCTTTTCGACGGCGATGACAGCCTTGGGGGAGAGCTGGTCCAGAATCTCGATGGACCTTTCCAGCGCGCCTTGCGGGCCTTGGGGGAAATCAAGAAAACATCCTCGCTGGGCCGCATGATCTTTGCGTTTGAAAGTTCCGCGGGCAGGCCTGCCCGCCCTGCTGCTGCCTGACCCATCGGAGATGTCCAGACCCGTGGCCTGGCATGTAGCCCGGGCCGGCCCAGCGCATCGTTCCTCCGTAATGACAAACGGTCTGGCCCCAAGTCCAAGTTTCAGCGCCCTCGCCAGGCTCGCAACGCCCAGCGGCCCGTCCGTTTCGCCTTTTGGCAGGAAAGACGGCGCCCCCGCGCCTGTCAGAAATATCACGCTGTCGTCCTTCCCGACCGCCTCGGTCAGCCGCTTGGCGGCAAGGTAAGTCAGCGGGTGTTTTTGTTTGGCCCTGGCACTGTCGTAGAGCAAGCGGGTCTTGTCTCGCGGCCGGCCCTTTAGGTTCAGCTCCATCTCGACCGTACAAAGCCTATCGACGTATTCACCGATGATCTGGGGCATAATTATTCTCCCATCTTGCCGTAACTTGAATATTGCGCGATTATCGCGCAATATTCAGGTTATAATTTTCAATCGATTTCAGCATCACAGGAAAGCCTACTCATCCTTCCCGGAGTGTCAACGCCGTTTTTGACACGTCCAGGAATTCGTCTTGCCGCCACCCCGGGAACCTGTTAAGGTAAAGTTGTAGTGGAAAAAATAAGGCAAAAATCGGCAAGACATTCATGGCCAACACTCGAATCGGCGTATTAGGCGGCACATTCAACCCGGTGCATTTGGGGCATCTGATCCTGGCCCAGGATGCCTTGGACATCTTCGAACTGGACCGGGTCCTCTTCGTTCCCTGCGACAAGCCCCCTCACAAGGACGCTTCCTCCGTCATTCCCGCCACGCATCGCCTGGCCATGCTCCAGATGGCCCTCAAGGGCAATACGACTTTTGATATCTGCGACCTGGAGCTTAGGCGCGGCGGCACCACCTATACCGTGGACACCATGCGCGAATTGACCGGCTTGTATCAAGAGGCAGAACTGGTGTTCATCATCGGTTCCGATACATTTACAGAACTCCATCTCTGGCAGGAGATCGGCGCCTTGCTGAAGCTATGCCGGTTCGTCACCCTGGCCCGCCCCGGCTTTGATCTCAACGCGCTCAGCGAGGAGAAACTGAAACTGCCCCCCCCCTGGCCGCGGACACTCCTCAGCCAGGTGGCCAGGGGACATGCGGTGGAAATTTCCTCGTCGGACATCCGCCACCGCGCCGCCGAAGGAATGAGCATCCGCTACCTGACGCCGACACCTGTGGAACTCTACATTGCCGAACACAATCTTTATACAGGATAACCCCATGACGCTTTCCTCCCATGACCCGCTGAATCTGGCCCGCCTGGCGATGATCGCGATCGCCGACAAGCAGGGACGCCACACTGCGGCGTATGATGTGCGGGAGCGTTCCTTCCTCACGGACTACGTAATCATCGCCACCGGGCAAAACGCGCCGCATTTGAAGGCGCTCTTCACGGAAATCCGGCTTCGGCTCAAGGAGCTTGGCATGCCCTGTTTCCGCAAATGCGGCGATCCTGACAGCGGCTGGATCATGGCCGACTATTTCGACATCGTCATCCACCTGTTCCTGCCCGAAACCCGCGAGTATTACGCCCTCGACGAACTTCTCCACGACGCCCCGAAGATCGGCTGAGCCATGAGGAAGAGGTTAGAGCCTCAGAGATCAGAAAAACTGAAGACTTGCAGGCTGAGGAATGATTCCGTGGGGATTTTAAATCGCCAGGCCTTCAAGAAGCAGGAGGTCACGGTCCAGCGGACTGATATCCGAACGCGCACTGAGCTCGGATATCCCCTCAATTATAACCACGTCCTCCACGAGCATCCTGGTCAGATCGTCGAACCCTTCGCCGGACTGCGAGGCAACCTCTATCGCCGGCTGTTTTGAAGCCGCCACCAGACCGGTCGGCGCAGGACCACTCCCGGCCAGCCAATACCAGCCCCCCAGGCACAGCATTACAACAGCGGCAACTGCCAGCGCAGGACGTACCATCGCAACAGTCAAATCTCGGCACCATTCCCACCCGGTTACCGCTTTTGGGGAACCACCGAACCGGGCAGCCTCCCGAATCGCGGCCAAGGCCCGGCCCCCGGGTTCACCCGCCGGCAAACCCTGACGCGCCAGCGACGTCACCCGCTCCACATCATCCCGGTAGACGCAACAGTGCCGGCAGGCAGCCAGATGCTGTTCCAAGCGTAATCGGTCCTGAAAAGGCAGCTCTCCGGAATCCTTCAATAACAGCCGTTGTTCCGCTTGCCGACAGTTCATCATGACACCCTCCAGGCGTGACTTTCTTATTTCAACATATCCCGCAACTTCGCCAGCGCGTAATGCATCCGGGCCAGGGCCGTATTGATGGACACGTGCTGAATCTTCGCAATTTCCTTGAACGACAACTCCCCTTCCAGCCGCATCAGGAACACTTCCTTCTGCTCTTCCGGCAGGGTCGCCACGGCCGTTGCCACCTGCCGGGCCACATCATGATCAGCCGCCAGTGCCGCCGCGGAGCGCCCCTGATCCGGGATCACATCCTCCAAGGCAACCCCCTCCGGATTTTCACTCTCCAAGCTCACCAGTGGTTTCCGGCTCCGATAGCGGTCAATCACCAGGTTCCGCGCGATCCGGAACAGCCAGCTCAGAAAACGTTCATCCCGATAACGATCCAGTGATTTGATGGCCCGAAACCAGACTTCCTGAAAAATGTCATCCGCCTCCTCCCGGGCATGACTCATGTTCAGGATGAACCCGAACAACGGTCGGCGGTAACGCTCCACCAGCTGTTCCAGCGCCTGCACACTACCGTTCCGGTACTGAACCAGCAAATCACTGTCGCTGTCTTCCATTATAAGGTCCTATCCAGAACCCCGCCTTACCCATCCAACGGCGGTACCCGGGATTTATTGTGATTCGCCTGACGCATGTCACCCGAAATAGACGTTGGTTGAACCATGCCCGATTTTTCTTTGCTTCATGATTGGATATTTCTTATTGGCTCTACCGTGTAATCCACCGGTGTACCCAGTGAAAAACGGTTTCCGCCGTCAGACCACACGCCTGGTAGATGTCGGCGACATCGCGGATCAACCGCCCGACGAACAGATCCAGGGACACCGGCGAGACCAGCACCAGCATCAACCCAATCCCCAGCAGGTTCAAGACGTAAATCAGCGTATAGGAAAATAAACGGCCATAACGCCGGATATCGCTCTGGGGTTGGGTAAGGCTCTCCAAAGTAAAGGCCCAGTGAAAGCCGAGCGTCAATCCGATTAATCCGAACCAAACCAGTTCCCAGCGGCGGAGATCCACGAACAGAGCCAGGAGATAATAACCGATCATGACCAGGATGGTGTACAGCGAAAAAAAATACGGCGCCAGCGCCACGAACCAGTTGACCTCCGACACATTAACACTGCCGCCGTTCTTCGATATCCGCAGGCCCGAGACGCGGGCGCCAAAAACCGAGCCCCAGAGAGCGTGGGTCAGTTCATGAGCCAGCACATACGTCCGAACCGGCCTCGGCAGGACATAAAAGATCACCACCCATAGCATGACGCCGACACCCACGGCCAGTACGGGCAAGGAACGCGTCAGCCCGGATACCGCCCCCAGGTTTGCCATCAAAAAAAGCACGGTCTTCGTGACCGCCACGCAAACGGGAATCAACAGGATGCCCACCATGACACGCAAAATTCGCACGGAGCCTCGTTCTCAGACTTAGGTGGCAGTGTAAAACATATAGACTAAGGCGGGCTCGGCCCGCAACCTAATTTTTCAACCACATTACCGACACCAAATACACGAAAGTCTCGTGCTTCGTAGCGAATAAGCTCCGCTACTTCGCAGAGTAGCATCAGAGAATAAATCTTTCATTTTCTATTTTGGGATAATGACCAAAGCGCAATCCGGTCGCTTTGAGGTAGTTGATGATCTGCAACCTTGGCTTTTCCTTATAGCCCAATCCGCGCAGTTTGAATTCCTTCCTCAGGCATTCCTGATAGACGGCCTCAAGAAATCCATTACTTTTTTCCGGGTAAACTTCAAAACAGGCGCCCACTATTTGGTAGCTCTCCTTGCGGTAGAAAATCTTACCCCCATCCATTTCGTGTGTTCCGTTTCGTGGTTACGCATCCTCCAGCTTAATTATCCATATAATCAATGACTTCCCAAGAACGTCGCGTGGTTATCTTGCTTTTTATAGCAGTTCCTAACGGTTAAGGCGATATATTGTGAATCGAGGATGGCTTAAAGTCAAAGGCATTTTAGCGGTTCAAAAACGGGTATGGTTTAATTTCGGTTTACACAGGAGTCGCTCCGACGGAGCGGAGCGGCTATTCGTCGGCTGACGGATAGCCACGGCGCTCTGCCGCCGTGTCCGATGGACATCCCAACGCATCCCAAATTGAACTATGCCGAAAAACGGCTTGACTCCCGGGATGTCATGGCGCACAGTATGCGCCGTTCATCCATTAAGAAAAAGTAACTGATGTTGTTGCCGGAGACGCCCTCGATACTCCGGTAATGCGTGTTCCGGCAGGAACGGAAATATCTAAGGAGATCATGATATGCCAAATCTTCACAGCGCGTTAAAACGCGTCCACGTCGCTGAAAAATCACGCCGGAAGAATCGTTCAACCAAGGCGAAAATCAGCACGGTCCGCCGGCACATGTTTGCCATCGTCTTGGAAAAGGACAAGGAAAAGGCCCGTCAGACGTTCCGTGAGTATTGTTCTGTCCTCGACCGAGCCGCCAAAAACGGCGTGATCAAGAAAAACACGGCCATCCGCCGCAAGCGCCGGGCAGCCCTCAAGCTGGCAGTGCTGGAAAAAGCGGGTTGAACCGCCGCTCTTTTACCCTAGCGCAGTATATAGCCGTAACCAAAATATGATGCCAAGCATACTTTGGAGTGCCTCAGTTCCGTGGGAGGACAATACGGCATAACGGGATTGGGAATCGTTCATCAATTGTGGCCTCCGTTCGACAGAACGGCCATCCGCAGTTCTAGCGAACCGCCACTACACCACGTACCAAACTGAGGTTACCGTAATTCCCATAAAAGACTTTGACAGCTTCCCTTTATCTGATAATTTCACCCACGGGTTCCGTGGAAGACTCATATTAACAGCCCATTTATTACTGTGTCGAATCTAACGTGGGGACACTACCGATAAGGATTAAAAGA
>JAHIJO010000041.1 GCA_018898455.1 Verrucomicrobiota bacterium | reverse complement strand
ATGGAAAATTCGACCTTGAAAATGGCCTGCGGCGCCCCGGGCGAGCGCAAGATAAAGTTCGGCAACGACGTGACCATCCGGCTGAACAAGGCGACGTTGACCACAACGGGCGATGCGCCGTTCTCTTTCGAAGGCGTGGGCGAGGACGTCAGCACCTTCAAGGGTATCCTGTGGGTGAAGGATTCCACCATCGACAACTTCTCCGGTCTAAGTATCCGGGGTGTACATACCCTTCATTTGGAAGACAGCAGGTTCACCCGGTTGGCCGGGGCGATTAATTTTAACTTCGTGGTGCCTGTGCAGGATCTGACCGTGCGCGGATGCGTGTTCGAGGGGAAAACGGGTAATGAGGCCGTTATGTTCTTCGGTGGCGATCAGTTTGGCGAGCTGAAACCGGAACCCGTCGGCATGGACTTCGTGGACTGCGACTTCAGCAAGGTGGATTTCCGCCGGCAGTCTGCCGGTGGGTACTACCTTTGCCCCGGGATCAAGGGCGGAACTGCCAACGCCGTCAACTGCCGCTTCGGGATGCTGGGATTCGACGGCACAATACTGCGGCACAAGTACTATCTCGACGTGCTGGCGGTGGACAAGGACGGAAAGCCCGTTGAAGGCGCGACGGTTACCGTCGTCAACGAGCAGGACAACGAGAAGGACGTCCGGGATATCGTGATGGATGTTGGTTTGGAGGAACGCTCCGCCGCGAAAAGCGAGCAGGACAACGTCAGATATCCCGCCGAAAATCTCATGACGGGACAGAAGTACATATACGTGTCTGCTCAAGCCTCGCCGGACGGAAAGCCGTATTTCGTCGGTCAGAAAAACTGGTTCAAAGGACGGGCGAAGGTGAACGTCCTGCGCGAGACGAAGACGGGCGCGGATGGGCATACGCCGCCGCCACGTGATACGGCGAAGACGCTGGTACTTGTTTCGCTCGTGCAGACGACTTCAATCAAGCCGCTCTCCCGCAAGCCGGACAAGGAGACGGCGTACACTTATACCGTGCGCGTCGAAACCGCGGATGGGCGCAAAGGCGAAGTCAAAGGCGTCAAGCCCGACGTGAGCTGGCATCGGGCCAAGCCGAATGAGTTCCAAAACACGGTGAAGGTCGTGGTCAGGTAGAAAACGACGTTCTCTCCGCGGACTGGTTTTTGGCGCCGCCAAGGAGGAACAGTTACTATAGCGTAAGAACGTGAACTCGAAACAGTGATAGGAGTAGCACCATGAACAGAATGGCATGCAGAAATGGATTCGTTTTTGTAGCGGCGATGATTTGCCTGGGATTGATGGTGTTGTCCGTGCTTGGCGGGAGCCTGGATGCCCCGGCGGCGCCGACGAGCTCAAATAGCGCAATGTGGACGCTGAATGATATCTACAACGTATTGGACACGCGCGCAACGAATGTGACCAAACGGGCCGGAGCGTTCGTGGAGCCAGGCGGCGGGCCGACTATCGGGACCATGCACACGCTGGACAACATCATGACCCTGGTGACCAACCGCGCGCCCGCGCCGAAGTCAGGACAGACGACTTCGTATCGGACAGACGACGATGGGGCGCTGGAGATTGGCGTGGCATGGCCGAATCCAAGGTTCACCGTCCAGGCCGACACCAACTGCGTTCTGGATAACCTGACTGGTTTGATATGGGCACGGAATGCCAACCAGTTTGGGGCGACGACCTGGACAAACGCTGTGACCAGCTGCAACAATCTGGATTATGGCGGCACCAATGACTGGCGGTTGCCGAATATACGCGAACTGCTGAGCCTGATTGCTTTTCAGTATTTTAATCCGGCCATTTGCAACACGGCCGGCGCCGGTCAGTGGACGGCAGATAATCCATTCACAGGCGTCGTTAATGGCTACTACTGGACGAGCACTACGTACAAGGGCAATACGGATCATGCACTTTACGTGTCTATTGGCAGGGGGGACATATCCAACGATGATAAGATAGGGGCCCCCGCGTTTTATGTGTGGCCTGTCCGTGGCGGACGATGATGATTTGTTTTGATTGATTCTTAACCCAAGATACAGGAGGCTATATCGGCTGTGCGTGGTCGGCTCTATCAGTGGCGGATCTGCCTCCAGCGGCAGGGTTCTTCAACAGGCTTGGTGCCTTGAGTGAAGTCGAAATGGCGCCGTGTGCCGCGTGCGGTACGAATCTCGAAAAAATAGCGGATCATCTTCGCCATATCCTTCCAAGGAACTTGCTTGTTTCTTTTTGCCGTAAAACGTTGTTTTTCATTATGTAGGGGTCGAGCTTGCTCGAACCCAAAAACCCGGACCGGCGTAGCAATCCCGCTGTTGCGGGATAAACCTACGCCCCTACCTCGAAATTTTCTTGTCTGCTGAGGGCGCCGCCGCGCCGCCGGATGTTGCTTCTCAAGAACTGTAGCCGGCTGGAGTTATGGCATTGTTCATGGCCTCCTTTCAGGCCGGAATTGGTAAGGTGCCAGCCTTCTCTGGCCATAAAATAGTGCAAAAGAATCATAATGGCGTCCATTGCCGCTTTCCCATGGTTGGTCTATAAATAAAACCAGTTTTAAAAACTTTTCGCATTATTTGGCGTATTTCGCAGGTAATATTTCATTGAATTGATAAGTCGTATCAGAAGGAGGGAAGCCATGTCAACCGAATCCGGGTTCTGCAGTCTGGGATCCATCAGCAGAATGTCCAAATCCGTCAGCCGTTCCATCACCGCGGAAAATGTGTACGGGGAAAAGGGACGCGGCGGTATGGCGGAAGTCAGCGCCACCCCCCAGCCGGACGTCGTCAAAATCGGCCAGCAATGGGCGGGGCCCAATCCATGCGCCCGCGATTTAGGACCGACCTGGAAGGTCCGGCCCTGCATTACTTTGCCCAGGGGATCCACGACGACCCTGATGGATGTGGCAGGTCCCGGCGTGATTCAGCATATCTGGATCACGGTCGACGCCAAGCGTTTTCGTGATTTAATTCTCCGCATGTATTGGGATGGTGAAACGGAGCCCAGTGTGGAAAGTCCCATCGGCGATCTGTTCTGCAACGGCTGGAAGACCCGGACCAATATCCTGGCCCTGCCCATCAACGTTAATCCTGCCGGCGCCCTCAACTGTTACTTTCCCATGCCGTTCCGGAAGCAGGCGCGGATCACGGTGGAAAACCGCGCTCCGGAAGACCAGGGCGGATTCTTTTATTCCATTACCTATGCTCTGGGGGATGTGGATTCCCAGGACGCTTATTTTCATGCCCGGTTTCGCCGGACCAATCCGCTGCCGTACCAGGAGGATTACGTGATCCTGGATGACGTTCAGGGCCGAGGACAATACGCAGGTACGTATATGGCCTGGCAGCAGAATTCATCGGGCTGGTGGGGAGAGGGTGAAATCAAGATGTTCATTGATGGCGACAAAGAGTTCCCGACGATTTGCGGAACCGGTACGGAGGATTATTTCGGCGGCGCCTGGTGTTTCGGCCAGAATTTTTCCGCGCCGTTTCTGGGATATCCCCTGGGCAGTTGTGACGGCAGACCGGGCAACCGGCATGGATTGTACCGGTTTCATATCATGGACCCGATCCGTTTTGCCGGGGATATCAAGGTCACGATGCAGGCCATCGGCTGGCGCAGTGAGGGCCGCTATCTGCCTCTGCAGGACGATATCGCCTCGGTGGCATACTGGTACCAGACCGAACCCCATCGCCCGTTCCCGGAGCTTCCGGATCGGGATTATCTGGAGGTCATTTGATCGCCGGCTAAGATACCAGGTTAAGCCGGTTGGGCGGCGGGCATTCGGCCCGGACCCGGGCCCGCAGGGATTCGTCAGTGGGTACATGGTCGCGTTGCGCGATGTGCCGTGTTTGGAGGTCGTACCAGATTTCGGACAGAGAACCTTCGCCTTCACGAAGATCGGGCACTTCCAGCTCGCGCAGAATCATGTTGGCCGTATCAAGATCGTTGGCGGCCAGCGCTGCCCGGACTTCCAGCAATCGTATCCGCCCGTGGCTTCTCGTGTTTGCCGGCAACCGGGCAATCAAGGGGGCGATGGTGTTGTTCCGTTGGGCGTCGAGCAGGGCTTGGATGGTCTCGATGGCCAGTTCCAGCAAGGCCGGCTGGAGGTCAAGGGCCGACAACCACAGGTCCGCAGTTTCATCAAAACGTTTCCGCTGATGGGCCGGCACGGCAAGGTTGTGCAAGGCTCAGGCATTACGAGAAACCGTGAAATCTTCTTGAATTTACCCTTCCGCATAGATAGAGTGCCATGTTTTTGCATCGCGATCATTCGCCAGTCTGCATTCGGACGCGCAACGATCCTTCCGGGCATCCCCGGGTATTGCATAATGTGGAACCGTCAAATTAAAAAGGAGATGTTCTGCCATGGCCAATAAGGAAATGTATGATGGAAATACCGCGGCGGCGACAATTGCCCATGCTGTCAGCGAAATCTGCGCCATTTATCCCATTACGCCCTCCTCTAATATGGGCGAGCTGGCCGATGAAATGAGCGCGGCCGGCAAAAAGAATATCTGGGGCACGGTCCCCGAGGTAGTGGAACTGCAGTCGGAAGGCGGAGCCAGCGGCGCCGTGCACGGCGCGTTGACCGCCGGCGCTCTCGCGACCACATTCACGGCGTCCCAGGGTCTGCTCCTGATGATCCCGAACATGCATAAAATTGCCGGCGAGCTCGCCAGCACGGTGTTTCATGTCTCGGCCCGTTCGCTGGCCTGCCAGGCGCTCTCTATCTTCGGCGATCATTCGGACGTCATGGACGTACGCGCCACGGGCTTTGCCCTTCTGGCCTCGAACAGCATTCAGGAAGTCATGGACCTGGCGTTGATCGCCCACGCTGCCACGCTGGAGACGCGTGTGCCCTTCGTGCATTTCTTCGACGGATTCCGCACCTCGCATGAAGTCCAGAAAATCGAGGAAATCGGCGAGGATATCATCCGGCAGATGATCAGCGACGACTTGGTGCTGGCGCATCGCCGCCGCGGCCTTTCACCGGATCGGCCCGCGCTCCGCGGTACTTCCCAGAACCCCGATGTCTATTTCCAGGGCCGGGAAACCGTCAATCCCTACTATCTGGTAACGCCGAAAATAGTCCAGAAACAGATGGACAAGTTTGCCAAGCTGACTGGCCGCCAGTACAAGCTGTTTGACTATGCGGGCGCACCGGACGCCGAGAAGGTAATTATCATTATGGGCTCGGGTGCTGAAACCGTCCATGAGACCGTCAATGATCTCGTCGCGAAAGGCAAGAAAGTCGGGGTGCTGAAGGTCCGCCTGTTCCGTCCGTTCGACATCAAGGCGTTCATCGCGGCGCTGCCGCCGACGGTCAAGGCCATTGCCACTCTGGACCGCACGAAGGAACCGGGCTCCATTGGTGAGCCGCTGTATCTGGACGTGCGCACCGCCATCGGTGAGGCCATGAGCGAAAAGTGGATGACCGGCCGGAAATATCCGCGCATCCGCGGCGGCCGCTACGGCCTGGGTTCCAAGGAATTTACCCCGTCCATGGTCAAAGCCGTGTTTGACAATCTGGGGAAGAACGGCATCAACCACTTCACCGTGGGCATCAACGATGACGTTTCCAAAACCAGCTTGAAAGTGGATTCCCGCTTCCAGCTCCAGCATGCAGGCCGCATCGAATGCAAGTTCTACGGCCTGGGCGCCGACGGCACCGTGGGCGCCAACAAAAACTCCATCAAGATCATCGGCGATGAAACTGAGAATTATGCCCAGGGCTATTTTGAATACGACTCCAAGAAGGCAGGTGCGATCACGATTTCTCATCTGCGCTTCGGGCCGACCCCCATTCAGAGCCCGTACCTCTGTACCCGGGCCGATTTCGTGGCCTGCCACCAATTCTCCTTCCTGGAGAAATACGACATGCTTAAGGACGCCCGCGAAGGCGCCGTGTTCCTGCTGAACAGCCCCTACAGCGCTGAGGAAGTCTGGACGCACATGCCGGACGAGGTCGAGCGGCAGATTGTCAAAAAGAAAATCAAGTTCTACGTGATCGACGCCGTCAAGCTGGCCAAGGAACTCAACCTGGGCTCCCGGATCAACACGATCATGCAGACCTGTTTTTTCCAGATATCCGGTGTGCTCCCGCCGGAGAAAGCCATCGAGGCGCTGAAGAAGGCGATCCGCAAAACCTATGGTCGCAAGGGCGAGGAAGTCGTGGCCATGAACTTCAAGGCCGTGGATTCGGCGGTGGCCAACCTGCATGAGGTGGCCGTGCCTCTCAAGCCCGCCGGCAAGATCAAGATGCCGCCGGTTGTTGCCAAGGATGCGCCGGATTTCGTCCGGAACGTTACTGCGACCATCATGAGCCAGAGGGGGAATGACCTGCCCGTCAGCGCCATGCCGGCCGACGGTACCTGGCCGACCGGCACGACCAAATTCGAGAAGCGGAACATCGCCATTGATATTCCCGTCTGGGATGCCAACCTGTGTATTCAGTGCGGCCAGTGTTCGCTGGTCTGTCCCCACGCGGCGATCCGCGTGAAGGTCTATGGCGCCGACCGCCTGGTCGGCGCGCCGAAGACGTTCAAATCGGCTGAGGCTAAGGGCAAGGAATACACCGGCATGAAGTACACCGTCCAGGTGGCGCCGGAAGACTGTACCGGATGCGGCGTCTGCGTCCAGAACTGCCCGGCCCGCGAGAAGGACCCGAACACCAGGCAGGAGACCGGCCATCGGGCGATCGACATGACGCTCCAACTCCCCCTGCGCAAACCGGAAGCCGAGAACTTCGAGTTTTTTATGGCCATCCCGGACATGGATCCCAAGCTCTACAACCGGGGTACGATCAAGGGAAGCCAGTTTGTGCGCGCCATGTTCGAATTCTCCGGCGCCTGCGCCGGGTGCGGCGAGACGCCCTATGTTAAATTGATGACCCAGCTCTTCGGCGATCGCGCGCTCATCGCCAATGCGACGGGCTGTTCCTCGATTTACGGCGGCAACCTGCCGACCACGCCCTATACCACCCGCGAGGATGGGCGGGGTCCGGCCTGGTCCAACTCGCTGTTCGAGGACAACGCGGAGTTCGGGTATGGCATGCGCCTGGCGGTGGACAAGTTCGAACATTACGCGCTTGACCTGATCGCCCAGGGATGCGCCTGTTCCAACTGCGCGTCGCTGAAGCCGCTCATGGAGGAAATCCGCAACGCCGACCAGTCAACTCCGGTGGGCATCGAGGAACAGCGTGCCCGCGTGGCGAAGCTCAAGGAACAGCTGGCCAAGTGCGGGTCGGACCTGGCGAAGCAATTGATCTCCGTGGCCGATTACCTGGTGAAGAAATCGGTCTGGGCGGTCGGCGGCGACGGCTGGGCCTATGATATCGGTTACGGCGGACTCGACCATGTGCTGGCCTCGGGCCGGAACATCAACGTGCTCGTGCTCGATACCGAGGTGTATTCTAATACCGGCGGACAGGCCTCCAAGGCGACCCCGATGGGCGCCGTGGCCCGGTTTGCCGCGGCCGGCAAGCCCCTGATGAAGAAGGACCTCGGCATGATTTGCATGACCTACGGCAACATCTACGTCGCCACGGTGGCCCTGGGCGCGAACCCGAGCCAGACCGTGCGGGCGTTTATCGAGGCCGATGCCTACAAGGGGCCGTCCATCATCGTTGCCTACAGTCACTGCATCGCCCACGGGATCGACATGACCCGCGGGCTCCTGGCGGAAAAGGACGCGGTGCAGTCGGGACACTTCCCGCTCTTCCGGTACAATCCGGAGCTGACCAAGCAGGGCAAGAATCCGCTGACGCTTGACAGCAAGCCGCCGGTGATGAAATACAGCGAAGCGGTGATGAAGGAAAACCGGTTCCGCGTGCTGAAGCAGACCAATCCGGAAATCGCCCAGCGGCTCATGCAGGAAGCCGATAAGCTGGTGGCAGCTCGGATGGATCTTTATCAGAAGCTGGCCGGCCTGCCCCCCTGCACGGGCGAATTGCCCCCGGCCGCACCGGTGCCAGCTCCGGAAACCAAGGCATAATGTCTTAAATATCCGGAACCGTTATAGATGAGTCAATTGTAAAAGTCGAATGACCCGGCAACCCCGCGTAGTACCGGGACTACAACGCATTAACGTTGAGCCCCAATGACTTATGCTGTAGCCGCCCCGCTCTGCCGGGGCGTCTTCTCGACTTTTACAATTAACTCAAATAGCAAGTTGTTCACGGGGTTACGCGAATGTTGGTCCAGGGAGGTCTATGTGCAGTCGAGACGGCAGCATGGTATGGCGACTGACGATTTTTTCGCGAGAGTGAAATTTCGGTTTGTCGGTTGCTGTATAGGGTGGATGTTCTTGTGGGTGTGTGCGGCTGGTTTTTGCGGACCGATTGAGCATGTGGTGATTGTCAGTATGGATGGTGCCCGGCCCGACTATGTGCTTTCCGCGCAGTCCTCCAACATCCAGTCCATGGCGGCCCATGGGGCTTTTAGCTGGTGGGCGCAAACCGTGAACCCCAGTGTCACCCTGATTTCCCATGCCTCCATGCTGACTGGCTGTCAGCCGGGCAAGCATGGGATTAATTGGAACACTTGGAAACCGGAAGCCGGTTTTGTCAAGACCAGCACCTGCTTTGAACTGGTTAAGAAATCCGGCGGCGATACGGCTATGTTTATTGGCAAGGAAAAGCTTTGCCATATCGCCAAACCGGGCACGGTGGATAAGTTTGAAAGGGTCAAAGGCAAGGCGGAGGCGATTTCGACGGCCGCCGCTGCCTATTTCATGACGAACCGGCCGGCCTTGATGTTTGTCCATTATCCGGATCCGGATGCCGCCGGTCATGGCTTCGGGTGGGGATCGACGCAGTACCTTGAGTCCATTAAAAATTGCGATCAGGGGATTGGCATCCTACGCAATGCCGTGGGGCAGACGGGGCTGGCGAGCAACACGCTTTTTATTATCACTGCCGATCACGGAGGCCATCAGCGTGGGCATGGGACAAAGAATATGCGCGATATGACGATTCCGTGGATTGCTTACAGTCCGGAACATGTGATGCCGGGCGAAATCCAGACCGAGGTGAGTACTTGTGACACCGCCGCGACGGCGGTGCATGCGCTGGGACTGAAAATTGACCCGCAATGGGATGGTAAAGCGCTGGTCGAAATATTTATACCCGATAAAGTCAAGGATGGCCGCGAACGTTAGGCCGCTTGGGTTGCAGTAGCCGGGCATACTGCGAATAGATGGCGCGGGCTGGTCGGATCGCCTGCCCGCTAAAATCTTGTCACCTTCCAACGATCATTGCCTCCCAATCAATGACCTCACATCCGTTCGTGCGGCCGTCATAACAGAAATATAGCCTGATTTTGTGGTGCCGCCGATAAATGATAAATAAGCTTTTTCCAGTTCGGGACCGTTGTGGCAATCTTCATCACGCATTTGACCGCGTAGCGCGAGCGATGGCGGCAATGTGGGCCGGGGTGGTGCCGCAACAGCCGCCGATTATGTTTGCCCCGGCTTCGATCAGCGCCGGCACAAACTCGGCCATCATGGCCGGCGTGTCCGGAAATACATCCACGCCGTTCCGGTTCACCGGCAGGCCCGCGTTGGCGTGTACCAGGATCGGTGCCAGAGGGGCGGTTTTTCGGATTTCTTTCACAACGTCGATCATCTGACGGAAGCCGTGTCCGCAGTTGGCCCCGATGATGTCGGCGCCGGCTGCCAGGCAAGTCTTGGCCATGTCCGCCGGGGAGACGCCCATCATCGTGCGGTACTCGCCCCGCGTGTTTTTCTCAAAGGTCAGCGTGCTGATGACTTCCAGGCGGGTGTTCTGCCGGACCGCCCGGATCGCCAGGCAGGTTTCATCCAGGGCCGACATGCTTTCAATCAGGGCGGCATCCGCGCCGCCTTGTTCCAGGGCGACCGCCTGTTTTGCGAAGGCGTCGGATAATTCCTGTTCGGTGACGTCGCCCATCAGTAATAATTTTCCGGTGGGCCCCAGGGACGCGATCACGTGCCGGTCGGGGCCGGCGGCTTCGCGGGAGATGGCGGCGGCGGCCGTGTTGAGTTCGGCGGCCCGGGGCGCGAGTCCATAGAATTCCAGCTTGAACCGGTTTCCGCCAAAACTGTTGGTTTTCACCATGTCGGCGCCGGCGGCGATGTAACTGCGGGCGATATCAAGTACCTCGGCCCGGTGGGTTACGCACCACAGTTCGGGACATTCCCCGGGCTTCAGGCCCTTGCCTTGGAGCAGGGTGCCCCAGGCCCCGTCGGAGATCAGGATCTTGTTCTGTTTTAACTGCTCAAGTATGCGTACCATGGTTTCACCTTTTGATAGTCAACAATGTCGGCGTCATAGGCATTCCCATCGTGCGGGTGGAAATCCGGAACTTGTGCGCCAGGGTGCATTAATCCCGATGACTTGCCCCGCCTTTCAGAAGAGCAACCACGCTGTCGAGGACGATGGCCGGCCGCAGTTTGCTGCCGGAAAGGTCTGAGAATGGAAACGTGACGAGGGCTACCGAGCCTGCTGCAGGTGAGACCATGCCTCATCCTCCTCCGGTCGGTTCCAGTCCTTACCGAGCGCTTGTTCACTCAAGAGGGCTATCTCGCGATATTGGGATCCTCGATGATCGTCACGATCGCTCGACAGGCGTGGGCCAAGTGGACAGGTTCCCTCAGATGAATTTCCCCATGTGGTTTCCCTTTTCTTAGTTATATTACGAAATGGATCCAGATCCCGCAAGCTTTCATTTCTCCAGGATATCACGCGCGAAATGACGATTGCTTTTCTAGCAGGTTTCTGCATAAATGTAAATTGAAGTGGAAAGACACGGCAAAAGAATGCTGGCTACATAAAACGAATATTCTAAGTAGATGTCGCCGTTCAACGAGCCGCCATGAAAATTCCCGAAAAAGACCGGTCGATTCTGAGGGTGCTGGCGGAACAGACGGCGGAAATAGCCGCCTTGCCGGCCCAGGGGGAAACCGCGGAACTGTGGCGCCGGCTGAACCGGCGGGAGCCGGTCCGACCCCTGGTCTGGATCAACGAAATTCCCTGGCATGAGATGGATGTCAACGGGGAATTGACCCTGCAAACTTCCCATGAGTTTGCACGGGGTGTCGAAAACCAGTTGCGACTGACTCTTTACCAGTGGAAGCACCTGCGCGGGGACATGGTCGTGGCGCCGGGGTATTATTCACCGCTGGTAATCCATGATACCGGGTTCGGCATCCAGGAGGACGTGAAGATCATTCGGCAGGATGAAAAGAGCGGGATCGTGTCGCGGGAGTTTCATTCCCAGATCCGGGAAGAAAAGGACCTGGAAAAAATAAAGACGCCGGTCCTGACGTATGATGCAGAAGCCAGCGAGCGGAATTACCTGGCGCTGGCGGGACTGATCGGCGACATCCTGCCAGTGGAGAAATGCGGCATTGTCCATTCCTGGTTTGCGCCCTGGGATGAACTGATCCGGTGGTGGGATGTTCAGGAGGCGCTGATGGATATGGTTCTGCGGCCGGAACTGGTGCATCAGGCGATGGACAGGCTGGTCAACGCCTACCTCGCGCGGTTGGACCAGTGGGAAACGCTGAATGTGCTGTCGGTCAGAGCCGGTAACTACCGGGTGGGGTCGGGGGGGTACGCTTATACCGACGGCTTGCCCGGGAAGGATTTCAATCCCCAGCGTGTACGGCCGGTGGACCAGTGGGGATGCGCTACGGCGCAGATTTTCTCGGATGTTTCCCCGGAGATGCACGAGGCGTTCGCGCTCCAGTATGAACGGCGCTGGCTGAAGCGGTTTGGCCTGAATTATTACGGCTGTTGCGAGCCGCTCCATAACAAACTGGATGTCCTGGAATCCGTGCCCAATCTTCGCAAAATTTCCATGAGCCCCTGGGCGAACGTCGAGAAAATGGTTAACAATGTTGGCCGCCGCTATGTGCTCTCGCATAAACCGAATCCAGCTGTCCTGGCGACCGACACCTGGAATCTCCAACTGGCCCGGCAGAATCTGAAAGCTGTTCTGGACCAGACGCGCGGGTGCGCCGTTGAAGTGATCCTGAAGGATGTCAGCACGGTCCGTTATCAGCCCCGGCGTCTGTGGGAATGGGAAAAAATGACCATGGAGACGGTCGCGGAATATGCGTGAAGACCGGCAAGGTGAAAAGTTAACGTGAACTTGTTTTTTCTTTGCCCTTTAGGTATATATCTGTCTTTTACGGATACGAAAGGAAAGTCACATGGATAACGCGATTCTGCAAATGCCCAAAATCTTCAACGAACCGGTTTATTCCTATGCCCCCGGCTCACCTGAGTGCAGCCAGATTCACGGCGAACTCGAAGCGCAGTACAATCGCAAGCTCGACATTCCCTTGATCATCGGCGGCCGCGAAGTTCGGACCACGCGGACCGCAAAAGCGGTTTGCCCGCATGAGCACAGACATGTCCTGGCCACGCGTTCCGTGGCCGGGCGAGGCGAGGTGGCCAGGGCTATTGACGCGGCGTTACAGGCCGGAACGGACTGGGGAAATCTGTGCTGGGAGGACCGGGCGGCTATCTTTTTAAAAGCGGCGGAACTTATCTCTACCAAATATCGGTATATCCTCAATGCCGCCACCATGCTCAACCAGAGCAAGAATGTTTTTCAGGCGGAGATTGATTCCGCCTGCGAGATGGCTGATTTTCTCCGGTTCAATGTCTGGTATATGCAGCAAATCTACCGGGATCAGCCGCCCTGCAACGCCCGGGGCATTTGGAACCGGGTCGATTACCGTCCGCTCGAAGGCTTCGTGTTCGCTATCACCCCGTTCAATTTCACCGCTATTGCCGGCAACCTGCCCGCCGCCCCGGCTCTCATGGGCAACGTGGTGCTGTGGAAGCCGTCTTCAGAGGCGGTGCTGTCGGCTTATCATCTGATGAATCTTTTTACGGAGGCGGGTCTGCCGCCGGGCGTTATTAATTTTCTGCCCGGCCCGGGGGCGGAAGTCTGCGATCCGGTGCTGGCCAACCGGCATCTGGCCGGCATCCACTTCACCGGCGGCACGGCCACGTTTCGCAGCATCTGGACACGCATTGGCGACAATATCGGCAATTATCGCACCTATCCCCGTCTCGTCGGTGAAACCGGCGGCAAAGACTTCATTGTGGTCCACGCCTCGGCGGATGTCGAGGAAGTGGCGACCGGGGCGGTGCGCGGCGCCTTTGAGTACCAGGGGCAGAAATGTTCCGCGGCCTCGCGGATGTATGTGCCGGCTTCGCTTTGGAAAAGCATCCGGGAAAAGATGTTGGCCGCATTGTCGGTCATCACACTCGGCGATGTTCGCGATTTCCGGCACTTCATGAATGCGGTAATCAGCGAGGAGGCTTTCGACCGCATCGTTGCTTATATCGAGCGGGCGCGGAAATCGGCAAATGCCAGGATCATTTTTGGCGGCAAGGCAGACAAGACGCACGGCTATTTTATCGAGCCGACCGTGATTGTCACCAAGGATCCGGCTTGCGTTACCATGTGCGAAGAAATCTTCGGACCAGTTCTCACGATCTACGTTTACGCCGACAACAAGTACAAGGATATTTTGCGCCTGTGCGACCGGACGTCCGATTACGCCCTGACCGGCGCCGTTTTCGCCAGGGACCGGAACGCGATTGCCTTGGCCGCCGACACCCTGCGCCATGCCGCCGGTAATTTTTATATCAACGACAAGCCTACCGGCGCCGTGGTGGGCCAACAACCGTTCGGCGGGGCTCGCGCTTCGGGCACGAACGACAAGGCCGGTTCTTTCCTGAATCTGCTTCGTTGGACCAGCCCACGTACCATCAAGGAAGCGTTTTGTCCGGCGACTGATCACCGGTATCCGTTTATGGAGGCCTCCGACCATGGCTCGCGTGAAGTTTCATCCCATTCTCGAAGTTCCCGATGATGCCTCGAAGGCGATTCCCTTTTTCTTCGAGGGCCAATCGTTCACGGCGCGTCCGGGCGAGATGATTGCCAGCGCCCTTTTTGCCCACGGTATCAGAACTTTTGGCCTCCATCCTGCGGACCAGACTCCGCAAGGCCTCTTTTGCGCCAACGGCCAATGCGCCCAATGTCTGATAATCGCCAACGGGCACGCGGTCAAGGCTTGTATGACTCCGGTCCGGACCGGCATGCGGATCCACAAACTGGTAAATCTGCCGCAAGCGCCGCTGCTTGCGCGCGAGGCGATTGCCTTTACCGACATCGAACAGCGATCGTGCGACCTCCTGATTATCGGAGCTGGGCCTGCCGGATTGGGTGCTGCCATCGAGGCTGCCGACGCCGGGTTGGTCGTGGTTCTGGCGGACGACAAGGATCGACTGGGTGGCAAGCTGGTACTCCAGACCCATCAGTTTTTCGGCTCGGTTGATGAATGTTTTGCCGGGACTCGCGGCATGAACATCGCCGCGCTGCTGGCTGCGGAAGTGGCGAAGCGTCCGTCCATTCAAACCATGACTTCCACCACGGCCGTTGGGATATATTCCGACGGCAAGGTTGGCTTGGTGGAAAACAACAGCCGTTACTTGCTGGTTGCGCCACGCAGTCTCCTCGTGGCCACCGGTGCACGCGAAAAAGCGCTTTTCTTCCCCGGTTGTGAACTCCCGGGAGTTTACGGGGCCGGTGCGTTTCAGACGTTGCTCAACCGTGATCTTGTCAAGCCGTCCGAGCGGCTCTTCATCGTGGGCGGCGGCAACGTCGGCCTGATTGCGGCTTATCATGCTCTGCAAGCCGGCATTCAGGTCGTGGGACTGATCGAAGGCCTGCCGGAAGTTGGCGGTTACTGGGTGCATGCGGACAAGATCCGGCGATTCGGTGTGCCAATTCACACCGGTACCACCGTGGTCTGTGCCAATGGCCGGGATGCCTTGGAATCGGTCACCGTGGCCGGAGTGGATGCGCGGTGGAACATCAAACCTGAAACCTGCCGGACCTATGCTTGCGACACCCTGCTCCTGGCTGTGGGCTTGGAGTCAGTGAACGAACTTTACAAAGCGGCGCGCCGGTTCGACTTTGATGTGCACACGGCTGGTGACGCTGAAGATATCGCGGAAGCATCGGCCGCCATGTTCAGCGGCCGGCTGGCCGGCCGCCAGATCGCTCGCAAACAAGGCCGGCCCGTGGAAGTCCCGGCCCGCTGGCAGGAAATGATCAAGATTCTAAAGTCCAAGCCGGGACGCGAGAACCTGACGATCACAGGCGCGCCGATCGGCGCCGAAGTTTTTCCCATAATTCGGTGCCTGGAGACTATTCCTTGCAATCCCTGTGCGATGGTTTGCCCCCTGGGTGGAATCAAGATGCCAAAGGAAGGCGACATCCTGCCGCGTGCGGAGGTTATTGGCCCATGCCGGGCCTGCGGTAAGTGCGTGGCGGCTTGTCCCGGATTGGCGATAACCCTTGTAGATCTGCGCGGCCAGGCCGGCGGCCGGAGTCTGGTTACCATGCCCTTCGACTTTCCCGCCCGCCTTAAGATCGGCGATTTGCTTCCCGTGGTCGGTCAAAAAGGGGAAGCGCTTGGCAATGGCAAAGTGGTAAGAGTTCTTGAAAAATCGGCCCGCGCACCATGCAGCGCCGCCTGTCCGGCTGGTGTGCGTGCCCAAGGTTACATCGAGCTTATTCGAAAACGGAAATTCGGACAAGCCGCGAATCTTTTACGCGAGGACCTGCCTCTGGCCGGCGTGTGCGGCCGGGTTTGTTACCATCCGTGTGAAGAGAACTGTGCCCGTGCGGATGTTGACGAGCCGGTATCCGTCCTGGCGCTCAAGAGGTTTGTGACCGACTGGTGCATGGCAAGGAACGAACCGATTCGTCCGGTGCCTGTGACTCGTCAGGAACGCGTGGCGGTAGTCGGCTCGGGCCCGTCCGGGCTTGCCTGCGCCAACGAGCTTTTAAATCGCGGCTATGCCGTGACGGTTTTCGAATCGGCGCCCCTGGCCGGCGGCATTCTACGGTATGGTATTCCCGCCTATCGTTTGCCGGATCGCATTTTGGATTGGGATCTACGCTGTCTCCAGGAACGTGGCGTCAAGATTTTGACCGGCCGCCGGGTGAAAAGCATCAGGGAACTGCTTCCAACCGATTACCAATCCGTCTATCTTGCGACCGGCGCTCCGCTGGCGGCGCGACTCGGCGTTCCCGGCGAGGATTTGGAGAATGTAATTGGCGCACTTGCTTTCCTCCGGAACGCGAATGCTGATCTGCCCCTGAAATTATCCGGATCAGTGGCCGTAATTGGGGGCGGCAATTCGGCCTTGGACACTGCCCGCGTTGCGCTCCGCCTGGGCGCGCAAGAGGTACGCGTTGTATATCGCCGTTCGCGCGCGGAAATGCCGGCGCATGCGGAGGAAATCGCAGACGCCGAAACCGAGGGCGTTGTCTTTGAGTTTCTCTCTGCGCCGGTAAGGATCGAAGGGGAAAACGGCAAGGTGGCGCGGCTGGTTTGTAACCGGATGAAGCTGGGCGAGCCGGATGCTTCCGGCCGCCGGCGACCTGTACCCATTGCCGGAACGGAGTTTAGCATCGCAGTGGAATTCGTGATCCCTGCGGTGGGACAAGCTGCAGATCTCCGTGAATTGGCCGCGGAAATCGAGGTCGGCCGATCGAAAACCATTTTGATTGACCCCGTTACCCAAGCCACAAATGTGCCCGGCGTATTTGCGGGAGGTGATGTGGTCACGGGGCCGGCTACCGTGGTCGATGGCTTTGGCGCAGGTAAGCGCGCGGCCGAATCAATAGATCGCCACCTGCGTGGCATTGACCTGTCCCATGGTCGCCGGCCGGGAATGCCCGCATCCTCCAAGTCCATGGCCCCGGAAGGAGCAGTCAGGCAACCACGCTCCAATCCGGGTATCCTGGCGCCTAAAGAGCGCGCCGCCGGCTTTGCGGAAATTGTCGCCACCTTGACCGAAGATGCGGCGGTACAGGAAGCTGAACGCTGCCTCGGTTGCGGCGTGTACTGCGAAAACCTCTTATCCGCGACCCATAATATTCCTTGTGCGTACGAGCATACGGTTCTGGTTACGCTCGAAGTCGCGGCCGGTGTGGCAACCCGGGTGGCAGGCGTTCGTGTCCAGGATGAAGCTGTGTCCAATCCCATCAGCACGGTACTACCGCCGAAATCAGATGATGACGTGGTGGTTTGCCGCTGCGAGCGGGTGACTTTGGGTCAGATTCGCAACGCAATCCGCGCCGGTGTACGCGATATGAACCTGCTCAAGGCCATGTTCAAGGTCGGCTTGGGAGCGTGCGGTGGCAAAACTTGCGGACCGCTGATCCGCTCGATATTCCGCCGCGAAGGTGTGCCGGCATCGGAGATCACAGACTTCACCGAGCGGCCCTTGACGACCGAGGTGCCGTTGGGGCTGTTTGCAGGCGTCCAGTCAAATTCCGGACAAGGAGAGCAGGCGTGAAAACCTATGATCTCGTAATCATCGGCGCCGGTTCGATCGGTCTGCCCACCGCGTTAGTGGCTGCCAGACAGGGGCTGGCTACTCTTGTTCTCGACCGGTGCGCATCTCCCGGGCAGGGCGATCACAAACGCGCCATCGGCGGCGTGCGAGCCACCCATTCGGATCCGACCAAGATCCGTATCTGCCTTCGCTCCATCAAGATCTTCACCGAATGGCAGCAGCGCGAGGGCGACGACCTGGGCTTCCGGCAAGGCGGCTACCTGTTCGTGGCGTATCGTTCCGAGGATGAGGAGCTTCTCAAGGGCTTGCTCAAAATCCAGAAGTCACATGGCCTCAACATCAACTGGATTGCCGGTGACCAGGTTAAAGCGCTTGTGCCCGGTATCCGCGAGGAAGGTTTGCGCGGCGGCGTTTATTCGCCCGAGGATATCAATGTTTCCCCATTGCGCTGCGCGAGCGCATTTTATTTCGCGGCTGGCCGGGCCGGCGCGGAATTCAAGTTCCAGGAAATCGTAACCGGCATCGAGACAAAGCAAGGCCGGGTTCAGGCCGTTAAAACCGACAAAGGCTGTTACCCTGCGCGGCACGTACTCAACGCCGCGGGTGCGGCGGCGAGCGAGATGGGGCGTCTCGTGGGCCTGGAGTTGCCGGTGTTTCCGGACTCCCATGAGGCCGGAATCACCGAGCCGGTGGAACATCTTTTCGATCCGATGATAGTGGATATCCGGCCCACTCCGGGCGGAAAGAACAGCTATTTCTTCCAGAACTCGGAAAACCGTATCGAGTTTTGTTTGACGCCGGATCCGCTCTTTCCCGGTATAAACCGGGAAGCCACGAGTTCCTTTCTGCCGCTTGTGGCACGCAAATTGGTGGACCTGCTGCCGCGATTGGCGAACATCCGGGTGCGCCGGACATGGCGCGGCCTCTATCCCCAAACGACCGACGGTAATCCCATTGTCGGCAGCGCCAGGGAACCTGCCGGCTACCACTATGCAGTGGGCATGTGCGGCCAGGGTTTTATGCTCGGTCCCGGTTTGGCGGAAGATATCGTGGGCCTGGTCAAAAATGGCAAGCCCGTCACGGATGAAGACTTGTTCCTGGCGTTCGGTTTGGAACGCAATTTTTCCAAAACCGAAAAATTGAAATAGCCCAACCGGCGCCACTGCAAAAACCTCTCCTGAAAAATAGCAGGCGTCCAGCCAGAGGCTGTTCCGCCACCGGCGGAATCCCGACTATGGTTTTTATTTTCGTAACAGGGGAGGTGGCCATGAGTCCCGGCGGCCGCAAGGTCCATCGGCTGACGGACGGCAAAAAACTATAGGAGTGCGGGCAGGCCGGCGCTCCCGCTTTGCTTTCTCCGCCCAGGCAGATCCCTGGCCGAGCTCGGGCAGGCAGCCTGCTATGAAAATCCCGCCCCGCTTTGGGGATAAGTGCATCTAACAGGAAATTTTAAATATCTTCTGCTCATTTTGTAATCCCCCGACAAACGAGTTTATTGTTCATTTTTTCGATCATAACACTTACTTACCCAACCGGACGACAAGTTCAAAAAAAACAATCCAGGCGCGTTCCGTTACTCCAGCAGGGGCCGTTGTTTCCCCCTGCATATCAGCGAGCATCTGACCTTCCCTGCCTGTTATCACAGGTTATTCCCGCTTGTGTAATAGGCCAAGAAGCGACGCGCTGCCTTAAGGAGCGCCTGCGATCGCTTTACGATCAGAATCGCAAGAGCAATCTTCCGGGTGTCTGAATGCCCGTTTCGATGATTTGTAGATCAATGGGAACGCTTCAGGCTGGGCCAGAGAGTCAAGGCAGAGATCAACGTCGATGGTTGGCCAAAAAAGATGATCTCCGTGGAGCAACTGCACGTCTAGAATCTGATCCACCGTTGCTTTTCGAAACCAAGGAAAGTCCTCATAGGGCAGGAAATATTCCCTGTCTTCGACCAAAAGCCAAAAGCCGAAGCGATCGATATTAGTTACTTCAACCTGCAAAGTGCTTGCGCCAAGCGTCGAGGATGTCATTTTTCTTTTCCTCTTGATCCAACGGCGCCATTGGGGGCGGGGCACCGTGTTCGCTTCCGATGGCTTGTGCGGCTTTATAATACCTTTATGAGTTTACACTTGCGCGGCGGATCGGATAATAGCAAACTGATTTCATTAATACATTAAGGCAGGAGATTATCGCATGAAATCGTATCGCAAGGAATTATGGTTTGAGACGCCGTCCCGCCGCGCGTTTGTCAATATCACACCGCAGGTCGAAGAATGTCTTAAAGTGAGTGGAATTAAAGAGGGCCTCATCCTGGTTAACGCGATGCATATAACGGCCGGCGTTTTTATCAACGACGACGAAGGCGGCCTGCACTTGGATTTCGAGAAGTGGCTTGAAAAACTGGCGCCGGAGAAGCCTTATTCCCAATACCGGCACAACGGCGCCGAGGATAATGCCGATGCCCATCTCAAGCGGACGATCATGGGCCGTGAAGTCGTGGTGGCTGTGACCGGCGGCAAACTTGACTTCGGACCCTGGGAACAGATTTTCTACGGCGAGTTCGACGGCCGCCGCCGCAAACGCGTCCTGGTCAAGATCATCGGAGAATAACTATATGGAGTGCGGGCAGGCCGGCGCTCCCGCTTTGCCAAGGCTAAGCAGGACTGGTAGCCGGCATAAACCCGTCTCTACCTCAAAAATACACGCTCCTAAGTAAATTCAATTATGAAACACTACACTAAGAATTCTGCATTTCTTTGTGGCAAAATTCTTTTCTGATAATGATCCTGTCAGTTCATTGTATGCAGAAGATCGCCAAAGTCGTGGTGGAAATCGCGCTGGACCGCGAGTTCGATTACCGGATCCCCGAGGCGCTGGCGGCCCAGGTCCGGATCGGCTCGCGCGTGCGGATTCCATTCGGCCATTCCATGACCCGGGGCTATGTTGTTGGCCTGGCCGATCATTCCGATCGCCATGACCTGAAGGCCCTGGATTCCCTGGTCAGTCCCAAGCCCCTGCTGGATGAAACCATGCTGAAGCTGGCGCGTTGGATCGGCGATTATTACGCCGCCACGATCGAACAGGCGATTCGCACGGTGCTTCCCTGTGCGGTCCGCCGGCATGGCGCCCGTTTCCGGGAACAGCGGGACGTCTGCGCAACCGAGCTGGCCCGCGATGCCGCCCTGCTGGAAAAACTGCGGCCCAAGAACCCCGGCCAGGCGTCGGCGCTGGACCACCTGCTGAGCCACGGGACCATGGCCGTGCCGGAACTGGTTGCGGCCGCCGGGGTGAGCGCCTCCGTGATCAAGAGTCTGGAAAAGAAAAAGCTGGTTCTCATCAGTCTGGGAACCCGGCGTCGTGATCCCCTGGCCGCCCAGATTATCCTGCCGACCCAGCCGCTGACGCTCTTTCCCGAGCAGGCCGAGGCGCTGGCCATGGTCAAGCAGTCGATTGATACCCTCAAGCCGTCGGCAATTCTTCTTCACGGCGTGACCGGAAGCGGCAAGACCGAGGTGTATCTCCAGGCGATCCGGTATGTGTTGGATAAAGGCCAGGGCGCCATTGTCCTCGTGCCGGAAATTTCCCTGACCCCGCAGACTGTGGAACGATTCCGGGGTCGGTTCGGCGACGCCATCGCAGTCCTGCACAGCCACTTGTCGGACGGCGAACGGCATGACGAATGGTACCGCATCTATGAAAGCAAGGCGCGGATTGTCATCGGCGCCAGGTCCGCCTTGTTTGCTCCGGTGGAGAAACTGGGCCTGATCGTGGTGGATGAGGAGCATGAGCCGAGCTACAAACAGGCGGATGTACCCCGGTATCACGCCCGGGACGTGGCTGTGATGCGCGGGCAGATGGAAGGATGCGCCGTACTACTGGGATCGGCCTCGCCGGCGCTGGAATCTTTTTACAATGTCCGCCGCGGCAAGTACGGTCTGGCCGTCCTGACGCATCGAGTGGACCATCGCCAGATGCCGGTGATGCGGATTATCGATATGCGGGTGGAGGCGGAGCGGGAAGGGCATGTGAACATCCTGTCCCGGGAACTGGCGGAGGCCATTAAAAGCCGCCTGGACCGGGCCGAGCAGACCATGCTGTTCCTGAACCGGCGCGGCTTTGCCACCACCGTGATCTGTCCGGCCTGCGGATTCGTGGCCACCTGCGATCAATGCAGTATTAAGTTAACCTATCACAAGAATGGTGAAAATTTGCGGTGCCACATGTGCGGGCGTACTGCGAAGGTGCCGGCCCGGTGTCCGGCCTGCGGGGATCGAACCATCAAATTCACGGGCATCGGCACCCAGCGCATCGAAGCCATCGTGAAAACGTTTTTCCCTAAGGCGCGGGTCCAGCGGATGGACGCGGACACCACGTCCCGCAAGCTTGCCTTTCACGAGATTCTGGGCGCATTCAAGGCCCGCAAGATCGACATCCTGATCGGCACCCAGATGATTGCCAAGGGCCTGCACTTTCCGGGGGTGACCCTGGTGGGCGTGATCTATGCGGACTTGAGTCTGCACATGCCCGATTTCCGCTCCGCCGAGCGGACCTTTCAACTCCTGTTGCAGGTGGCCGGGCGCGCCGGCCGCGGCGATGTGCCCGGCGAGGTAATCGTCCAGACCTTCAACCCGATGCATCCGGCCATTCAGGCCGCGCGTCGGTTGGATTATCAGGGATTCATGGACCAGGAGCTGGAATCCCGGCGCGAGCTGGTGTATCCGCCGTTTTCCCATCTCGTGTGTGTGACGCTGGAAGGGCCGTCCGAGGAAACCGTGGCCATGACCGGTCGGATGATGGTCAAACAGCTCCAGCCGAAATTGACGCCGGCCGTCAAGCTGGCGGGTCCCATTCCGGCGCCGTTCAGCCGGATCAAGGGCCAGTTCCGTTATCAGGTCATCCTGCGCTCGCCGTCGGTGAAAGCCATGAGCCGGCCGCTGAAGGAAACGCTCTGTGAATTAAAGCGTCCCGCGAAAGTGCGCCTTGCCGTCGACGTGGACGCGCTGTCGATGATGTAGTGCCTTATCAGATTTTATCTCCCCACGAATTTTTTCGATTTAAGAAAGCCTCGATTTCACAGCGTGTTCTGCTATCATCAGCGTCGTTTGTGAGGTCAAACTAAATGCCCGTGCAGCAAGACATTCTAAGACTGGTAGAGCGCTTTGACGCACAACGTGAGGCTTATCAGTCCGGTCAGTACAATGAGGCGCAAATTCGGGTTGAGTTCATTGACCCGCTTTTCAAGGCCCTGGGCTGGGATATCCACAACGAACAGGGCTATGCCGAGGCTTACAAGGACGTCATCCACGAGGACGCCATCAAAATCGGCGGCGCCACCGAAGCCCCGGACTTGTGTTTCCGGATCGGCGGCACGCGCAAATTCTTTGTCGAGTGCAAAAAACCGTCCGTCAACATCAAAGACGACGTTCACCCCGCCTACCCACGGCTGTGTCATTCTTGGTTTTGACACCGGAAGGGATGGCGGAATGGAGACTGACGGAGAGAGAGGCAAAGAGAACAAGCAGCCGACTGAAGCTGTGATAGGCCGATTACGGGGGTGTGAGCGTTTTTGGACAGAGTCCGCCCCTCTGCGGCGGTTGGACTGAACAGCCAAGACTGGTTCAGATTACTTGAAGCCGCACGGCGACATAAGCCAGCGGATCGTCTGATTGCGATGCGCGTCGCAGAACCTATTGAATGCGGGAGTAGTCTGCTGATGGCTTCCGCTCGGGCAGTGAACGCCGTGTTTGGCCAGAAAGCTGGCCAGCGACCGTAGGGTGGCGAGGATCTGCGCGCTGTTGGGGTCGCGGACTTGACAGCGATCTTCATCATACGAGCGATCCCGCACGTAATGGTTGCCGTTCTCAATGCCCCACTGGCCGCGGGCGATCTCCAGTAACGCCTTGCCATTGGCTTTCTCTTCCGGCAGTGTTGTCAACCCCGTGATGGCGAACACGGTTTCGTCACTTTGCTTGCCGCTTTTCAGATACAGAAAGCGCCGATGGAGACGCACCACCTGTGCTGCGCCATAGAAGCCCATCTGCTCGGGCGTGACCGCCATCGCCCAGAGTTCACGGGTTTCCAACCGTCCGTGCCCTTTCTCCTCGGTCCGGGACTGCGCCGGATGCTGAGGGGGGAAAAGCGCTATCCAGCAGCGCTTGGGCTTTCTCCTGAATCGAGGGCTGATTGCCCTTCAGGCTGAAGAAGTACTCCGCCCCTTTCTCCTGCTGCAGAAACCGCGCCGCATTCTGCTGGGCATGCATCGCGTCGGCGGTGACGACCACGCCGTCCAGCGGCACATCCGCCAGCATGGGGCGCAACGCCGTGATCTCGTTGCTTTTTTCGTCCACCGGCCGTTGGGCAACCAAACGCAACGATTCCGGCGAGACGGCGGCCACCAGATGTACCGGCCGTCCATCGACCCGCCGCGAACCCTTCACCGTTTTACCATCCACCGCCAGACGTCGTAGCGGGTGCGGATCGTGTTCCTTCATCCAGGTCATGACGACCGCGTCGAACTCGGCGGCCGGCACACGTTTGAGCATCCGCCGGATCGTCGGCTCACTCGGCGGCTCATACTCCCCGGTGCGTGGATTGCGATACGCTCGCAACAGCCGCAACTGGGTCTGGTTCAGATACCCGGCAAAGTCTGCAATCGCTCGCGTGCCACGCGCTCCGCACAAGGTGCCCAGCGCACAGATCGTCAGCGTGGAGGCCTGGCCATGGCGCCGGCCATGCCAAAAGCTATTGAGTAATAAAACGCCCTCTTCTAGTTCAGCGGGTACACAACGCCTCAAAACCAAGAAGGAACCAACATGAAACCGTACGAGCAATGTGCGACCAGGCTGGAGAATCGCGGGGCACACCCGCCGACTAGGGAATACGTCGATATGCTGGTCGAGGGCATTCAAAAGGCCGGGGTCGAGGCGTGCTGGCACTCAGCCGTGGACGGAGACAGCCGCGCACTGTTCCCCTCCAAGGTCTACCCGAACTGCCATCCGCAAGCCAACTTCGAGTCGTTCCACTACCTGCTTCGCCGCCTGCACGAGATTGGCAGGCCGGTGCTGAGCTGGTACTCGCTCAATCACTCGATCGGATTGGTGGAAACGCATCCAGACTGGCAGATGCTTCCCATGCAGGGCAACGGTCTGCCCGCCGTGCCCGAGGCCCAATCTGACAATGCCAGGCGTTACTGCTGCATCAACTCGCCTTACGGGGAACTGCTGCCGAAATTCGCCGTCGAAATTGTGCGCGAGGTCGGCTTTGACGGCATCTGGTTCGACGGCTCGAGTTTTGCCACTGCCGGCAATAAGTGTCCCGGTTGCCTGTGCAACTACTGCCGCCAGAAGTTCCACCGCGATACCGGGCTGGAACTCCCGGACAAGCCCGACTTCGAGTCGCACGCGTTCCGCGTCTGGATTAACTGGCGCTACGACTGCCTGATGACAGCCTGGAAACAGGTCACGGACGCGGTGCTGGCGGTCAAGCCCGAAGCCACGATCTGCTTCAACAACTACCGGCGCCGCCGGTCCGATACCCCGCCCTGGGCCACCGGTATCCCGATGCGCCGGCTCGGCTGGGACGTCACCATGTCCGGCGAACTCGACGGCCAGCCGTTGCAGGGCGATTTTCAGATGAAAATGTACCGGGCCTATGAGTGCAAACGCGGTGTCGAGTCTTGGATGCCGCTGTGCGACCATTGGAACTGCTGGGTGCCGGACATCGACCCGCTGCCTATCGAGCAGGCCGCGGTGGCAGCGGCTGCGGCGGGTGGCGTGGCGTGCTGTGGAATCGGAGTGCAGCCAGCGCTGGTCGCCGGGACGCTCGGCGCCATGCAGCAGGCCGCCGTGCCGCTCATGCCGTACCTAGGTGGCCGCCAGGTCGAGTACGCGGCGATCTGGGCCAGCCAGCAGACCCAGGACTTCCGCGGCCTCATTAACAGCAACTACTGGGATGAATACCATGGCGCCAACGAACTGTGCCTGCAGGCGCACGTACCGTCGGCAATCGTGTTTGACGATCATGTGCGCGACGGCTGTCTGGCACAGTATCCCATGCTGCTTGCCGGCAATGCCGCCTGCATTGACGCGCAGCAGGTCAAGCAGTTGCGGCGCTACGTCGAGAACGGCGGGGTGTTGGTCGCCTGTGCTGACTTCGGCCTGTGCGACGAGTTCGGCCGCGTGTATGAGAAGCCGCCGCTCGACGAATTCCTCGGGATCACACAGCGCCAAACCGGCCGCGGTACGGCCACGCTTGAAATCGCGGATGCGAAACTGGCGCGCGCCTGCGGGCAGTGGGTGACTTTCCGCGGCGCGCACTGGGTGGCGCAGGCCGGTACGGCAGTGAAGCGGTTGGCCGATGTTATTGACCGGCAGAGCGGGAGTTGGGACGGTGTCGAGGACGGACGCGCGTCCGATCCGCGCTATCCCGGGCTCTGGTTCTGCCGACGCGGCAAAGGCGTCGTTGTGTATACGGGCGTCAATCTTTTTGTGGCTTATATTTTGGGGCCCACCCAGCACCTATTGCGTTTCTTCCGGGCGCTGGTCATGCGCTTCGCGCAGCCTGCGATTACGCTCGACGGGCCGCTGTGCGTTACCATGAACGTGCGCGAGGCGGCGGACGGCGCGTGGATGGTTCACCTGCACAATGCGCCGGGTTCGGTATACCGGTATCCGGCGGCGGCCAACTATGTGAGCGGTGAACTGCTTTCCATCCGGCGGCTGAAACTTCGGGTGCGTGATGGCGGCGTACGCCGCGCAGTCTCGGCACTCTCGGGCCGGGAGTTCCGAGTCGGCCGTGCCGGCCGCACAGTCTCGATCCCGCTGCTCGATCGCAACGACGTTCTCTGTCTCGAGCGCGGTTGAGATGAGGCGGGGACACAGAGTGTCAGGGGTCGTCCCCAAGCCCCATGGTCCCGATGCGGCTAGCGCTGGACCGGGCGGAAACCAATGGCGTGCCAATCGTCAACACAGTGATCGTTCTCCCAGTCGCGGCTGGAACGCCACATGCGCCATATGGAATTATCGGGCCAGGAGACGCCATAATCTCCCTTGCCGTCGCCGTCATAATCGCCCGGGGTTGGATCGGCGTTGGAGTCCTGGCAGTCCTCGCGGCCCAGATGATAGAAAGGATCGCGTTGCTGGTAGTTCAAGGATGAATGAGTGACAAACCAGCCGAATACGTATTGCTTGCCGGTGGATGCGCCGGTGCCGTAGGCGAAAACGGCCGGATCGGTTTTGCCGTCGCCATCGTAATCCAGCGGAACCGGAACCAGCGGGCTGTTGCCGAGACAATCCACAATACAGATGTTGGTCCCCGTGTAATTTAGTGAGGAGCACGCAATCTGCCATAGTCCATCTTCGCGCCGGTAAAGGGCCGGATCGCTCAAGCCGTCGCCGTCGTAATCCCCCGACACGGAGGAATACCCCGGTCCGCCGAATACAAAGGCGGCCATGGCATAACCCCGGGTTGACAGCAGGGCGGCCCACTGGCCGTCGGCCTCGCGATAGAGGGCCGGATCGTCGGTGCCGTCGCCGTCGAAATCGCCGGTCACCACGTTCCAGCCCGCGCCGCCGAACAAAATGCCGCCGGTGGCGTAAGCGAGGCCCGAGAGCATGGCGATCCACTCGCCGGTCGCGCGGTTATACGTTGCGGCATCCGCCTTTCCATCGCCGTCGTAATCCGCCTGGATGGCCGACCAGCCCGGACCGCCCAGGGTAAACGATACGGGTTCATAATCGGTGCTTTGCAACAGGGTGCGCCATTCGCCGGTGTCTTCGTTGTACACCGTCGGATTCATATAGCCGTCGCCCTCAAAATCGCCATTGTGGTTGGGGTTGGAGTGGCCTGCTTGCCCGACCGGCGCCAGCAGGGTGGTAGCGAGCACGATGGTGACGATCCAACTCTGCCATTGTTGTCGGGGTGACGTTAGAACTCCAGATGCCATGAGTTTCTCCTCCTTTTTTCGTAAATCAATTGGATAATAATAATAGTTCTTGATGGATAAGGTGTTAAGGTGGGCTAATGCCCGCAACCCAATGTAGCGCAGGGTTTATCCCTGCGATCTTTGGAGGTGTAAAGCCTCCACTACTCGGAAAGATACTCGCAACAACGTGTATCTTTACGGGAAAGCGTCTAACGCCGGGCCTTTATCGTCAGTGTCTCTACGACCTTGCCGTCTTTGCCGATGACCGTGACGCGGAGCTCGCTCCGCGTCGCCTCGACCTTGGCGACTTGTTCCTGCCCCAGGGCAAGCAACGCGAAATCATTCCTCTGGGTCCCCGGCTTGACCGACATTGTCCGATGGTAATGTCCGCCGAGGACGAGGTCGATTTTTCCTTTGTTGGCCAAGGCCGTCCATTGATCGCCCCGCTCCCGGGTCCAACCCCAGTCGGGCTGGTGAAGGAGAATGACGCGGAAGGGCGCCTCGGCCGCCCTGCGGTCGGACTTGAGATGGCGCTCGAGCCAGGCGTACTCTTCCTCGCGGTAGGGCTCGACCTTGTTAAGTTGGGAATAGACGTTTGTTTCATCGGCCTTGTCCTCTCCCGTGTCCAAGACGATGATGTGTAGCGGGCCATGGTCGCGGGTGTAATAGTAGCGGCCTTCCGGCATTGGGAAATAATCGAAAAGACTGCGGGCGAACGCGCCCCTCATCTCGTGGTTGCCCCTGATGAACATAAGCAGTTTCGAGCCGGCCAGAGCGTGGTCGGCGGGGCCGAGCCAGCGGTTAATGAGCTGTGCTTCGCTTTCCAAGCCATGGTAGGCGTCACCGAGATGGACGAGAAATTCCGTCGCCGGCCAGTCCACAGCCTTGAGCAGGTCGCCGACGCGTGCATTGTCCTCGTGTGTGTCGGTGATAACGCTGAAGGATACCGAGGGTTTTGACCTGTCGAAGGTCGTGAACGTCCGTTCCGGGCTTTCGGCCGGCAGTCCCTTCTCGGGCCAGTAGGCCTTCATTTTGACGACCTGCGTGGCCACGGCCTTGTAGGTGTAAGCGCGACCCGGATCGAGCCCCGCAAGATGGACGACATGGAGTGTCCTGATGGGCAAAAGTCCGTGCTCGGCATTGTCCGTTTCCCGGGTCAGGCTCTCGCCCTTCAGCCCATAAACGACTTTAGCGTGGCACGGTGTATCGGTGATCCAGCCGATCGCCGCTCCCGTCTCGGAGAGTGAAGCAATATACGGTCCCTGTATGATGACAGGTTTCGTGTCGTGGACGATGAACGGCTTGTCCTGGGCGAGGTTCGGCTGGGCGAGCGCGAAAACAGCGATCGTGGCGATGAGGGAGATGAAGAAAGGATGCTCCCTGTGTCCCGGCTTTCTTATTGAACGTGATATCGCTCTGATAAGAAATCGCTTTTTGAGTAGCATGGAGACCAGTCTATCGAAACTGACCTGATAAGGAATTTTCATGGCGCGAATGTGTCAAAAGGTGGCCGAGATGTCAAGTCTGACGCGCTGGCTTTCCGTTCGCTTGGGTAATGCTGTGACCTTTACGGAAGAACAAGTGCTTCGAGAAAACCAAACCCAGAGTACTGCGAACAGATTTGCGATGGAGTTGGGTTCTAAGAATCCGAATTATTTCAGCGCCTGTTTCCGGAAAGTAACGGGCGTATTTTCTCGGAAGTATCGGAGGAAGTGCTGATCAGATCCGTCCGGCGGCGGCTTTCATGATTATTTCCTCCGCGCCGATTGCTTCAATTACTTCAGCGGCCGGGCATCTGCATTTGCCCAGATAAACAACATAGCCGCGGGTAATAATCCCGGAGGCTCTTTCGGCCGCCAGGGTTGTCCAGTCGCGGGGGTGCGCTGACTGGGCTGCTTTAATCTCAAAACCTATTTTGTCTGCGCCGCGTATTATGAGCAAGTCAATTTCAGCGCCGGCGCACCAAGTAATGGGCCTCAAGGATATCAAGGTAATGGCGAATTGTATGATAGGTTACACCCATTGAGCGGCCAAGATCGGAAGTATTCAGCAGTCCGCCGTGCAGGTTTGCCGTCATTCCCATGAATCGCCGAAGATCAAAAGACGAATTTTTTAGGCCATAACGCGCCATATCGCGTTCCACGAATGTTTGAACGTAAGCCTCAAGCCAATGCGTCCATTGGACCGGATTTGATGTTTGACAGGCGTTGGGGAAACCGCCTTTCAGCCAGACGGCCGGCAAGTTTAGGGCGCATATTTTGGCTTCCGGAAAAAGAAAAGGGGTTAGTTCCACAATCCCCACGCACCCCGCAAGGCTTTCCGAAATGTTCCGAATGAGGGCCGGATTAACCGATCCAAGCAGATAAAATCTTCCGGGGTTGCGTTGTTCATCGATGATTGACCTTAAAACCGGAAATAATTCAGGCAGTGCCTGGGCTTCATCAATGATAAGCGGCCGACCCATGTTTTGTAAAACGGGCTCAATATCGCCAAGAAAGATTTGACGATCGGATGGTTATTCCAAGTCGTAATAATCACCCGAAAGAAAATGACGCGCCAAAGTTGTTTTTCCGCATTGCCTTGGTCCCAGTATTAAAATGGCAGGAAATTGCGCCGCCAATTCACGAATCAAACTTAAAGCCAGTCTTATTATCATGCTTGCAATATAGAAGCTCCGTTTCTATATTGCAAGCGTAAAATGAATGAAATTTAAATTGGGGAAAGAGTCTTTATTCTGAATTCTGACTTCAAACAAGATATTCCTCAATGATTTCATCCGCCGCTTTGGGCATTATCCCAACGGCGCGTGCCAGATCAATAACCGTGTAGCGCTCGCGCATTTGGTGACAATGGAGGGCCGCCGCCAGGAAATGCTCGCGAGTACAGCCGATATCCTCAATCCGGTGCGCGGCGCCGGCGGCGCGCAGGCATTGCTTGATCTCGGCGGCCTTGCGCAGGGTGGGGGCCAGGGTTGCCCGGACCTGGTCCCACATGCCGGGACGGTTCAGTTCCTGGACAGCGCGCTCCGCTTTCTGCCGCTTGAGGATATGCTCTTCCTCCACGACGTCGGCCAGTGAGGTCCAGAAGGCGGTATCGGTGGGTTCGGTCACTGTCCGAAACGTCGGCGACTCCAGGGCAAATATGCGCTCGTAGAGCGCGCAGGTGAAGATCGTACCAAGCCCGACCTGCCGTCCGTGATAATCATGCTTGAGCCCCCGGGCCATGGCGGTCATGTCCAGCGCGTGGGAAATCAGGTGCTCGCCGCCGGAGGCGGGGAATGATGTGCCGGCCATGGTCATGGACACGCCCGAATAAATCAGTGCTTGGAACAGCGCCGCGATCGCTTCCGGTTCCCGGGCGCGGATCGCTTCCGGGTGCGCCAAGTAACCGGGCTCCAGTTCGCGGATCAGTTGCGCGCAAAGGGGACAGTAGTATTCGTCGAACAGCATCTGGTTGAGCTTCCAGTCGGCCATGCTGACCGGCTTGGCCAGGACGTCACCGAATCCCGCGGCGGTCAACTCAACCGGCGCCTGGCTTATCATGGAAGGAACGGCCAGAATGGCCCGCGGCACGGTGCCGTTGATCACCCGTTTTACGCCGCGGATGGCCGGGGCGATGTTGTTGGAGGCATACCCGTTCATGGAGGCCGCCGTGGCGACCATGGCGTAGGGGAGTTTCGCGTCGCAGGCGATCCATTTGACCAGGTCGCTGACCGTGCCACTGCCGACGGCCAGGAAACCGTCGCATGGTAGCAGGCGGAGCCGGAGGCTGTCGCGGGTGATGTCGTCGCAGGCGGGACTGCCATGAGGGCTGTCCGGCACGATGAGGGTTTGAACAGTCCAGCCGGCCAGTTTCAGAGCGCTTTCGCAATCCCGTCCTGCAACGGCGCAGGTGCGTTCATCGGCCACGAGGGCGATCCGGCTATGGGCCGGATAAATCCGCTGTTCGGCGAAATGCCGATCAAGTATGGCCGGCAGTTGTTGCACGGCCGTTTCGGAATAAACAACGGCCTGGATGGGGACCGAGTGGGTTTTGCCGCATTCGCAGGCGAACGTGGTTCCGAACAGGTCAGCAGGATTCATTTCATACTTTGGATAAATGGCGCGTGGCGCGCCATAAAGCGGGAGCGCTGACTCCCGCACTCTATAAAAAACTTTTCAGGAAATCATGTTTTCTTCAGGAACACACGCACCGCGTCCAGCTGGCCGCTACTGCCAAGGTAGTTGTTCTTTTCCACGATGTAATTGGCATACTCGGCCATGAAGACTTTACCCGGGGGCCGTAGATCGAAATTCTCCGGGTGTTCCTTGAAATACTCGCGGTGTACGCGGCACCAGACCAGGCGGCCGTCGGTATCGATATTGACCTTGGTGACGCCCAGCTTGGCGGCCTTGAGGAATTGGCTGGCGTCGACACCTTTGGCGTTCTTCATGGCGCCGCCGGCGGCGTTGATCCGGTCCACCTCGCTCTTGGGCACCGAACTGGAGCCATGCATGACAAGCGGGAAGCCAGGAAGCAATTTCTGGATCGCTGCGATAATCTCGAAATGAATGCCCTGCGAGCCGGCAAACTTGTAGGCGCCGTGGCTGGTGCCGATGGCGCACGCCAAGCTGTCACAGCCGCTTTTCTTGACGAAGTCCTCGGCCTGGACGGGGTCGGTCAGATGGACCTGGTCTTCGGACACGGAAATATGCTCTTCCACGCCGCCGAGCTGGCCGAGTTCCGCCTCGACGGAAATTTCCCTGGCATGGGCGGCCTTGACGATCCGCGCGGTAATGGCAATGTTTTCCTCATAGGGCTTCATGCTGGCGTCAATCATGACGGAGCTGTAAAAGCCGCTGTTGATGCAGTCCAGGGCGGCTTCCTCGTCGCCGTGATCCAGGTGGACGGCGAAAATCGCGTCCGGGAAAAGCGCGTCGGCCATCCGAATCATGGCCTCCAGCATGCGCTTGTCGGTGTAGGAGCGGGCGCCCTTTGAAATCTGGATGATAAACGGCGCCTTGCTGTCGAGGTTGCCGTGGAACAGGCCCATGGTCTGTTCCAGGTTGTTGATGTTATAGGCGCCGATGGCATACTTGCCGTACGCGTGCTTGAATAATTCTTTGGTGCTGACGATCATGCGAGTTCCCCGTTGTTGATGTTGAGATGCTGGTTGCGATTTTCATTTCCGGCGTTGTTGCCGGGAAGCGAAACCTAAACATTTATTTATAGGCCGCTCCTGTCGCGCCGTCAATCTCTTTTTTAGATGGAAAAATAACTTGAGTTATTTTTCGTTCCGGTTCATACTTCAAAAGGTAGAAGGAATCCATTTGCCCATTTGCCTTTCATTGCTGGGGGGTGAGCCATGACTGATAGCAAGGAAAACCGTGAGGAACTCGGCGAGAATGACATCGTGTTTGACTGCCCTCATTGCGACAAGAGCTTGGCGATTGATTATCGCGGAGCAGGCTTGGCCATTCACTGTCCGGACTGTGGCGAGGAAATAGAGGTGCCCATTCCGGAAGGTGTGGATATTACCGATATTGACCGGCTTGGCGTCGTGGAGGTGAAAGACGCCGGGGATTCAATCAGCTCTGCCGAAACCATGGCCATTCCGGAATCCCCGGATCAAATCCGAATGCTGATGACTGAACTGGACGAGCTTCGCTTCCGGCGCCGCTTTCTTGAACAACAACGCAACAAGGCCGTCAAAGGGCTCCAGGCCATGGAACGTCAGGTGACCGCCTTGCGAACAGCCCTGGATCAGATCGAAGATATCCTGAAGCAGTTGCGTGAGCCGTCGGCGGATGATACCCAGAACCTCACGTAGCCATTGTCGATTTTGGATTGGTGATTTGCAATTGAGGACACTGACCGCCGGCCTATGCCTGTTCACGGCTCGTCGTTTGCCGCTCACGGGAGCAAAGACGCCAGGCAATTCCGGAGTTCGTCTTCCAGGTTGAGGCTTTCGTAGCCGGCGAGCCGCTGTCTCTGCTTCACCAACACCGCCTTGCGCAGATCCGGGTTCCGGTGAAGATGACCCATCATCTCGGAAATCAGGTCCCACCGTTTTTCCTGAAACAGAACCCCCGCGCCGCCCAGGGTCTCCGGCACGGCGGCGGCGGCATAAGCCAGGATGGGCACATCGTAGGTCATGCTTTCGATGAGCGGAATGCAGAAGCCCTCATGCTCGCTCATGCAGAGAAACAGGTCGGCGGCTTCATAGCAGGCGCTCAACACTTCCTGGGACACCGATCCGGTGAACTGAACATTGCGCAGTCCCAGGTCATGGGCCATTGCCTTCAAGAGCATATGGTATTTTTCCAGGCCGGCATGGGAACCCACCAGGATCAGGCGCGAATCCGGTTCGACGCACTTCTGGAAATAATGGAAGGCGCTGAGAATGTCCTCAATCCGCTTGTTCGGCACGCACCGGCCAACGAACAGGATATTGGCCTTGCCGTCGTTGAATGTCCGCAGGATGCCCCGGTCCGGCCGCGCTCGAATCCGGCTGAAGTCCAGCAGTAGCGGCAGAACCTGGACCGCTCCGTAGCCCAGCGCCGCCAGTTCGTCAGCATTGTAGTGGCTGTCCGCCATCACGACTGAAGCCGCACCGGCCAACGCGCGCGCCTGTTTCCGGCCCTGGACCAGGTCACGACTTATGGATTCATTGATGCCCTGGAAATACGTTGCCGGCGTCATATTGTGATAAATCATCGTCCGTCGGCAGGGCAGGGCGGCAAACAGGTCGTTGACGACGGAACCGATGGAAAGATGCAATAGCGCGAGGTCGTCCGTCCTGGCCGCCGCCGCCAGTTGGGCGATGTCGTGGGCATCCTGGCGCAGAACCGGCGAGATACAACGGGGTTCGCTGAAAATCTCGGATTCATAGCCCCATGAACGGAACAGCGCGCGCAAGACGCGGGCTTCATTGCTGATGGCATCGCCGGAGGCGAACCCGGCGACCAGTTGATGAATGGCCTTCATGACGCGGCTTCCCTCATGTGATGGTTCTCAATTGGTTTCATCCAGCGCCTTCAGCAGTTTGCGCTCGATGCTGTTCCAGGCATATTCCCGGAGGACGTAACGCCGGCCCGATTCGCCCAGGGCCCGGCGCAATTTCTCGTTCTGCAACAAACACGCCAGCGCTTCCTCGAATTCGGGATAGATCATGAACCACAACCCGCCGTTGCTTTTCCGGCAGTGATACCGGGTGACGTTGCAGCGGCCGTGCACCAGGACCGGGGTCCGTGCCAGCCAGGATTCCAGGATGACGATGCCGAAACTTTCATTGACCGACGGGTGGCAGAACACGGCGGCGCCGGCCAGGGCCGCATGCTTTTCCTCCTCGGACACGAACCCGGCATCCAGGATGTGCGGCGCCAGTTCTGCAGGGGGATTAATCGATCCGGTTCCGGTCAGGACCAGCTTGACATCCAGGCGCGTGCGTTTGCGGAAGAGGGCCAGGTAATCCATCAGCAGCGGAATGCCTTTGCCCGCTTCGCGCCGCCCCGCGAACATGATATAGGGCGTGGTCAGTCCCCGGCGGCGCGCGAAGGCATCGGCTGAGACCGTGAAGTCGTCCAGTCCCATGCCAACAACGGCGCCGCAGGATTTGGGCAGATCGTAAAGCCGGCGGGCCAAGTCGCGCTCGGGCTCGGAATTGAACAGGATTCCCCGCACGCTTCGGAACAGTTCCCCAAAGACGCGGGCATAGGCGAATCCCTCGTCATGCAGGCAGGGCACCAGGAAAGTTTTGCCGGGATGAATCCGCGCGGCAAAGACGGCCAGGCCGAACAGATACGGTCCGATGACGATCCGGTCATAATCGGAGCCATGGTCTTCGAGATGCCGGTACAGTGCCCGGCTGTTGACGCTGTTGCGGAGCCAGGTCATTTCATCGTCGGCGCTGTAGTGGCCTTTCCGGCTGATGACGTCCTGGACGCGCAGAAACGCCTCCAGGTCGCGATCTTCGTCGACGGGGAAGAAGCGGACATCCAGGTTACGGATACGAAGTTGGCCGGGAGGCCGTTCGTTCCGCCAGGTGAAATGATTCGTGGCGCAGGTAGTTAGGAATGTTACGCGCCGGCCCGCGGCGGCGGTGTGCTCGGCCAGGTTTCGCAAAAGGGTTTCCGCGCCGCCCACAGTGGCGCCTTCGGCGAACCGCGGGCAGACAAAGGCTACACGCTCGGCGGTGGTGGACATGATTCCGTCTTTCCCCGCGGGCCTTCAAGGGCCGCCAGCCGGGTTTCCATATCCCGGATCCGATTTCGGTACTTGTCGTCCAGGCCTTCAATGGCCGTCAGCAGAAGGCCGTTGACCTGGTTCTGCTGGGACCAGAGGCGGTAGGTGTAGAACTTCAACAACGCCCACATGCCCTTTTTCAGGATCACCAGGAGCCCGCTCCCGAGCCGGCGCCGTTCCTGGATTTCAAAATCGTTGATATCCACGAAGACGGCATTGCGCAGGCACTCGATGTAGAATTTAAGGAAGCTTTCGTCGTCCTTGATGTTGACCAGGTTGGATTTTTCGGCAAGGGCGACACGCACGTCACGATAGACGCCGCTTTCCATTTTCCGGGTCACCGACTCCCGGATTCCGGCCATGAGGGCGTCAACATCCACGCCGTCAGCGCCGATCTTGAAGATATCATTCGTTGTCGAGTGTGATGCGTGCATGCGACCATTTCCGAAAGATATTTTGCGACAGAGAGCTTGGTGCGGCCTAGCCGCCACGTCAGCGCCTTTGGCGCTGTGGCCAATTGCCAGGCGCCGTGGCCACCAACAATTGGAGCCGGGGTGCCCTCACCCCGGAACGTCGGCACGGGACCAGGGCGTCCCGTTTCCAGAAATCTTGCTGAAAAAACAACAAATCAAATGTTAGTAGTGCAGAGTAATACCTGTTTACCATAACGCTAAAACGCCAAATTCAGCAGGGCACCGTATTCCAGGTCGCCGAACTTGAAATCCAGCAGTTTATCCCAGCGTTCATAAACATAGTAAGCGCTGACATCCACCGATATCCGATTGGAGAGCGGGAACGACAGGCCAAACTGTAACTGCCAATAAGGGTCCAGCCATTTGCCCTCGTCGTCGGCGTCCCGGATGTAGCTGGTTCGAATGCCGCCGCCGCCGCGGAAGAAACGGTCCTTGATGATCACGTTGAACTGCGGCGTGACGATATAGTCAATGCCGACCATATTGGTGGTTGTACCGGAATACACTTCTTTTTTGCCGGAGACGTCCGGACCCAGGTCGCAGGCAAACTGCCAGATGGCGAACCCCTGCGTGTACTGATAGGCCAGGAGGTAAGACAGATCGCCGTTGCCGTAGGGCAGGTCCGTGAACACCGAAAGCTCCGTGTGGTAACGTCCGCCGATGCTCAGGGAATGTGGGGAAGACTGTGGCTGGTTCTCGGCCCCAGTCACCGGAAGATTCAGTACCAGCGCAAGAAACGCCGCGACCCAGCCGATATATGGTTTTTGGCGAAGAATCATGGCGGCATCATAGCAGGGAGCATCTCAAATGCAACTCATTATCCCAAGGCATCGGAAGACCGCTTTTCGATATAAGCGGACAAGTCGGGCAGATCTGCCCGCAGGACTTTCCGATAAACCTGTGCCCTCCAGTCCAGGTCTTCGGGAAACAGTACGCATCCACCCATGCGCCAGCGCTTGCCGGCTTTGACATGCTGAACCAGGATCCGTTGCAATGAGGTGGTCTGGGGCGCTTCGTCCATCCGTTCCATCGGCAGGCTCTCGAAGGCCGGTCCGAAAACGCGCTGATACGTTTGCCGGGCATTGGCTTTGGGGACGGGATGGAGGTACATTTCTCCCAGGAACCGGACGATGTTCGACGATTCCGGAAGCTGCCGCTCAAACTGGGGGTCCAACAGCCAGGACGTGCAGGTGAAGGCCTTCCAGGGACGGTCGGGGAAATGGGCCGGGAAAAACCGGCAGGCCTGCCGAAACGATTCACCGCATTCCTGGTGCGACATCGGACCGGTTGCCGGAATATGTACGCCCAGCGCCGGATCGCCCTTTTTGAATATTTCATCCCACTCCGCCCGGGCCAGCTCGACGGTGTTGGGGCGGGCATGGCCTTCCGGCGCAATCGGGTGGCCCCGGATCACACCGGCCCGCGATGTGTCAAATATGGAAACCCAAGCGGGCGCCGCGTCCGCAGCTCCATCGGCATCGGCAAACTGGCCGTCCTCGCGGAACGGCATCTTGTCCCCGGCCAATAGAATTGCCTGTCGGGACTGCCGGCGCCGGAATGCATGCAAATCATAGTCCCAAACCTCGAAGCGGAATTGCAGGCGTCCAATCTTGAACAGCCGGCCGGACATATGATTATACAGCCAGCCAATCGCATCCAGTCCCAAGATGCCATATTGGTTCCGGTGCTCCTTGATCCATAATTCAATATCGCTCAAGGTGTCCAGGGTGATCGATTCCGGAATGCCCAGGTCGCGCTGCTTTTTCAGCAAGGCGGGAACACCCGAAAGTACAACGAAGGCATAGAACAGGGTCGCGGATTCACCCAGTTCGCGCGGAATGCGGGGCCATTCATCAAAACGAAGGGTGTCGCCGGGTGTCTGAAACAGGAGAACATGACCATGCCAGGCCAGGCGGTGAAGCTCCGGATGCCGGTTAAAGATATCCAGGGCCCGGATCAGGGCATCACGGACATCGGCGGCCATGCCCAGTGTCCGGCAGGTGTCGGCGACGAATTCCGGGTTGAGGAAAAATAATTTGCCGGGATCGAATAATGCCTGCGAGGCCGGCCATGATTTCCGCCACGACTCGCCGGCGGATGTGAGGTTCAATGCCGCCAAGGCCTGTTCCAGATCGTTGGTTGAATTCTTCATTAAGTCAGGACTCCATGTTTTTTACCCACGGTTTCAAAGGCGGCGATGGCGGTGCGAACGTCCTCTTCCGTGTGGGCCGCGCTGAGCTGGACACGAATGCGTGCCTGTCCCTGGGCGACCACCGGATAGCTGAAACCGATAACGTAAATGCCCTCGGCCAGCAGGTCGCCTGCCATGTGAGTCGCCAGCTTGGCGTCGCCCAGCATGATGGGAATGATGGGATGGTCTGCGCCGCGCGTCGTGAATCCGCGTTTTTCCATTTCCGACCGGAACAGCGCGCAGTTCCGGAACAAGCGGGCGCGCAGTTCATCACCGGCCTCGACGATCTCGATCGCTTTCAGCGTGGTATAGGCAATGACTGGGGCCAGGGTGTTGCTGAAAAGATAGGGGCGGCTGCGCTGGCGCAGCAGCTTGATAATCTCCCGGCGCGAAGCGGTAAAGCCGCCCGCGGCGCCGCCGAGCGCTTTGCCCAGCGTGGAGGTGATGATGTCCACCCGGCCCATGACGGCGCGGTATTCCTGACTGCCCCGGCCCGTTTTGCCGAGGAACCCCGTGGCGTGGGAGTCATCCACCATGACCAGCGCGCTGTAGGTCTCAGCCAGATCGCAGATGCCTTTCAGGTTGGCGATGATCCCATCCATGGAGAACACACCATCGGTCGCGATCAGCTTGGTTTTGACGCCCTGGGCATCGGCCGCTTTCAGTTGGGTTTCCAGGTCCGCCATATCATTGTTGGCGTAGCGAAACCGTTTAGCTTTACACAAACGGACGCCGTCGATAATGGAAGCATGGTTCAGCGAATCGGATATGATGGCGTCATCTTCGCCCAGCAGGGTTTCGAACAGGCCGCCGTTGGCGTCGAAACAGGAGGAATAGAGAAGGGCATCCTCCATGCCCAGAAAGCGGGCGATGCAGCTTTCCAATGCCTTGTGAATGTCCAGGGTGCCGCAGATGAAACGCACGCTGGCCATGCCGAATCCGTATTTCTGCAAACCTGCGACGGCTGCCTGGACCAGCCGCGGATCGTTGGCGAGGCCGAGATAATTATTGGCGCAGAAGTTCAGCATGGTCCCGGCTTGGGTCTTGATCCGCGCGGACTGCGCGGACAAAATGACGCGCTCTTCCTTGGTCAGTCCCGCCTTTTCGATCTCGGCCAGTGTTGTCGTCACTTTCTTTTGAAAGTCGCCGTACATGCAGGGTGTTTCTTTCTTTGCCGCATTTCTATATTGCTGCGATGACCTCGACTTCCACCAGGGCGCCCAGCGGCGGCCGGGCCTGGACCGTGGTGCGTACCGGCGGGGGGTCCGCGCTGAATACGCGGTTGTACACGGCGTTGAAGGCCGGATAATCCTCCAGGTTCGCCAGGAATGCCGTCACCTTGATGACATCCGCCATATTCATGCCGCCCGCTTCGAGGATCGCCTTGATGCTGATGAAGATCCGCTCCGTCTGGACGTCGATCGGGCCTTCGATCATCTTTTTGGTATTCGGGTCCAGCGCGATTACGCCCTGGACATACAGCGTATTGCCGATCCGAAGGCCCTGCGAATAGCGGGCTACCGGCACCGGCGCCTGGTCCGTCTTTACCATGGTCTTGCTCATAGTTAATCCTTGTTATTCATGGGTATTACCCTTTCTGAGGAATAACTTGGCATTACAAATTCAGCATAATGGTGTTCATGTAAGCCAGGCTTTGTGGGATGCCGATTTTTTCGTCATCCGCTCCTTCGTATTCCAGAGCGATAAATCCGTTATAGCCCGCCTTTTTCAGGACTTCCAGACATTGGCGATGTTGAATGTCCCCTTGCCCGACCGTGCATGACTCCAAGTCCCAGCGACTCCCGGTTTTGCTCGCAGGTTTCTTCCGGAAGTCTTTGAAATGGACATAAGCGGCAAACGGGGCGGCAATTGTTGTTCCCACGTGCCCCTCCTGTCCCCCTTGGAGATAGTTGCCTACATCGATGGTAGCCCGGAGGTATTTGGAATTTATTTTTTTGATGACCTCCACTTGTTCTTCGCCCGTGCAAGGCAATCCGCCGTGGTTTTCCAAGGCAAGAATAACTCCAAGTTTCTCGGCTTCCTGGACCAATTCCCCGAGGGCCGCGATGATCCGATCAAACCCCTGGCGTAACTCAACTGGATTGCTTCGGTCCTGGATATGCCCGCCGAAAATACGGGATACGGGAGCTTTGACTTCCGCGGCCACCTGCAGCCATCTTTTGACGGTATCAATCTGGTTTTTAAGGAGAGCCGGGTCACTCTGGTTGAAATTATTGGACATCGAAAGCCCGGATAGAGTTAACCCGGTTTTGCCGAGAGCCGCTCGTATTTTGCCGGGAGCTTCTTCGACGGCGCCCAGTAATCCGGCATGAAAATCGATCCCTTCAACCCCCAATATTTTGACTTCCTCCGCCAGCCGCTCGCAGGTCCATTTTTCAGCAGTCCAGGTTCGATGGAAACTATAATGACAGACGGATTTTTTCATACGTTACCTTTCTTTTATTGGATATGATTCGTTGCGCATTTATTAAAAATCAAATACCACCTTAACGGCTTCCCCGCGTTCGAACAAGTCGAAAGCTTTTTCCCAATCCGCCAGCGGAAACCGGTGGGTAATCAGGGGGGCTACTTGGATTTTACCCAGGGCGCACAGTTCCAGGGCCTTTTCCCAGCCGATATATTTCTGGCTGAAGGATCCGATGAGACGGATTTCCTTGTAAAGAACCTGGTCGAGATCCAAGCGGACGGGTTTTCCGAAAATGCCGATCTGCGTGTAACGGCCCTCCCGGCGAATCTGTTTCAGGCCGAGTTGGGCCGCCGCCTCGGCGCCGGAACATTCGAGGACCACATCCACGCCCTGTCCCCGGGTCAGCATCTCGATGGCGGCCTCCGCGCCGTCTCCGGACAGGGCATAGTCGGCTCCCAGTTGTTTGCCTAGTTCGAGGCGGTGGGTGTCCCGTGGCGCGCCTACGAGAATAACCATGGCCCCGTTGGCCTTGGCGTATTGCAGACAGAACAGGCCCATGGGGCCGGGTCCCGTGATCAGCACGACGTCGCCGGCTTGGATCCGGGTCAGTTCCTGCACCGCATGATAAGCACAGGCGGACGGATCGGTCAGGGCGGCGGCGCGGAAATCCACCTTGTCCGGAATCCGGTGAACCCGCAGGGCGGGCACCACGACGCAGGGCGCGAAGGCGCCGTCGAAGGCATACCCGGTTGCCAGCCGTTGTCGGCACAAGTTGTAACTGCCGGTGGCGCATTGCGGGCAGGCGCCGCAACTGGATCGCGTGTTTTCGCCGGTCACACGGTCGCCGGGTTGGAGTTCGGCGACCCCGGGTCCCGTTGCGGCTACGATGCCGGCGAATTCATGCCCGGGAATGACGGGAAACCGCATCGGGATGCCAATATCGCCCCGGCGGATATGCAGATCGGATCCGCAGATCGAAGCGGCTTTGACCGTGATTTTCACTTCGCCCGGGCCGGGCGCGGGTTCAGGCACTTCGCGCAGTTCCATGCTGCCGTTGCCGGCCGCAAATTTGACTAGAGCCTGCATCGGTGGGACGTCTCCTTTCCCGGTTTGCCATCCAAATACATTGCAGGATTGTTGTTTTTTGGAGAATTGCAAGAATTATTATCAACCGAGTCTTGAATCGCTTGTCAACGTCTTTGTTTCAGCTATCATGCTCGAACCATGAAAAAACAATTAACGGACGGCATTCACGGCATGGCGCCGCGGGAAAAGATGGATGAAAGCGCGCGCAAACTGCGGGATGCTTATGCCCGTACGCCGGGGATCCCGCTGTTCCGCAGGGAATTCGGCTTCTATTCCCTGGAGCGTTGGAAGCGGGAAGGTATGCCCCAGGACGTGCCTATGGCCGAATTATTTTATTTCGATGCGCCGGGCAATTTTGCGCTGGGCCAGTTGGGCGGGTGCGAGGCCGCCTTCACCCCTGCCTTCGAGGTGCGTATGATCGAGGACCGGGGCGAGTGCGAAGTGGTCCAGGATGCCGCCGGACGCCAGGTGTTGTTCTTCAAAGGGCGCCGGAGCGGGTTCATGCCGGAATACCTTGTCCATCCGGTCACGGATAGGAAGTCCTGGGAGGAAAATGTCAAGTGGCGGCTCAATCCGGACTCGCCCGAGCGTTATGCCGATCTGGGTAAACGCGTACAGGAAGCACAAGCCGCCGCCGGCTGCGGGCTGATGATCAGCCAGCACCTGATCGGCGGCTACATGTATCTACGCAGTCTCATCGGCCCGGAAGGTTTGCTGTACGCGGTGTACGATATGCCGGAGGTCATCCATGACTGTATGGCCGTTTGGCTCCGGCTGGCGGATGCCGTCATCACGCGCCATCAGCAGTCGGTCACGCTCGACGAGTTTTTCCTGGACGAGGATATCTGCTACAACCATGGGTCCTTGATCTCGCCGGAAATGATCAAGGAGTTCATCTTTCCCTATTATCAGCAGTTGATCCGCAACGTGAAAGCGCGTCAGCTTGACAGGGTGCGGCACCTCTATGTGCACGTGGATACCGACGGCGCCGCCGAGTCCGTGATCCAGTTATATCAGGAGGCCATCGGCCTGGATGTCATGAGCCCCTTCGAGGTGGCCAGCGGGTGCGATGTCGTGGCCATTGGGCGGAAGTATCCGGATCTTGCGCTTTTCGGCGGTATCGACAAACGCATTATCGCGCTGGGTCCGCCGGCCATTGACCGGCACCTGGAGGCCATTCTCCCCGTCATGCGCCGGCGTGGCGGCTATATTCCAACCTGCGATCACGGTGTGCCGGAGGAAACCAGCTATCAGAATTACCTTTATTACCGTAAACGCTGTATCGAACTCGGCGGGTAATATATTGTTACAATAATAGCGCTTGGTATTCGTTATACTTGAATTAACTCCTCCTATGTTCGTTTGAATCGCAAGGTGCAGTTTTATTATGAAAAATGAGGTGCGTTATGAAAACAATCATCGCCGGCCTGTTGATGGGCTTAATCGCGGGGTCGGTTCCGGCTCAGAATCACCAGATCCTTTTCAAGGTCAGCCGAAAGCCAATGGAGTCGGCCACCAAAACGAACTGGCAAAACCGTTGGGGAGGTTCCGGTAAGAAGGTCTCCAAACAGATGGTTCTGGAGATCGAAATCAAAAACATGGCGGCCTCGAACGATTCCGTGACGCTGGAATGGTATTTTGTGGCCAAGTCGTTGGATAGAAAAAAATTATGGGTTTTCGATTCCGGCTCCTCGCTGGTGGACCTGATACCCATGGGAGTCGTAAAACTCACCAAGGAATCGGAGGATCTTTCGGTCAGGATCGCCAATTTTCCGATGCACAGTTTCACGCGCAAGGAAGGTGATAAGGTCGAAGGCTATATCGTCCGGATCATTGATGGCGTCAAGATCATTGCCATCGACGCCTCCTCCCAACCGTTGGAAGAGATCGGCAGGAATGACGCCCAATTGAAAGAGTTGATCGATGAGGTCGGAAGCGCCCGTTCGCAATGGAAACGGCGTTGAGTCGGCCGGTATCCATCCTCCGAAACCATCTATTTCACGGCGTTGCCGGAAACTTGGACTGAGTAATACCAGATGGTGAACAGTGTCTGAAGGCCGGTGGAGTCGGTGCGTGAGACCAAGTCCGTGGTCTTGGTGGCGCCCAGCTCCCGGCTCTTTTTCGTGACCATATCCACCACCGCTTGTTCTGTCACCGTGTCCCTGAACAGCGCAAAGCTGTTGCCTTTTTCCAGCATATTCCATGACTGATCGTTGTTTTCTGAAACGGCCAGCAGATAGGAATTCAAGATATATTTGCCCTCTTTGCCGGTAAAAATGTGTTATTCTGGGATGACAACGAGCTGATCTTTGGGGCCGCGGGCGACGACCGCGCGCGGCACGGCCACCGTCATGGCCTCCAATTTCATCATATGCTGTTGTAACGCCTCTTCCGTGCGGCGGTAGTGATCCAGAACGGTGATTTTTCCGCCCAGCGCGTTGACCAGGGCGCCCCCCATCATGGTCATGCAGGTTGCATAGTCTTGGCGCAGGTAGGCCTGAACGTATTTGACCGCCGGACGCTTGACCGATCGGCCGGCAAGGGACTGACCGCCAAATCCCCTTGAGGCAAGTTGACATGCGCTATGAGCTTGGGTTCTATTTCACCTGGCACCATGAGTTCCGGCCACATCAGGGCATCAAAGGAATAACGCCTGTTGAGCTTTACTCCGGAATTTCCCATGCTCCGCCCAAAATCAACATCCGTGATCCCAACACAACTGAATCTTCATATCGCCTATTTGTGCCTGCCTAACTCGCGAAGGGATTTTCCGAAGGATACAGGTCGCCCGGCTTGCGCGGCGTATAGGCCGGTGCCACCGACAACAATCCGGCGGCATCGTAGAGTACCCGGCCGGCATGATTGAATGCCACGGCGGCGTGATGCGGGAACTGCTTCTCCAGCAGGATGTGCCTGTAGAAGCGGCCGAAATGCGGTACGCCAATAATGCCGATGCCGCCAAAGGAAGCGGGATCGGCGTCCAGCACATGGCCTTCGGCCAGATAGGCGTGCAGACTGCCGTCGGTCGCGCTCTGCAGGCGGAAGATAGTCGCCGGACCCGGCTTCAGCCGGCCTTCGAGCGTTCCGCAAGTGATGTTGGGGCGTGTCGTCGGTTCCAGCAGGCGCCGCATGATGAGCTGATAGCTCATGGCGAAGCCGGGGCACAGGTGACCGCTGGGCGTATTGCCGCAATGGAAGCCCATGAACAGGTCCTGCCGGTTGGCGCCCTGGGTATCCTTGATTTCGATATCGTGGGGCACCGTGTTGTTGATATCGAGCAAGGTAGCCGCCTTGTAAGACGCCAACTGGGCGGCGTATTCCGAGACCGCGCCGTAGATATCCACTTCGCAGGCCACCGGGATGCCCCGCCCGGTCAGGCGGCTGTTGATGTAGCAGGGGACGAACCCGAATGCCTTTTCAAACGCGGGCCAGCACTTGTTGGCAAAAACGCCGAATTGGCGGGATCCCAGGTTGGCCTCGAAGAACGCGGCGAGCGCCACTTCGAACTGGGCCATGGCTTTCAGCTTTTGAGGGAAACAATTTCCTGGGCCCAATTCCCTGGTCATATCCTTCACGACCGCCGCGATCTCCTTCTTCATGCCTTCGGCCGAATGGAACAACTCCAGGAGATCCAATTCGGAATTTTCCATGACCTCGATCCCCAGCCGGACCAGGGGTGCCAGCGGGGCGTTGCAGGCGTAAAAATCCTGGGGCCGCGGCCCGAAGGAAAAGACTTTCAAGGCGCGCAGGCCCACGACCACGCGGGCTACATCCATGAAGTCGGCAATCATGTCCTTGATTTCCTCGGGCAGGCCCACGGGCCTGGGGGGAATGTAGGGGCGGAGCCGGCGCAGTCCGCAGTTCAGGGAGGCGTTCAACATACCGCAGAATGCGTCGCCGCGGCCTTCGATCAGGTCGGACTTGCTCTCTTCGGCCGCCCCGCACAGCATAAACGGCACACCCAGACGCTGGGCGAAGATGGTGGTCGGACCTTCCGGGCCAAAATTGCCCAGATAAATGGTTACGGCATTGACCCCGGCGGCGGACATTTCACGCACCGCCTTAAGGGCGTCGGACTCGGACTGAATCACCGTTTTACACGGGATCACGTGGACGTTCTGCTTGTGGCATTCTGCCAGAACCTTCTGCAGGCGCGAGCGGCTTAACTCGACGGGGAAACAATCCCGGCTGACGGCCACCAGTCCCATCTTGACGGTCGGCATATTAATCATGGCGCATCTCTCCTGAAAATAGCAGGCGTAAAGCCTGCTCTACCTTATGCATTCCATTGGTAGAGCCGGGTTTATCCCGGCTATGGCTTCATTTTCAATCTATTTCCGCCGTAGGCGGATCTGCCTAGGGCATGAGAAAATTGGACATTCCTTGTTGGCTCGCCGTGCTTCAACGCCAGATCGTCCGCCTCAATCGCCTTTCGATATTCCGAACAGAAACGGGTAATCAGGTCCGCTGGCGCATTTCGTTCGACTTTAAACTTGTCATTTGACGGAATCGCATTCATATTCTATTTATCGGCAAGTCCGTCATACAGCAGGTTTACATAGCGTCAATATATAACATGCCAGGCTGACGTCAATGCTAATGGTGCGTTGGGCCATTTGGAGAAAAACATGAAAAAACAACAGATGTTCTCCTCGATCGCCAGTCAAGGCGGAGAGAATATCCGACTGGTCTCCAACCTGGAAGCGGGAAAGAAACAGACTGTGGTGACTTACGGAACGAGCCTGACGGCGCAAGGGGCCTGGGTGGCACAATTCTCAGCAGAACTGGACCGGCGATATCCAGGGCTGACCACCGTGATCAACAGTGGAGAGGGGGCCATGTGGTCAAAGTGGGGAGTGGACAACCTCGATGCTCGGGTTACCGGCAAGCAACCGGATGCGGTCTTTATTGAATTCTCGATCAACGATGCCTACCTGCCCTACAACATGAGCGTGGAGCAAGCCCGATCGAACCTGGAAACCATGGTCGATCGCATTCTTGCGACCAATAAGTCTTGTGAGATTATCCTCATGGTGATGAATCCGCCCACGGGGGTTCACCTTGCTATCCGGCCCCAAATCGAATCCTACAACCAGATGTATCGAGACGTTGCAGCACGGCGGCACTTGATGCTCATCGATCATTACCCGAACTGGCAGCAGATTCTGAACGCCGATCCCAAACGATTCTCCGCGTATGTTCCCGACGGTATCCATCCTAACGCCGAGGGCTGCAAGATGGTCATTACGCCACGCATCATCAACGTTTTGGGAATGACTGCCGAACCAGAGGCCGCAGGCGGCGCGCCCAAGGCTCGCGCCTGAGCCTCACCGTTGAGACTGTCGAAAAAGTCAGGAGCCGCGTTGGGATGAGGATCGCGAGAAAAAACGACCATCGAGGATGCCCCAGGATTGGCGATCTCGGACCAGCGCGTTTGATGGATCGGTTTCACGGGTGTCAGGGCGAATTTTAGTTTTTCGACAGTCTCGTTCGCGATTCAAGCGCGGGGGTGACGCTCTTCCAGAAAACGGGTTTCGTCGGCGCGGGTCCAGTTTTCGACCCGGCGAAGATCCGTTTGGCGGATTCGGGGATACAGCACGACTTTGCCCTCCACGGTCGCGTTCCTGATCATCTCCAGGGCCTTGGGGAATTGATCCAGGCTCCCGACCAGGTCCAGGTGGCGGCCGGGATCAATCTCACCCGCGGCAACCATGCGCAGGGCTTCAGCGACGTCAGCGGGACTGCCGCCGCTGGATCCGCACAGTCGGATTTCATCGTAATGGACCCGGAGCGAATCCAGGTCCAGGATATGCTCGCCCCGTTTAAGCCCGCCAAACAGATTCAGCACGCCGCCTTTGGCCAGCCACTGCTGGCATTCGATCTGGACGCTTCGCACTCCGACGGCGGCGATAATGTCATTCGCACCCTTGCCCTCACTGACCCGCTTTAACAGCTCCGGGCCTTCGGCGGAAAGGGCAGTATGCAAGGTGGTATTTACGTGCCGCGCCTTGTCCGTCAGGGCACTGCGGATCCATTTCAGCCGTTCCTCGATGATATCCATGATGATCAGATGGCGCGGAGCGAATCGCAGGGCCGCCTCGGCATGCAGACGGCCCATCGGTCCGGCGCCGATGATCAGGGTGATCCCGCCTTTCATCAGGCCGAGATGGGGAACCCGTGGTGCCAGGGGTGAATCCTGGCGCAGGTGGATGTGCCGATCCTGGGCCGAAATCACGCAGGAAAGCGGTTCACATAAAGCGCCGGCGAAAAAGGGAATGGCGTCGGAGGGCAGGGGGACCAGGCATTGCGCGGCCAGGGCTTCCTCCGTGATCAGCATGTAGTCGGCGAGGTGTCCCGGCAGGGAATAGCCGATGGCCACTTTCTCCATACCTTCCCCGTTGCGGCGATAACGTTCCCGATAATTGATCGGCGGATGGTCCACCGCCGGCTGGGTGGCATAGCGCTGGCCGACCGGATATCGATCCGCGACGGCTTTTCCTGCTTGCACCACCGTGACACAGCCTTCGTCACCCAGAATGATGGGGAATTGGGCCAGATCCCATCCGTTGATGAAGGTGTGGTCGCTTCCCTGGGCCACCAGTTTGAGAATCGAGGAACATACCCCGGCGGCATCCACGCGGACCAGGACTTGGTGATCGTTGGGCCGGGGAACCGGCACAGACTCCACGCGGATATTTTCAGGGCCTTTGCCATGCAGGCGAACTGCCTGCATGGTGTCGGGGATCTGGAACTCGGGGCGTGAGGTTGTCATAATATATTGACACAAAAGATTATTAGCAGATTCCGGCTTTTTCTCCGTGTGCTCTAGGGTTCCGTGGTTGATTTGTATCAGGCGGTTTTGGTTTCGGGCTTTTTCCGGCGAGGAGATGTGTGGATGCATTCCCCGTGGACCGCGTGGGCCGCTTCCATCCAGGCTTCCGACAGGGTTGGGTGGGCATGGATAGTCCGGGCAATTTCCCGGGACGTCAGTTCGGCCTGGATGGCCGCTGTTGCCTCCGCAATGAGTTCGGTGGCATGCGCGCCAACCGCCTGAGCACCCAGCAGTTGGTCAGTGACTGGGTCCACAATCCATTTTACGAAGCCGACTGTTTCACCGGCGGCCAGTGCCCGGCCCAGGGCCAGGAACGGGAATTTACCGGTAATCACGGTCTGGTTTTGCTGTTTGGCTTCCTGTTCCGACAGCCCGGCGACGCCGATTTCCGGCGCCGTGAAGATGCAGGATGGGACAACGCTTTTTCGCGGGGATTGGCGATGGCCCAGGGCGTTGTCCGCCGCCGCGAGGCCCTGGGATGTTGCCGCGTGCGCAAGTTGGGGGCCTCCGGTGACATCACCGACTGCATACAGGCTGGCCGCCCGTGTCTGGCCGAATTCATCCACGGGAATAAACCCCTTGGGGTTTGGAGTCACGCCGGCCTTGTCGAGCGCCAGACCCTGAGTCATCGGGCGGCGTCCCATGGCCGCCAGAAGCAGGTCGGCCTCGACAGTCTGGCCGCCGATCTGAAGCTTTACCCCGGATTCGCCGGCGGTCACCGATTCCGCAGGATGGCCAGCCAGGATGCGGATCTTTAACTGTTTTTCCATGTGTTGGCGGACAACGGTGCGCAGGTCGGGATCCAGCATGGCCAGGATATCCTCCATGAGTTCCACGACGGTGACGTTCACGCCCAGCTGGGCGGACAGACAGGCCAGTTCACATCCGATGATACCGCCGCCCATGACGATCAGGCTTTGCGGAAGTTGCGCCAGATCCAGGAATGCCCGGCTGTCCATGATGCGCATGCTCTTGGGCAGAAAAGCCGGCAGGTCCGAATAGGCGCCGGTGGCAATGATCGTATGGGCGCTTGCGAGAAGCGTTTCCTCGCCGCCGGCACGCTTCACGGCGATACGGTTGCGGTCGATGAAAGAAGCGGCGCCTTCATGAAGGGCGATGCCGTTGCCCTTAATCAGCATGGCAATCCCGGTTCGCAATTTTTCAACCACCTGGTTTTTGTTCTGGAGCATGGCCTTGTAGTCGAAGGCGACGTTCTCGGCGTTCAGTCCGAAACGGGAGGCGTGGCCCATGGTCCAGAACAGCGAGGAAGTCGCGATCAGCGTTTTAGTGGGAATGCATCCCCAGTTCAGGCAGGTGCCTCCCAAAGCTTCCTTTTCGATCACGGCCACGGAGGCGCCCCGTTGGGCTGACCGGATGGCCGCGGGATATCCGCCGGGGCCTGCGCCGATTACGACAACGTCATACTTTTCCATAATTGAATGTCCTCGATCTGGGATTTGATATGGTTGACAAAGCGCGCGGCCATGGCGCCATCCACGATGCGATGGTCCGAAGACACGGTCAGGGCCATGATGGAACGGATGACGATTTGTCCCTTGCGGACCACCGGGGTCTCCCGGATGCTGGAGATCGCCAGGATGGCGCTCTCGCCGGGATTGATGATGGCGGTGAAATGGTCCACGTCGAGCATGCCCATATTGGAAATGGTAAAGGTGCTCCCCGTCATTTCGTCCGGGAGAAGCTTATTGTCGCGGGCCTTCTGGACCAGACTGGCACTGCGGGCGTGGAGTTCGTCCAGGCTGATAATGTCGGCATCGCGGATTACGGGTACGACCAGACCTTCTTTCACGTCCACGGCCATACCCAGTTGTACCCGGCTGTGCCAGCGGATGGTGCGACCATCGGTTGAGCTGTTGACAGCCGGGAATTTTTTCAGAGCAAGCGCCGCCGATTTCATGATGAAATCGGTGACCGAATAGAATTTGCCGGCCTTTTTCAGTTCCTTGCGGAAATTCAGCAGATCGGTCATGTCCGCGGATACGCTCACGTAAAAATGGGGAACGCTCGTGAAGCTTTGGGTCAGGCGCCGGGCGATGATCTGCCGGATTTTGCTCATCTCCTTCGGCTTTTCAGCGACAGCCTGTTCGATCATCTCAATGGTGACGCGGTCATCGGTTTTCCGATCGCCATTGGCGGGTAAACGGTTCAGGCGGAGGATATCAATCTTTTCCTTGAGCGCGAACGCTTTGGCCGCCGGTGTGATGCGGATTCGGTAATAGCCCTGGGCTTCCAAGTAGGCCAAGACGTCCTTTTCGGTGACGCGTCCGCCGGGGCCGGTGCCGGGGATTGGATCGGGATTGATAGGGTGATCTTTGAGGAGTCTCCGGGCTCTTGGGGAAATGGGTTTGTTTTGAGGCATCGGAGATGTTGCCGAGACCGCCGGCAGTTCTGACCGTGGAACCTGTATCGGGACTTGAGCCGCGGGGTGCGTTGTCGTAACGGATTGGCCGGGCGCAGGTGCTTCGGCGGGGTTGGTTTTGGGAATGGCAGGCACTGCGGGGATCGGCTCGCCCGGTTCGCCGATAAAAGCGACCGGGGCCGTCACGGGGACGGTCATGCCCTCCGGAACAATGATTTTAAGGAGCGTCCCTTCAAAGAAACTTTCGATTTCAAGGACAGCCTTATCTGTTTCGATCTCGAACAGAATGTCGCCCTTGATAACTTTGTCGCCCACCTGCTTGTGCCACTTGACGACCGTGGATTCCTCCACGGTCTGGCCCAGTTTCGGCATAATGATGGTTTGAACCATATCAGTCACCCCGCAGTTGTTGCTTTTGCGCTCACCTGCCGTCAGTAAATCATGGTTTAATGGCGTGCGCCAGGGAGAGCATACCAATGAACATAAAGCCGAGCCAGTAAATCAGGATGAAGGGAATGGCCGTGTACTGAAGGTTGTTGATCGCGTAAATCAGCGCCAGTGAGAGATAGACGATTAACACGAGTTCCACCAGCACCGTGCCGTTGAACCGGCTCCGATATTGCTTGCCTTTCCAGGAATGCTCTTTCGTGGCGCCGAGGTTGAATTTGGGTGTCCGGTTGAATGCGCTTTTGCGCCCGATCAGGGCGCTGAACACGGCGCGGCTGTTGATCACCGAAAGTCCCATGGCGCCCGCCAGCAGGACCGGCAGAAACAGTATGCGCCGCTTCCAGTCTGCGTAGATCTCCCGCTGGGCATAGATATAAAACATGGGATAGCTGAACGCGTTAATTATGCAGATGAGAAACGACAGGAAGATCAGCCGTGTTTCGTGGTATTGAATCCGGATCGAGAGGAGCGGGAATGACAACAGGGCGACGAACAGCAGAATCGGGAACACAAGGTGGTTGGTCAGGTGCACGGTGGCCTCGAACTTGACCAGCCACGGGATCGCCCGGTTGCGCCAGATGATCGGCAGAAGCTTTCTAGCCGTCTGGATGGCGCCTTTGGCCCAGCGGTATTGCTGGTTCTTCAGGCCGTATACCTCGGCGGGCACCTCCGCCGGGCAAACCACATCGTTCACATAAATGAATTTCCAGCCGGCGAGCTGGGCCCGATAGGAGATGTCGATGTCTTCCGTCAGCGTGTCGTCCTGCCAGTTGCCGGCGCTGAGAATGGCCGATTTTCGCCAGATGCCCGCCGTGCCGTTGAAGTTGATGAAAAGGCCTGACGAGTTGCGCGCGCCGTGCTCCAACACAAAATGGGCATCCAGCCCGATGGTCTGGCCGCGGGTCAGCAGGGAATAATCCCCATTGAGATGGCCCCAGCGTGCCTGGACCACGCCGATATTATCAGCGGAAAAATAGGGGATCAGTTTTTTCAGGAAATCCGGGGCCGGGACAAAGTCGGCGTCTAGAATTGCCAGGTATTCCCCCTGGGCAGTTTCCAGTCCGGCCCGGAGGGCGCCGGCCTTGAATCCTGTCCGGTTCACTCGATGGATGTGCCGAATATTAATGCCTCGGGCCTCGTTGATGGCCACCCATTTCAAAGCGATCTGCCGGGTCTCGTCGTTGGAATCATCCAGTACTTGGATTTCCAGCCGGTCCCGGGGGTATTCGAGCGCACAGGCGGCCTGGATCAGCCGTTCGACGACGTAGCGCTCGTTATAGATAGGTAGTTGAACCGTTATGCGCGGCCAGTCTGCTATGGGAAGAATGTGTTTGACGAAGCGGGCGCTGTTTTTGCGATACAGGTAGAGCATTAAGTACGCGTGGGCTGCGTAAATGGTGAGCACTAACATGAGTAATCCATAAAGGATCAGCAATAATAGATCAAATCCTGTCAGCATCAAAAGTCATACTCCTTGCTGGCGAATTGCATTCGCCTGGCGGCTGATATCGCATTTAAATTTTTAGCATCAATCACAGGATGTCAATTGTCAAGTCATGTTTGGGGCTTTGTCAAGACTCATTAGAAATGTCCTCTTTTTGTTGTTGGTATGTTGTTGCGTTAGCTCGGGTTCCGCCCCCCGAGAATGGGCTTATATAGCTCGTCGGAGGGGGAACTAATACAGATGGATGGATCGGAACACGATTGGTTTGAGGGGCGCGGACCGCGCGCGGCCGACCAACTTGCTGGCCAGACACGGCCCTTAACGCAGTTTGAACGGGCAATGCGTATCTTGGGAGTTGGGATTGTGACAAGTAAGGATACGGTCCTGATTTTTCCGGGCTGCGTCCCGACCCGCAACAGTCAGCGCTGGCAGGGACCGGGCACGGCCTTCCGTTTCTATTTGGCGGCCCTCCTCCGCGAAGCCGCTCCAGAGATCAAGCCCGCCCGCCAAGACTTAATTACGCATTCCGAGGTGATCTGGGCCGCAATGGTGTGATTTTGCCGGGGGCAAATCATATAAGCACGTAGTAACTTCCGCGCCGGGCACCCAGCGATCAGGGTTCTTCCATCTCTACACTTGGCAGATCATACCTGTCCTCGCATCCGCCGCTTCCGTGCGATTCGATACCTGGCCCTGTGTTCGCGGACGCTCGCTGGTCAGTTGCTGCATGGCGTCGAACAGCGTACCGATGGATTTGCCATGGGAGGCGCCCTCCTGGTCGAGCTGGCGCAAGCGCTTTGCCAGTTTTACCTGCGAGGCGAGGGATTTGCGCAGGCGCACAAACGCGCGCATGATGGCGATGTTCACCTCAATGGCTTGGCGACTGTTCAGAACGCTGGAGAGCATTGCGACGCCTTGCTCCGTGAAAGCCATGGGGGCGTACTGCGTACCGCCCCGTTGGTCGGTTTTTATCATGCGTTGGTCATAATGATAATTGCCGATTCGGAAAGGAAAACATAGTCAAGTTCTCCCCTATACGCCGGACGTGGAGGGCGCGGGTACCAACTGCGGTGCGGCGCTTAAAAACCGCCGGGCGGTGTCGTAAATCGTTTCCAGGGTTTTCGCGTTATGGACCTGGGTGAACAGGGTATGACCAAAGGAAAAATTCCGCGCATAATACGCGGTGAATATTTTTATCCGGAAAACGGCTTTCTGAGGGGTAAAGTCCTCGCACGCGTAACGGAATAAGCGGGTCCACACCTCCGCATAATCCACCGGCTCGGATTGATGCCATTGGGCGAAGACCCATGGCTGGACCGCGGCGATGCGGCCCAGCATGATCCCTGCCGTCGGTTCGAAATAACCGGGGTTGGCCTGGAGGATTGCGGCGCCAGTGATATCCCCGTTGGCGATCACCGGCAGACGAGTCTGCGCGGCCACCCAGGGAAATAAATCGTGGCGGGCGGAGCGTTTCAGTTTTTCCTCCTGGAACCGTGGGTGCAGGGTGAGGGCGTCAACGCCGCAGTCTTCCATCAGTTTCAGCCGTCGCGACAACTGGGCCTGCCAATCGGGCCGCTGACGGCCCAGCCGGATTTTCACGGTCAGCGGGCCGGGATAACAGCGGCGGAGCGTCCGCAAGACCTGCGCCAGCCGCTCTTCATCCTCAAACAGGAAGGCGCCGGCTCGCAGGGCTTTGATTGACGGCGACGGGCACGCGCCATTCACGTCAATCCCATCCGCGCCGAAGGCCATCAGCCGATCCGCAATCGCCGCCAGCGGTTCCGACCCGTTGACCAGGATTTGATAAATCACCCGGCCCTCTTCGGGCCGCTTTTTGACATACGGCGATGTGGCGGGGTCCTCCTTCAGGAGGGCCCGGGCCGACAGCATTTCAGTGAACAATGCACCGTAGCCGCCGAAGTCCGCCAGCAACCGGCGAAACGCGCTATGCGTGATTTCCGACATTGGCGCGCAAAACAGCGCCGGCGAAAACGTCACGTTGCGCAGGATCAATGAATTCCGAATCATAAATATTTCCGGCTAAAAATAATTTCAGCAGGCCGTTATTGTATATCAGCGGCAATAAGGTTGTGCAATCCTAATTCCAGTTT
>JAHIJO010000040.1 GCA_018898455.1 Verrucomicrobiota bacterium | reverse complement strand
CTAGTAGTGGTCGCCGCTGGCGTGGGCTTGTTCGGCAAGATCCTGCCGGGCGCCTTCATCCCGGAGGAGGACCAGGGTTATATGTATGTTAATATCCAGCTTCCGGACGCCGCCTCGCTTCAGCGTACGGACGCGGTCTGCCGTCAGGTTGAAGAGATTCTCGCCAAAACCCCGGGAGTGCAGTATGCCACCACGGTCTGCGGCTTCAGCATGTTGAGCTGGGTCCAGGACACGTATAGCGCGTTTTTCTTTGTTTCGCTTAAACCCTGGGAGGATCGCAAAAAACCGGAGGAACAATACGCGGCCATCGTGGCTCACGTCAACCAGGCCCTGGCTAAAATCCCGCAAGCCATCGCGTTCGCCTTTCCGCCGCCGGCCATTCCGGGCGTCGGCACTGCCGGCGGCGTTACGTTTCTGCTCGAGGACCGCGCCGGCAAGGATATCGCGTTTCTGGCTGAGAATGTGAAGACCTTCGCCGCAGCCGCCCGCAAACGGCCGGAAGTGGCTGTCATCAATACTACGTTTCTGCCGAACGTGCCGCAGGTATATATCAACGTGGATCGCGATAAGGTTTTGAAGCAAGGGGTCGAAATCGGCCAGGTGTATAAAACCCTGCAGGCCTTCATGGGCGGCTACTTCATCAATTATTTTAACCGGTTCGGACGGCAGTGGCAGGTGTATGTCCAGGCCGAGGGGGATTACCGTACCCGCGCCGAAAACCTGGGCCAGTTCTATGTGCGCAACGACCAGGGCGGAATGGTCCCGCTCTCCGCGCTGACCAAAATAGAATCCAGCGTCGGGCCGGAATTCACCATGCGGTTCAATCTATATCGCTGCGCCCAGTTTAACGTCACCGCGGCCCCGGGTTACAGTTCGGCCCAGGCCATGAAGGCCTTGGAAGAAGTGTTTGCCCAGACCATGCCGATCGAAATGGGCTATGATTATCTCGGCATGTCATTCCAGGAAAAGGAAGCTCAGGAGGGGGTTCCGATATGGGTTATTTTCGGACTGTCACTGCTGTTCGTGTTCCTGATCCTGGCGGCTCAGTATGAAAGTTGGGGCTTGCCTTTCAGCGTCCTCCTGGGCACGCCGGTCGCGGTATTCGGCGCGTTCCTGGCGATCTATCTGCGCCACATGGAAGTCAGCGTTTACGTCCAGATCGGGCTGATCATGCTGATCGGGCTGGCCGCGAAGAACGCCATCCTGATCGTTGAGTTTGCCAAAACCAGTTATGACGGCGGCATGTCGGCCGTGGATGCTGCCCTACATGGCGCGCGGATAAGACTGCGCCCGATCCTGATGACCGCCTTTGCCTTCATCCTCGGCTGTGTCCCGCTCTGGGTGGCCACCGGTTCCGGCGCGGTCTCGCGCCAGGTGCTCGGCACGGCGGTGATCGGCGGCATGCTGGCCGCCACCTGCATTGCCATTTTTATCATCCCCGTGTCGTTTTCCTTTATCCAGCACCTGATTCACGGCAAAGAGCCGCCGCGTCCGGCAACGCCGCCTCCGGCCGGGACGCTATCATGCGAGGAAAAGCACAACTAATGAAGCTTACATCCGGATTTTGCATAACAGTCGGGTGGGATGAATTAGGCCGCCTACGGCGGCAACTTTGCCGTTCTTTCGAACGGCCGCTACAAAGATCTGTCTGCCCGAACTCAGCCAGTGATGTAGCGGCGGTTCGATCCCGACTCTCCGAGAGGTCGGGAGAGAACTGCAACGGATTGCCACGTCGCTGCACGGGGTGGCCAGTAATCCCTTGGCGTATTCCAAGTCTGCTGATTCTGGCTTTCCTCCTCTCCGGCGGATGCGCCCTGGGGCCCCGATTCCAAACGCCCGATATGGATATACCCGGCGGATTTCTCGGCCAGGGGGTCGTCAGCCAGCAGGTAACCCTGGCCGATCTGCCCTGGTGGGCGATGTTTGAGGACGACACCCTCCAGGACCTGATCCAAACGGCGCTGACGAACAACTACGATCTGCGCATTGCCATCAAGCGCGTCGAGGAATACCAGGCGCTGGCGGCCCAGTCCCGGGCGCAATTCTTCCCGCAAATCGGGTATCAGGGCGACCTGGAACACAGTCGCAATGCCTTTGGCGGCAATCCCATAATGGGTACCGGCGAAACCGGTAATCCCTTGATGCTTGCCGGCTCCGCCACGTGGGAGCTTGATTTCTGGGGCCGGATCCGCCGCCTGAACGAAGCGGCGCGCGCCCAACTGGCGGCCACTGACGCCGCCCGGCGCGGGATCATGCTGACCCTCGTTTGTAATGTGGCCCAGGCCTATTTCGAACTCCTGGAACTTGATCTTGAACTTGAGATCGCGAAGCGGACGAGGGGCTCGTTTCAGGAAAGTCTGGACATATTCAGCCGGAAACTGGCCGGCGGCGCCGCGTCGCGCCTGGAAACGTCCCGGGCCGAGGCCGCCGTGGCTTCAACCGCCGCCACGATTCCCGACCTCGAACGGCAGATCACGATCAAGGAAAATGCGATCAATCTTCTGCTCGGCCGCAATCCCGGCCCGATCTCGCGCGATGCGCAACTGCGCGACCAGGATTCGCCGCCGGAAGTGCCCGCCGGGTTGCCTTCCGACCTGCTCCGGCGTCGGCCGGATATCCTGGCGGCGGAACAGAACCTGCGCGCCGCCAACGCCCAGATCGGGGTGGCTATCGCCCAGTGTTTCCCGAAAATCGGCCTGACTTCATTGTTCGGGGGCGTGAGCCCGGATCTGAATTCATTCAACAGCGATGCCATGGCCTGGAGCATTGGCGGCAATTTGACCGGCCCCATTTTCCAGGGCGGCGCGTTGCTGGCCCAGATCCGCCAGGCGCGCGCCCAAACCGAAGAGCAGTCGCTGACCTACGAACAGACCGTGCGCACCGCGTTTCAGGACGTGGCCAACGCCCTGATCACCCGCGTCAAACTGGAGGATGTTTACATTCAGCAGGCGCGCTGCGTCCGGTGTTATGCCGATGCCGTGGTCGTGTCGCGCGAGCGCTATATCGCCGGCAAGGCCAGCTATTACGAAGTCCTTGAGGCGCAACAGCAGTTGTTCCCCGCCGAAAACAACCTGGCCCAGACTCAACTCGACCGCCTGACGGCCGTGATCCAGCTCTACAAGGCGCTGGGCGGCGGCTGGAATCTGGCGGACGCGAAGTGGGGCGCGATCCCGTAGCCTGGGCTATATCTTGGTTGACACGTTGCTGCAATCAAGCTGTTTCTTTCAACTGGCTTTTCCGAACCCGCCCTGATATAGTCAAAACTAGGTGGAAGCTCCCGCGAGCATCCGTGGGACAGTCTATTGGAATAGTAGAACGGCCTGCCCTACGGCTTGTCCTCCGTAGTGCTTTGACGCAGGAGGATGAATGGGCAATTGGGGAAATCCCCGGCGGGAAAATAGGGGGAGCGGGAAATGGTCAATCCGGAAAGTCGGCGCCTATTCCAAGATTCTCGGACTGACCCGAATGGCGCTAAGTTAATCATGTTTTTTCAGCTTCCGCAAGGGGCGATTGCGATGGGGTAAATTGCCCATGCGATGGCGAGGTTTGGTTAAAAGCTGGTAGTTTTTTGGGCGTCGTTTTTTAGCCCGGGGCTCGACTCGTT
>JAHIJO010000039.1 GCA_018898455.1 Verrucomicrobiota bacterium | reverse complement strand
TGCGGCGGAATAAGTTTGCAAATCTGCGCCAAGATGCTGTAATTAAACCTGCCCGGAATGTGTGTCTTAATGTCTGCCTCCTTTAGTCGGTTGGCAGGCCTATACACTATTTCCGGGCTTTTTGCTATGGGATGCTAATGGACGAATTCAGTAATTTTATTTATACCCCAAAAAACACTTTCCCGATCCTTGACATTGGAGGAACGGCTCTGTATATTTCTTAAATACTACTAAACACGCTAAACACGAAGGGCGATGTAGCTCAGTTGGCAGAGCGGAGGACTCATAAGCCTTAGGTCCGGGGTTCGACTCCCCGCGTCGCCACCATTAATATTAACATCTATCATTAGAGAGGCATACCTTGGTCACGAATCCATCATCGCCGTCCAAAAACATCACGCACCCGCTGGTCAACACATTGGTTCAGCTTCAGGAACTGATCCTGGTCCGATCGGAACAGGACGCATCCATGGTTGATAAGCATTTATCCCAACTGGACAACTCCATCCAGGCGCTCCTGAACTCAATTCCGAAGGAAACCCATGACTTGTTTCAACGGATTGAAAAAAAGGATGTGCTGGCGATTGTGCCGATTTCAAATAATGTTTGTTCGGGATGCGGCCTAACCCTGCCCGTCAGCCTGGTCTATGCGGTGCGCGCCGGTGAAAAATTATATCAATGCACGAACTGCGCCCGCATCCTTTACTACCCGGAAGTCCGCCCGCGCCGCATCAGCCGCAAAATCCACGGCCGATCGGAACCCCGCCGCTCCGGCATCGCGCGGTTCTCATCCCTGTCGCTGATGACGCCTAACCTGCACTCCACCGACCGGGATAAGGTGATTGAGGAGCTGGCCATGAAGATGGAGGCCGAAGGATTCGTGGACAACGGAACCAAGCTGGTGGACGCGGCGCTGGAACGCGAGGCAATCATGAGCACGGCCGTGGAGCACGGCATCGCTTTTCCTCACGTCCGCGGCGTTGAAGGCGGCGGCCTGACCCTCGCGCTGGGCATTAACCGCAAAGGCATCAAATTTGATTCCGCGGAACGGACCCTGACGCATATCGTCTTTTTTATCGTGATCCCCACGGCGGCCAGCGTCTTCTACCTGCGGCTCCTATCGGGATTGACACAGACGTTCCTGAAAAAGGACACCCGGGAAAAACTGATCGCCGCGCAAACACCCGAAGAACTATGGCAGGTTTTGGTCAAGACCACGCGCACCACGATCAAATAAAAGGGATCGGGTGATCCCTTTTATTCGTAATCCACACGGACGTCGTATTCCCAGGACAACTCGTTAATCCGAACCTCCAGGACCGTGAGCTTGCCCTCGATAACATCCACGTCGTGACTATAGGATCGGTTCCCGCTTTTCTGGTCCAGCACCACCCGGTACACATCCGGCACGCGGTCGTAGGCTTCATAATCATAGTCACCAACGTCATTGGTGTAATAGCCGTCAATATAGACGTGGATCACATCCAACGAATGATTATCCACAATGATACTGCCCTGTCCCGGCGGCAAATCATGCTTGAATCCGCCGTCTTCACATCCCGTCATCATCAGGGCGGACAACAGCATGCCGCCAACCCAGCGTCCCCAAGGCCTGAATAGCTTCATGACTTCTCTCCGCTATTTCAACTCCTTCTCCAGTTTTCTCAACTTGTCGTCGGTGCCGAAAATCACCATCGTGTCCCCCAATTCGATCATATCATCCGCATTGGGACTCACCAAGGTTTCCTGGTTTCCATCCGGCTGAGGAGCTCTCCGAAGGACCAGGACGGTCACGCCATAGGTTTTGCGGATCATAGACTCCGATAATGATTTGCCGACAAATTCCAGCGGCGCCGCGATTTCCAGAACACTGACTCCTTCCGACACCTCCACGTAATCCAGGACGGACGGCGCCACAAGCATCCGCGCCAGGCGGTCCGCCATATCCCGGTCCGGATAGATCACGCGATCGGCCCCCACCCGGCTCAGGACTTTCCCGTGCATATCACTGGCCGCCTTGGCCATGATGCACTTGATTTTCATTTCCTTGAGCGACAGCGTCGTCAGAACACTGCTTTCCATGTCGGAGCCGATGGCCACCACCACGATATCGCAGTCCCGGAAACCGGCGGCTTCCATGGTCCCCTCCTCGGTCGCGTCGCCTTCCATGGCTTTGGCGGCGATATCCGCCAGACGGTCCACGACGCTCCGGTCGCGATCCAAAACCAGCACTTCCACTCCACATTCGGCCAGCGCCTGGGCCAGGCTGGAACCAAACTGTCCGCCACCGATGATACCGATGCGTCTCATAATGCCGCCTCCCCTTCCATCATCCCACCATAACATCCTCTTCCGGGTATCGCAAGAGCTGGCGGGTTTCCTTCATGCCCACGATAAGGGCAACCGTCAACGGCCCGCAACGCCCGATGAACATGCACAGAATAATCGTCAATTTCCCCAACACCGTCAAGCCGGGCATGATATTGGTTGATAATCCTACTGTACCAAAAGCCGAGACCGTATCAAACAATAAAGCGTCGGACGTAAACCGGAGCATCAGCAGGTTTTGCGCTTCGGTCACCAGCAGGACCCCATACAGTCCGCCCACAACCAGCAGCCCCAGCATGAACACCGCCAGCGATTCCTCCATGACGCGCACGGCGATGGATCGGCCCATCAGGGTCATGGTCTTCCGGCCCCGGATCATGGCGATCATGGTGCACAGCAGGACAACGACGGTGGTGGTCTTGATGCCGCCGGCAATGGAGCCCGGTGATCCGCCGATGAACATGAGGACCATCGTCACGTACCGGGTCGAGACCTGGGTCTGGGCCATATCCACCACATTGAAGCCGGCGGTGCGCGCCGTCACCGATTGAAAAAGCGCGCACACAATCCGGTCTGAAAAGGCCAGCCCCGCCAACGTCTTGTTCCATTCCAGCGCCGCAATGAGTGTGCCGCCGCCGATAATCAACACACCGGCCGCATAGAGAACAATCCGAGAATGGAGGGACAACCGTCCCCGACTCACCCGATTCTGCTCCCAGAATTTAAATCGTCCGCAATCGCGGATCACAAGAAAGCCGAGGCCGCCGAGCACAATCAGGATAGCCACGGTCAGCAGAATGATCTTATCCTCCCGCAAGGCGATCAAATTATCGGGATACAGGGAAAAGCCGGCGTTACAAAACGCACACACGGCATGGAACAGGCCGTGATACAGCGCGGTCAGGAACGGCATGTCATGGACTGTCATCAGGCGGATCGCCAATATGGCCGCACCCACCCCCTCGATAAGAAACGTAAAGGCCACGGTCTGCCGCAAGAGCGCCTTGAGTTCATCGGCCTCGTCCACCCCCAGCGTATCCATCAGCATCATCTCGCTCTGAATGCTCAGACGGCGGCCGGCCAGGATCAGCAAGAAGGTGGCCATCGTCATAAAACCCAATCCGCCCACCTGGCACAGCGCCAGAAGCACCAGCTGGCCAAAATGGGAAAAATACGATCCCACATCCACGAGGGTATGACCCGTGACGCACGTGGCGCTGGTCGCCATAAACAAGGCGGTCACCAGAGGGGTCCATTGGCCCGAGCGGGTGGACCAGGGTAACATCAACAGGACGGTGCCCAGGAGAATGGTCACCGCCACAGCCTTGAGAATGATCCACTGAGGATTTTTTCTTTCTTCCTGCTTACCTTCAGACATAATACGTAGTAGTATTTGTTGTTTTCACGGCAGAGTCAAGAACGAGATGGTATGCAATAAATGGAGGGAAATACGCCATGTTTCATCGGCACGATACCGTTTTGATGATTATTGATCTCCAGGAGCGGCTGGCGTCGCACGTTCAGAACGTCCAGGCAGTTATGGCTCAAACCCGGATCCTTGTGGGCGCCGCACGGATATTGGATATCCCTTTGCTGGTGACGGAACAATATCCCGAAGGCATCGGCCCGACGGTGCCGGAGTTGAAATCCCTGTTGGGCGACACCCCCATCATCAGCAAGCGCACCTTCAGTTGTTGCCGGGAACCCCGGGTCATGACCGTCCTGGACGCTCTTCAACGCCGCCAAATCCTGATTTGCGGCATCGAAACCCACGTCTGTGTCTTTCAAACCGCCGCCGACCTGGTCGAACGCGGCTACCAGGTCCAGGTGGCGGCGGATGCCGTCTCGTCCCGGACGGAAGCCAATAAAATCATGGGGCTGACCAGAATTCAGCATGCGGGTGGCGCTGTCACCAGCGTGGAGAGTTCGATCTTCGAGCTCCTGGAAACGTCGGCCTGCCCGGAATTCAAACCGGTGTTAAAACTGATTAAATCAGAGCTGTAATTGTTTATCGGGAGTAATGAAGGCGGCCAAGGACCGCATCTCAGAATTTCCAAAGTCCAAGTTAAGATTTTCAGGAAACGAATTCCGATGGAAATTGGAAATTACGTGTTGGGTTATCGTAAAATGAAAAGAAATATTGTTTTGAACATGGTGGCGGCACTTGGCGTTCTTGCCCTTTTGCTTCTTGTGGATGTGATCCACATCCTTGTCCACCAGGTGCCTCGGTCTTGGTGGCTGCTGTTGGTGCTTCTGGCTCTGGCTTATGTATTCTTCTATGTCGCCAACCGTGGAATATTGAGGGGTAAAACTCCTTGTGTGCGATTTACCACCATTGCATTGGGTTCTGCCCTGCTTGCCGCGGTCTCGTTCTGCTTGTCCTGGTTCGTCATGCTGTTTTTTCATGCTTGGATAATGTCGATCCCATCGAGAGTTTCGGGGCGGATCACAGACCTCTTGGGCAACCCCATTGCCGACGCTCGGCTGGCCATCACGCCAATGAGTCCGGAAACCCATTCTCGTTATGAATCCGAAACGCGATCAGACGCAGGCGGAAAGTTCAACTTACGCGCGGAGAGTGGGTACAACTATTTGTCGGTGCAAGCCGACCGTCACGCTTCCATGGGCTTCGTCCGCATGGCCAACCTGGGTTGGAGCCGGAATTGGGATTTCGAGCTGCCGAGAGCCGTATCCATCTCCGGACGAGTCCTTGACACCACCGGGAAGCCGCTCCCGGATCGTGTCGTCAATTTTGTCCCGATGATTCCCAGAGAGATCCCGGCCTTCAAAGCGCGCTTTACAAAGGGCTGGCCCCCGACGCCAACGGACACGGACGGCCGCTTCGCAATCACTTCAGCCGCGCCCTGCCTTCACAAGATAAGCGTGCGGTCAGCGAACACCGACATGTTGCAGTACCCCGTGAACGACCGCTACATCGATATGAGTTCGAGCAACTGCGCTGAACCGCTGGAAATCATCCTTCACCCAGCCAAGGACTATATGATTGCCGGGCATGTTAAGAGTGCCGACGGCAATCCTATTCCCCATGTATTTGTGGACACCTATATCCCGAGCGGGCCGCATTGGGTAGATCGAACCGATGGACAAGGAGCGTTTCGCATCCAAGGACTCGACGGCGTGGGACTGTCCTCCTTCAAAGTCACCTTCCAAGGATCCCACCAAGGGAAGGATTTCGATCTCACCATCGATGACGTGCCTATGAATTCGACGAACGTTACTCTTGTGATTCCTAATCGGGGCACTCTTTGCGGGACCGTCCGCAATGCAAAGACCGGGAATCCGGTGAAGGTCTATGAGGTTAGCGTGCATCGGGTCCGTTGGTTGGATACCGGGGCCGTATGGGAAAAACCGCGGGTGCGGATCAAATGCGGTTCGGATGGCCGTTTTTGCATATCCAACCTTCTCGCTGGAGAGGCCACCGTCGAGATTCGCGCCGAGGGTTTGGGTTCCCAGCGATTCGAAATCCCCGTGGTGGCCGGCACGAATCCCCCCATGACCTTCGATATGCTGGGCCCCGCTGGTCTTGAAATCAATACCACCCTGAACGGCATTCCAATCCCGGTCAAAGCCAGCATTGACGGCAAGATGGCCCCATGGGGAGAAAACGGGCACTCCCAATGCGATACCTGCCCGAATGGGAAACACCAAGTTAGGTTCTTTGGCTCCGATGGCGGGTCTCAGCAACGGGCTGTCGAGGTCGAGCTGCGGTCCGGCGAGATCACCCGCCTTGACATGGAAATGGGAGGCTCGTGCGAAGTTCGCGGTTCGGTGACATATCCAGACAAATACTTCTACTGCATGGTCCGGGTGGCGTCCAAACCGGCGCCCGACGGTTGGCCTTCCGGCGGACTGACCAACCCCGAAGATGGCGTCCTCTGCTACTCTTACGTTTTGCGGAGCGGTGGGGAGTATCGTTTGCGCAACATTCCGCCCGGCCGTTGGCATCTAATGGTCGGCATGGATCACCGGTTTATTCACCGCTACACACCGGTCTGGACCCAAGTCATCGAATTGAAAGACGGAGAGCACTTGAAGCTCGATCTGACAAAGATGGACGGGAAGAAATTGGAACATTAGTGCGCAGAAATGTGGTTGCCCAGCAACTCCAGGCCCAACCCGCTTAAGAGCGGGACAGGGCTTGGGTTATTTTGCTGAAGAGCCCAAGATTTATCCCGCGTTTCGCGGGATCGCCGTAGCCTTTTTCGAACCGAATTCGATCACACTGCCCGGGACAAAACATCAAACTTTGGTTGCGGGCAGAGCCCGCGTTGGATTAAGATAAAAAATAATGAACGATCAGCTTCCATCCATGGAATCATCCTGTGATCCCGTCAAAACTCGCGCGCTGAATAACATCCGGATCGTGCTGGTCCGTCCGATTTACGGCGGTAATGTCGGCTCGGTTTGCCGGGCCATGGCCAACATGGGACTCTCCGACCTGGCCCTGGCCGGCGCCGCCCCATCCATTGATTTCCAGGACGCCCGGAAAATGGCCTGCTGGGCCGGGTCCATCCTGGAACAGCGGCGGGATACGGCCACTTTGGCTGAGGCCGTCAGTGATTGCGCCGTGGTCATGGGCGCCACCGCCCGCCTGGGTCTTTATCGCCAGCACTCCCAATCACCGCGCGCCTGCGCCCCCCGCATTCTGGAAACCGCGCAAACGGGAAAAGTGGCCCTGGTTTTCGGGCCCGAGGACAATGGCCTAAGCAACGAGGAATTGGAATTCTGCACCCATCTCGTCCAGATCCCTTCCTCCGACAACTACCGTTCGTTAAACCTTTCACATGCCGTGATGATTTGCGCCTATGAACTTTTTGTGGCCAGCGAACTGTTCGTGCCGGCCCAGGAAAAGTCGCCGGAAGCCCCCTCGGCCATGAAAGAGCGGCTGTTTGCGATGTGGGAACAGGCCCTGCTGGAGATCGGGTTCATGGAGGACGACAAGGCTCAACACATGATGCTGGGCGTACGCCGCATTTTTTCAAGAGGCCAGCTGACCGAGGACGATGTCCGGATTCTGATGGGGATTGCCCGGCAAACCCGCTGGTGCGCTACCCAGGCGCAGGGCCGGCCGGGTGGTCAAGGAAGCTAATGAAGCAGTGAAAATAATGGCCGGCCACGACGGAGCGTGGCCCTCCAACAATAAAACCACGCAAATTTCCTAAGAAATGGAGGGTCGCGCTTCGTCGCGACCTCTCTTCGCATGAGAGAAATCAATTTTTCACAGCTTCTGAGGGGTTGCCCCGGAAGCGAGATAACCATTGCCAAACCGGGGAAAGCCGTGCCATAGTTATGGCCGTCGTGGAGGGATCATGTTGATTGAAACCGCGGACGTGCTGTCCAATAACCTGTTGACCGGCGAATACCGGGTCCTGGTCCTGGCATCGCCGCAGATCGGGCCTCAGGTACAGCCGGGCCAGTTTGTGCATCTGCGCCTACCCCATCTCACGGAGGCGGTACTCCGGCGGCCTTTCAGTGTCTTTATGACCGATGGGGCCACCCTGTCGTTGCTGTATAAATGTGTCGGCAAGGGCACGCGGGCCATGGCTCGTCTCCGGCCCGGCGATACCGTGAGTCTCCTGGGCCCGCTGGGAAAGGGATTTCCCCCAATTGACCGGGACATCACCCCCGTGCTGGTGGCCGGAGGGTACGGCATGGCCGCCCTGTATCTGCTGGCCCGGCAGGCGCCGGTCCAGGGCATCGTATTTGCCGGCGGCGCCCGGACGGAAGATATTTTGTGTGCTGACGACTTTGAGACCATCGGCTGGCAAGTCCGTATCACCACGGAAGACGGATCCCGGGGTGACAAAGGGCTGGTGACAGAGGCGCTGGACGCGTGGCTCCGGCAGGAACGGACTTCGCCCGCCCGGGTATTTTTTGCCTGCGGACCGATGAGCATGCTGAAGGCCGTGTCGCAACGCGCCCAAACGGGTGGATGGAAAGCCTGGCTTTCGCTGGACCGGCATATGGGTTGTGGCCTGGGAGCCTGTCTCGCCTGCGTGCAGAAAGTCCGGGTCTCCCCGTCTTCCCCGCAAAATGAAGCAACGGTAAAACCTGAAGCCGGGTGGACCTGGGCCCGGATCTGCACCGAAGGTCCGGTCTTCGAATGCCGGGATATTCTTTGGGATGAACCATGAAATCCGAAACAAACATGAAACCAAAACTGGCGGTCAGCGTGGGCGGGATCGCCATGCAAAACCCGGTCATGGTGGCGTCCGGAACATTCGGCTATGGCCCGGAATACGCCGGACTGGTTGATCTCAACCGGCTCGGCGCTTTCGTGGTCAAGGGAATCAGTCTCCAGCCCGCCCGGGGAAATCCAACCCCCCGCCTGGTGGAAGTTCCCGGCGGACTGCTCAACGCCATCGGCCTGCAGAATCCGGGGGTTGACGGATTCATCCGGGATTACCTGCCCTTTCTCCGGAACTATCGGACCCCGGTCATTGTGAACATCTGGGGCCATTGCCTGGAGGAGTATCGCGACGTTGCCGAGCGCTTCAACGATGTACCCGGCATTCACGGGTTGGAATTGAACATTTCCTGTCCCAATATCAAAGAAGGCGGCTTGGCTTTCGGCATTGACCCGGCCATGGCACAACGTGTCATCACAACGGTCCGCGCCAAAACGCGTCTGCCGCTGATTCCCAAACTTTCACCCAACGTGGCCAACATCGCCCAGTTCGCGAAAATAGCGCAGGACAGCGGCGCCGACGCGATCTCGCTGATCAATTCCATTCCGGCCATGGCCATCGACGTCGAAACGCGCCGTCCCGTTCTGGCCAATGTCACCGGCGGGCTGACGGGCCCGGCGATTCATCCCGTCGCGTTGAAGCAGGTCTGGGAAGCAGCCCGTGCCGTGAAGATTCCCGTCATCGGGATGGGCGGCATCACCTCCGCGAAAGAAGCCCTGGCCTTCCTCATCGCCGGGGCAACCGCCGTCGCAGTCGGCACCGCGAATTTCACGGAACCCCGGACAACGCTCGCGGTCATTGACGGCATCGGGGATTACCTGACCCATCACGGCATCGGCGACGTCCGGGAATTGATCGGAAGTTTACAAACTGAATATACACCACATGATCAATAATGCGGCATAAAATGATCATGGTCATTCCGAGCGGAGCGAGGAATCTCAAGGGATAAAAGGCTTAGAGTTGAAGCTAAATGAGATCCTTCGCTACGCTCAGGATGACCGCAGGTCTCAATATGGATGTCGTTATCTATAATCCATGAGTTGGATGAGTTTGAACATGAGTTTTCAGCGTCGGATTATTTTTTGGGTTCTTCTCTGTCTGTTCATCGGCTCCACGGCTTTTTACCTTACCTGGGTGCCCTACCGTCCAACCGACCTTTATCGCGCCATACCCGCCCAGGCTATCCTGGTGAGTTCCCACCAGGACCTGGCCGGCCGCTGGCCCGGGCTGGCAACCAATCTCATCCTCAAGGCATTCATTAATCCCTCGGATGCCACACCGGATCAGCACCGGAGCCTGGCCGCGTCGCGACCGGCGCAACAATGGATCAGCCGGCTGGCCCGGAAGGAATCCGTTATGGCCTATGTGCCCGCCCTGGGGCCGAACGGGGAACCGGCGTGGGTTTTTACCAGTTGGATCGGAAGCGCCAGTCATTACCTTCGTTGGGCATTACGCTTCCAGCGCATTCCGGGACTGGATCGCCTGGGCAATTATTGCAATGGCCGGCCGATCTGGATCTTCCGCCAGCCGCTGACGCTATCCGGCGCGCGCGTGTCGGTGGCCTTTGGAGAGGGGCTATTCCTGGCAACTCTGTCCCGCAATCCGAACGCAATGCGGCATATCATCATGGCTTATGACGGTTTGGCGCCGTCCATTGCCTCTTCCCCTTCCTACCACCCGGACATACGCCCGTTCGGCCGGACCGGCGCGCCGGAATCTGGAAAAACCAGCCAGGTCCCGATCCGTTCCGCCACGGCCATGGACCAGGGATGGGTCCGTTTCCTTCAACCCGGCCGAAAGCTGAGCAACACCCTCACCATTTCGTACACCATCGCCCGGCTTAACGCCGACTATCTCTCGGCCGAGATCCGGATTCAACCCGAATTCAAACCGCGCCCGGCTTTGGCGGACACCATGGATATTCCCGCCTTCGGGCAATTACTGGGCGATCTTCCGGCGCTGGTCGCGATGCTCCCGCTGGATATCATGCGCGACCTGCTGGGTCCCTCCATCTCACCCGGGCTCCATGTCGTACGCCAGGCCCTGAGATCCAACGCCTTTTCCGCCCCTGATAACAGCCTCGTCGTGACCCTGCTGACCGGTGACTATGGCGGAGGGTTCGGCAAGGAACCCTTGCGTATCAAAACCCCCACCTTGATGGCGTTTTTGAAACTCCGGAATCCTGATAACGCAAAATACCTGATCACCGAAGTACTGGACAATTTGAACGCCCATTACCGGCTGGGATTGATCATTGATCCCAGCGCCATACCGGCCGGAAAGATGACCGTCCACACCGTGGAGGCGACTCAGCCCAATCTTTTATCATCGCTGGCTAATGAAGACCGGCCGGCTTATGCCGTTGTCGGCCCCTGGATCATCTTCTCCAGCAACGCCCAAAGCCTGGTTAAACTGCTCACACGCCACCAGGAATCAGAGACTCCGCAAGACATCCCCCAGGGGCGTTGGCAGGCACAACTGGATCAAAACAAGGCCTGCGCCTTCCTGTGGATGGATTTGGCTGTCTGCGGACGCGTCCTGCAACTGCCGCTGACGGCGTTGGCCATTAGCCGGCGCGGCGATCCGTCGGCATCATCCTCCGACAGCAGACCGACCATCAAAACCGTGAAAACCTGGCTGGAGGATGTGCGTTCCCTGAAAACCGGCGTCCTGTGGATGGAATCCGGCACGCCGGCACCAACGCTCCGCCTGGAAATCGGCGAACGATCACCCGCCATAGTCAAATCAGATTAACCAAAAGCATCCCCATAAAGGCAAACTTGTCAGGGGGTGTCGAATCTGCTGACAATTATGCCGACGAGTCGCTAAGCTTGCCAAACGATTCTTCGGTGTGCCGGAGTTTCATTATTATGCGCTGGCTGATGGCATCCGTACACTTTTCGCGCGTCTGGATCGATGGATGCCGGCCGACAATGATCACGCTAATGCCGATTCCGGCCTGCGACAGATACTCCTTTTCGAATGAACGAAAAAATAGGGGAATGTCCTGTTGAAACAAGCGTTGACATGCTGAATGTTGGGGGACAATATATATAATTAGGTTATGAAAATGGATTGAGATTGAAGAGTAAAAAGATGATGAAGAAAATCGTGATTCCGGGTCTGGTCGCGCTTGTTATGGGCGTTTTTATGGCGGCGCCGGACGTTCACGGGGAGGTGTCGGAAAGCGAAAGCATGGAAGCGTGTGGCTTTCAGGGTGCGTCTCCGTCCCCTTCTCAAGCTCCACTTTCACCTCCGGTTCCAAAAAGGTGCGAATCGGTGAGCGTGGCGGGCGCAAAGACGGGCGGTTTTG
>JAHIJO010000038.1 GCA_018898455.1 Verrucomicrobiota bacterium | reverse complement strand
GATTTCTATCTGTCACCATTGGATTTGAGACCTAGTTTATGGGCCAATAGCCAGAGCGAAGCCGACGCGTTACTCACGTGGCTGGAAAGAAATACTGGAAAGGAAACCGATCATGACCGACAACAGACCCGGGTACGACGATACGCCGCTTATTCCCGGTTCGAACTACAAGGTGCACGATAAGAACCGGCCGCAACCCCGCGTAGTGACTCCGGGAACGGAAAGCACCCAGGACAAGGCCGGCCAAGCCCCCTCGGATGCCGTCGTGTTATTCGACGGCGCGGATCTGTCTTCCTGGACCGGCCGCGCAGGTCCGGCGCAATGGAAGGTTCAGGACGGATACATGGAAGTGGTCCCCGGAACGGGGAATATCAAGACCCGCCGGCATTTCGGCGACTGCCAATTGCATATCGAGTGGGCGGCGCCGGGAGTGGTCAAAGGAGAAAGCCAGGGGCGCGGCAACAGCGGCGTCTTCCTGATGGGCATCTATGAGGTGCAGGTTCTTGACTGCTTCAACAACCCGACGTATGCGGACGGGCTCACGGCTGCGCTTTACGGTCAGTGTCCTCCGCTGGTTAATGCCTGCCGAAACCCGGGGCTATGGCAAACCTATGATCTGATCTGGCTCGGCCCGCGTTTCGAGGGCGAAAAGCTGGTGCGGCCGGCGCGGATCACGGTACTGCACAACGGGATCGTGGCACATCACGACAAGGAGCTGATCTGTCCCACGACCCACCGGGCTGTTCAACCCTACCAGTCGCATGCGGAGATTGGGCCGCTGGCACTTCAGGACCACGGTGACCTCGTGCGCTACCGGAACATCTGGTACCGGCCCATGACGGATTATGACCAGGCGGTGAATTAGGTTGCAGCCCCATGGCGGACCCAACCATGCACCGGGCCATAAATAATGACCCATTATAGAGTGCGAATGGAAGCATGACATTCCTCGGGATCGAAAACCAGCTCACGCCACGTCGTTCGCTTCTTGATAAGCCTTCTCATGGAAGGCCCCGATCCGGACCAAGGCAACAGTTTTTGTCATCCAGAGCGAAGTGATGGATCTATGCCATATTGAAAATACCTGCCAAGATTCCTCGCTACGCTCGGAATGACAAACTATGCAAATTTGTCCGCCGGAGGCGGAGCCGCCTATAACTCTGGCGGAAAATTCCCGCATTAACAGGGAGTCGTGTTCCGATATCGCGATTGCCAACGGGACCTGTTTATCTATAATGCCCCTTATGAATGCAATAGACATGTTGGAAACCGTTGTGCTCGACTCGGCAGTGACGCAAAAACTACCGGTGCCGGCAATGTCCGATTCGGCGCCGGCCAAGCCGCCGGATGATAAGACTCCGACGGATCCCGAATTCGCCGAACTGGTGGACAATTACAAGGCGCTGATCCATTCCCGGTCGATTCCCTATCCCGTGTCGTATCAATTCATCAAGGAACTCGGCCATGGCCGGCAGGGCGTGGTATTTCTGGTGAACCGGAACGGCGCGCGGGGATGCATCACCTACCATGCGGTCAAGCTGTTCGATCCGGGCATTTATTCCAGCGCCGCCAAGTATTGGACCGACATGGGACGCATTGCCAAGCAAGTCTCCCTGCTCCAGCCGTTCAACAACAGCAACCTGGTGTCCTGCGATTTCTACGAGGAGTGCAACGGCATCGGGTACATGCTCATGCAGGCGGTGGACGGCGTGGACCTGCAGTTTCTCCTCGACGGCCAGCATCTGAACATCGCGCGCGCGCGCTGTACCGATGAGGAATGGACCGATTTCTTCACCACCATCTTCCGGCAGGACGGCCAGCGGCTCAGTTTTCAGCCGGGCGTCGCGCTCCACATCATGCGCAACGTGCTCCGCGGCCTTTCCGTTTTGCACGACAACGGCTTCGTCCACGGCGACATCAAACCAACGAACATCATGATGGACATCCAGGGCACGGTGAAACTCGTGGACTTCGGCCGGGCGGCCCGCATCGGAGAGCGGGTGAATATCCTGCTCGGCAGTCCGCTGTACATGGCGCCGGAAATTCATCGCCGGGAACCCGGCCTGATTCAATCCGACCTCTTCAGCGCCGGGCTGGTCGGCCTGGAAATGCTCCAGGGCCACCAGATCAACGATCTGGCTGACCTGAATGAAAATGAACTGCAGGATTGCAAGATGGCGCTGGCCGGCCAGATCGAACGCTGGCTCCCTCCGGACGTGCTGAAAAACATCGAATTCACTCATGTCCTGAAACAATTCCTGAACGCGGATGCGGTCAACCGCTTTCCCACGGCGAAGGATGCCGAATCCGGCGAACACAGCCTGATCACGGCGCGCCAGTGGATGAACGACCTGGAACGGGAAACCGAATACGAGCGGAAAATCGAAGCCTACCTGACCAAGCTCGTGGATCCGGAAACGGGCACGCTCAATCCCCACTTCGGTTCCGACAATCTGACGGCCGTAATCATAATGTGAACCGTAAATTCTTCTCCGCAGAATTTACCGGTTTTCTGAAACAATCCACCCGCGAACCTTGTTTAACCTATATAGAAGGATCATAAACAATGAATGCCGAGGCCCAGGAAGAGGTGGTCAGGCTGTTTCAACAGGGCAATGCGCCTGCTTTCGAGCTGTTGTTTGAGCACTATCGCCTTCCGATCTTTAACTTTGTGTACCGCATGCTGAACGGCGACAGAGAGGCTGCGGAAGACCTGCTCAGCGAGATATTCATGAAACTGCACGACGCCAGAGAGTTTTACGAGCCCAAAGCCAAGTTTTCGACCTGGCTTTTTACGATCGCCAGGAATCATTGCCTGAATCGAATCAAATCCAGAATCTATCGGCAAGGACTGCACACCATCTCCCTGGAAGCGCTGGCGCAGAACACCAATGGTCCGGCAACCCCCGATCGCCTGATGGCGCCGAGCGTTGCAGACGATTCCCGACGGGCGGATATGCGGGAACTGCTGGATCAGGCCATCGCGGGCCTGCCGGACGAATACAAGGAAGTGTTTGTATTGCACGCCGTGGAAGGATTTCCCCACGAGGAGGTCGCGCAGATTCTGAAGATGAATCCCGCCACGGTGCGGACCAATTATCACCGGGCGCGACAGTGGCTGCGGGAAAAGATCGGAAAACAATTCTGACACAAAGGATATCCGCCATGAACTGCCGGGAATGCAGTGAACATCTATCGGAATACAGCGACCATGAGCCGGCCGAATCCGAAGCCCGGGCCATCAAGGTCCACCTGGACGCCTGCGAGGATTGCCGGAATCAGCTGCGCCTCATGGAACATATGGCGGCCGCGACCAGGGACCTGCCGCGCCACGAACCAAGCGCCGCTTGCCTGCTCCGGATCAGCGAAGCCATTCACCGCCGCGCCGCCCTACCCCTCCGGACTGAGTTCGGTCCGGTCCTGAATTTCGACGAACTGGCCGAATACCTGCGGGTGGACCGGGAAACCATCGGCCAATACCTGGATGAAATTCCGTCCTTCGAGATGGGCGGCAAACTCCTCTTCCGGAAGAAAAGCGTCGAGGCCTGGATTGAAAGCAAGGAAATGGGCTTTGGGCTCCAACGGACGGAAGAGGTGGGCGGGGAAGTTAATGGTTATAGCGGGCATACACTTGACGTCAACATCCCCTGCATCCAAAGCTGACCGAAGAAAAATAAAAAATGTGGCACATTTACGCGGTAGATGTTGTTTAATATAAGTGAAGGCATAAATCATAATCACAGGATTCGCTAAATCACAACAAGAAGGAGGTATCCCATGAATAACTCGGACAATAAAGAACTGAATCGGATCTATCATACACTGGGCAGCCTATTTCACGCGGGCGTAGCGGTGCTACATGCCTTAAAGATCGTTCGCGAGCAAACGCATGACACGAAGATGCAGCAGGTCCTGGACGGATTTATCAAGGACATTGCCGCGGGCGACTCATTCCATGAGAGCGCCGCAAAATTCCCGGATGTGTTTTCCGCGGCGGTCCTGGCCAAAATCAAGGCCGGCGAAGCCATGGGCACGATAGACGCGACTTTCCTGGAACTTGCCGATGCCAGCGGCTCCGCAAATGCCAAGGATGCCGAAGCCGAGGACCCCGACTCGGCGGGCGTCATAAAATTCGTAAACCTGATCCTGTATGCGGCCGTCCGCGACAAGGCCTCTGACATTCACTTCGAATGTAGCCACGAGAAGAAGTTGCGGATCCGCTACAGGATTGATGGTGCACTGCGGGAATTATCCTCCCCCAGTCCAGGAAGAATACCAGAACTGATAATCGAACGAATTAAGCTCATGGCCAATATGAATCCGAAGGAAACCCGCCTGCCCCAGGATGGCCGCATTCAGATGTCAATTGAGGGAAAAGATATTGACCTGCGGGTTAGCGTGAGTCCGTATACCTCTGGTGAGTCGGCGGTCTTACGCGTCCTGGACCATGCAAATCTCATTATAAAGCTGGATCAGATTTGTGAATCCCCGGAAACCCTGGGCAAACTCCGATCGTGGATCAAGCGGCCGAATGGCCTGATCATCGCCACCGGGACGACCGGATCGGGCAAGACCACACTGCTGTACGCCTTGTTGCAGGAACTGAATTCGCCGGACGTCAAGATCACCACGATCGAAGACCCGGTGGAATACATCATTGACGGGGTCAATCAACAGCAGGTGCGTTGCGACATCGGCCTGACCTTCGCTCGGGCCTTGCGATCCCAATTGCGCCAGGCCCCTAATATTATGATGATCGGCGAAACCCGCGACCTCGAGACCGCACAGATTATGATACAGGCTGCCATTACGGGCCATTTGGTGCTGACCACCCTGCATACCCAGGATGCGCCTGAAGCCATCAGGCGGTTATTGGATATCGGGATCGAACCGTTCCTTGTGAATAGTACGCTCACCGGTGTGATCGCGCAACGATTGGTCAGATGTATCTGCCAAAAATGCAAGGAAGAATACCAGCCCGAGTCCTGGGTCTTGGATTTGATGGGAGCCAATCAGCCGGCGAAATTCTTCCGGGGTAAGGGTTGCGAGCAATGTCATCAGACGGGTTACCGGGGTCGCATGGCGATTCATGAACTGTTGGAGATTGATGACCCCATGCGGAAATTGATTAACCATGATGCGGGACTGGATGAACTTCGCCGGCAGGCGCTCGCCTCCGGCATGGTCACCCTGAAGGCCGACGGCCTAGCCAAGGTCAGCCAGGGCCTGACCACGGTGGAGGAAGTGCTGCGGTACTGCTTGTAGACCTTATTGTAGTATCGCACGGCAGACGGCAAACGCGCCACACCCACGCCTTCGCTCAATCAGTTTCGGTGGGCAGGCGTGGCGCGCTACAGGGCTGATCACCATCTCACCCCCATCGCAAGGCATTATCAAAAAAATTCATATAACGGTCCAACGGCGGTCTATGCCGCGTTAGCCGCCGCGGTAGTAGCGTTCGCCCTCGCGGAGTTCCGCCCGCACACGACCGGCACGAATCAGATCGTTTAATATCCGTTCCGATTCCGAGTCCGCCAGCGAAAAGGCATGGCCCACATCACCGGCCGTGCAGGGCCGCCGCTGAAGCATCGCCACGATGCTGTCGGGATGCACGCCCGCCTCCCGGCGGATACCGCCTGAAAACCGGGCGATGACTTCCCCGGCGGGCGTAAACAAGGCCGCCAGTTTCGTTAGCGCCTCCGGCGAGATAGACTGGACATGGCGTTCGGCGGGCGGCCGCACGGTCGTGTTCAGCTGAATCCGATCCGGCCGGATCGTCTGCGCCAGGGCCGCGATCCGTTGGACCTGATCGGGTTCGGAATTTACACCCGGCACAATGAACACCTCCATCCAGATCGCACCGGAATACTCGTCGCGAAATCGCTGAAGCCCATCCAGGATACGATCAAAGCGTAGATCCGGATGCGGACGCGACACGGCGGCGAAGGAATCCTGATCCCAGGCGGACAAGGTCGCTTTCACTACATCGGCCCGGGCGGCGGCTTGGCGGACTTCGGGGAGAAAAAACAGGGTGCTGTTCGTCAATAATGCCGAGCGGACGCGCCGCTGGCCGGCAACGAAGTCCAGGATCTCCCCGAACCGGGAGTGCAGGGTCGGCTCGCCTGATCCTGCCAGGGTGATAAAATCGGCCGGCTCATTTCGCGCGGACCACTCTGTGAGTTCAGCCAATATGGCGCCGGTGGAAACGTATTCCTTTCGCTCCAATGTGCGCTGCGTCGTCAACCCGACCTCGCAGAAAGGGCAATCCAGGGTGCAGGTTTTTAAGGGCAACAGGTCCACCCCCAGCGAACGCCCGAACCGGCGCGAGGGGACCGGACCAAATAAATGGCGGAATGAATTCATAGATAAGAGGTCGGCGCTGAAATCCAACGCCACAATTTCATCCAAGTCCTGTGACCGCCGTTCTAAGAGCGGTTAATCCTATCTTTCCGGTGGATTGCCTAAATGGAGACGCTTCGCCCCGCCTGCAATCCGTCAGCCGACGGATAGCGACTGCGGGCAGGTTCGCTCAGCATGACAACTTCGAAAAGAGTAAAGATTGTCATTCAGATGCCGCCTTAGCGGCAGAAGAATCTCGTCCTTACCAATTTGGGCAACACGCCATTTCCTGTTTAGTATTTCTTTTCGTATTCGCCCCGGCCGAGTTTCTTCAGCTTGTGAAATCCCGCCGATTTGGCCCGGTCGTCGAATCCGGTCCGGGAGGCGCCGACGGCGGGCGCTGAAATCAGTCTTACAACCGCCGCTCCACATTGCGGACACTTCTCGACAGGCGGTTGATTCACACTTTCGATTTGCTCAAAAGGCTGCCGGCAGGATGAGCAACTCCGGTTCGGATCTGTTGCCTGATATTCTCGAATGGGCATGGTCATGTCTCCTGATCTTGACGATCCTGAATATATTACTACCACAATGCCGGATTCCAGAAAAGCCTTTATATGGCGTGTTTTGTCCGGGCATAAGAAAAAAATGTAATGGATCAGTTATTAGGGGAGAACTGGTTGGATATATACTGATTTTCCGGTTGTAGGGGCCGTTCGATAGAACCGTCCGTCAGCTGACGGACGGTTCTTCCCGCTGGGAGCGGGACAAGTACGAACCTCCGCTACACCTCCCAATAACTGACCCATTGCAAAAAAAAAAAAATTAATTATGGAGTTGATTTTTAAAATTGCCGTGATAGAGTATCGCCCCGTTTGCCCTAACGGTCACTAGCGGTCAGCGGATTTTCGCCGGCACGACATCACACTACCATGAATCTTAATGGCATATTGACCTTGGCTGTCGTCGTTCCGTTTGTCGGCGCCTTTATTCTTCCGGTGATCGGCCGCTGGTCTGAGCGCCTGCGCAACGGATTATCGCTGATTTTCGTTTTGGTGTCGCTCGTCGCAGCGGTGGCCCTGATTCCCACGGTCACCGCCGGCCGGACCCTCCTGGTTCAATGGGCCGGATTCAATTTATTTTACGCCGACACGCTGGCCGTCTTCATGGCATTCGTTTCCTCCCTGGTGGGCGCAATCATCGTGCTGTATTCGTTCGGCTACATCCGCCACTACTCATGGCGCAACGAGTATTATTTCATGGTGGTCCTCTTCCTGGGCTCCATGATGGGGATCGTATTCTCACGCAACCTGTTGATCCTCTACCTTTTCTGGGAAATAACGGCCATCGCCTGCTGGCGGTTGATCGGCTTTTTCCGGGAGAAAAGCTACGTGCTCAAGGCCGACAAGGCTTTCCTGGTCACCGTGTTCGGCGCGCTCGTTATGCTCCTGGGTTTCATTACGATCTACCATCAGACGGGCTCTTTCGACCTGGGGCAGATCCAGGAGACCCTACAGGGCCAGCCGATCTCCAATCTCGCGGTGACGCTGATCCTGTTCGGCATCCTGTCCAAGTCCGCCACCGTGCCCCTGCACACCTGGCTGCCCGATGCCGGTGTGGCGCCCTCGCCGGTGACGGCGCTGCTGCATGCCGCCGTGCTGGTTAAGATCGGAGTGTACGTGTACGCCCGGCTGTTCCTCGCCAGTTGGACGATCGAGCCGGTCTGGCATACCATCATCCCGGCCATCGCGGCGGTCAGCGCGCTGGTCGCGGCCGGCGCCGCCCTGCTGGAAACCGACCTGAAACGCCTTATTGCCTATTCCACTATCAGCCAGATCGGATTCATTTTCCTGGGCCTTGCGATCGGCAATGAAATCGGCATCGCCGGGGGCCTGCTCTACATTCTCATGCACGGCATCGCCAAGGGCGGCCTGTTCCTCTGCGCCGGCATCATCGAGCAGAACACCCACACCAAGGACATCACCAAGATGGGCGGCCTGATCGCCACCATGCCGGTGACCGCCGTTTCGTTCCTGCTCTGCGCCTTTTCGGTCATGGGCATCCCGCCATTCGGCGGCTTCTTCAGCAAGTATATGGTGATGACGGGGGCGGTGACCAGCGGTCAAATAGCGATCGCACTGACGTTTCTTGTCGGCGCATTTCTGACAATTATTTACCTGTTCCGCGTTTTCACCCTAGTGTTTTTCGGGGAATCAAAGCTGGCGGTCAGACCGTTACCCGCTGAAGGGTCTCCCGTGATGGTGTTCAGCGTGGCGCTCCTCGGCGCCCTGTCAATCCTTAGCGGGCTGTTCATTAATTTTCCGTCTCATTTTGTACAATCGGCCGTGCAGCAGATTATTTGGGTTCAATCGGCCGTGAACCAGATATTGGGGTTCATTCCATGAATGTCCGTTTCTTATTGGTACCGATCCTCCTGCCAATCGTGGCGGGAGTCCTGGCCCTGCTGTTTCGAAACCGGCAGGGCAAGGCGTGCGCCTGGTTCTGCACGGCGGTCACGGCAACGCAGCTGGCCATCACGGCGTCTTTCTTCGGGCAGGAATGGAACTTGATCCTGCCCTGGGGCGCATTCGGTTGGCAGTTCGCGCTAAAGCTCACCCCCTTCAGCAATTTCATCCTACTGGCGGCGGCGGTATTCGGATTCCTGATTTGCCTGTATTCCGCGGCATTCATGAACGGCAAGCGTTTCCTGAACCAATACTATGGGTATTTCCTGTTCACGCTCGGGCTGGTGAACGGCGCCGTCCTGGCCGACAACCTGATCGTTCTGCTTTTCTTCTGGGAAAGCCTGCTCTTGACCCTGTTCGGGATGATCGTAATTGGCCATCCCGGCGCGTTTAAAACGGCGGTCAAGGCCTGCATTATTTCGGGCGTCGCCGACCTGTGCCTACTGGTCGGGATCGGGATGACGATCTACCTCGCGGGCACGATGACGATATCCCAGATCCATTTACCAGTGGGCGGATTGAACAGCGTGGCCTTCATTTTCCTAATGATCGGGGCCATGGCCAAGGCCGGGGCCATGCCCTTCCACAGTTGGATTCCAGACGCCGCCGTGGATGCCCCCCTGCCCTTCATGGCGCTCTTACCCGGCGCGCTGGATAAACTGTTGGGCATTTATTTTCTAACCCGTATCTCGCTGGACATCTTTGTGCTGACGCCCCTCTCATGGCTCTCGCCGCTACTGATGATCATTGGCAGTATCACGATTCTTCTGGCCGTTATGATGGCGCTGATTCAGAAAGACTATAAGCGGTTACTCTCGTTCCACGCCATCAGCCAAGTCGGCTACATGATCCTGGGCATCGGCACGGCAGTGCCCGTGGGCATCGTCGGCGGGTTGTTCCACATGATCAATAATGTGATCTATAAGAGCGGTCTATTCCTGACGGGCGGCGCCGTGGAAAAGCAGGCCGGCGCCACCGACCTGGCTAAGCTCGGCGGACTGGGCACCCGGATGCCGGTGACTTTCCTTTGCTTCATCATCCTGGCGGCATCCATTTCCGGTGTACCGCCCTTCAACGGGTTTTTCTCCAAGGAACTGGTTTATGACGGCGCCTTGGAGGCCGGACGGACCTGGCATGTGGGTTGGACCTTCTATGCGGCCGCCTTGCTGGGCTCCTTCTTCACCGCCGCCTCGTTTCTGAAACTGGGACACGCGGCCTTCCTCGGCAAGCCGAATACCGATCCGGCCAAGGTCCGGGAAGCGCCGATGACCATGCTGATTCCCATGATCATCATCACTGCTTTGTGCATCCTTTTTGGCGTGTGGAACGCCCTGCCTCTGGAGCGCCTGATCCAGCCGATCCTGGGTGAGCACCGACTGGAAGGACACACGTTCGCGGGCTGGCCCGCCAGCATGACCCTCGTGATCTTGACAGTCGTGGTTCTGGTCGGAGCATTCCTGAATCATCTCTGGGGCGCGAAACGATCCGGAAGCGGGCTGGGCGCGGCCGATCATATCCATTATGCTCCGGGCCTCCATCCTCTCTACGACCGGGCGGAACGGCGCCTGTTCGACCCCTATGAGATCGGTCTAAAGATCACCAATGGCATCGCCCGGATCGCCTGGGGCATTGACCGGGGCATTGATTATCTGTACGACACGGCGGCCGTGAAGATCACTTACGCGCTGACGAACGGCATCCGCAAAGCGCATACCGGAAGTCTGTTCGCGTATTTATCGTGGTCTTTGGCCGGCCTGATCCTGATCATTGCGCTGATCCTGGGAGGAATCTGAACGTGCCCGCACTGTTAATTTTAATTCCATTACTGGCCATCCTGGCGCTGAACCTGCCCTGGAAGAGCCTGATGAACCGGCTGGCATTCTGGGTTGGTCTGGCGCTGTGCCTGGTCCAGACAGGACTGGCACTTCAACCCCAGTCCCGCTTCTGGCATTCGCCCTCCCTGTGGCTCGGCAACCTGCTGCTGTTTGAGCCATCGGTCGATCACCTGTCGCTGGTCATGTTCCTGGCCATCGGGATCGTGGGCGCCGTTACGTTGTTCGTTTGCCGGTATTCAACTGCCTGCGCCGGTAACCGGTTCATGGTCATCAACGTGCTGATCCTGGCCCTGACGGGGATGAATGGCGTGGTGCTCGCCAACGACTTGTTTTCACTCTACGTGTTCCTGGAAATTACGGCGGTGGCATCCTATATTCTCATCGCGTTCGAAAAGGGCCGGGACGCGTTCGAAGGCGCCTTCAAATACCTGATCCTCTCCGCCGTAGCCACTGTCATGATCCTGGCGGCGCTCGCCCTGCTGATGCTGACTGCCGGCGACCTGTCATTTGCAGCGATCCAGGCGGCCATCGCTTCGTCGCCCCATAGCCGCGTTGTTCTGGCAGCCATTGCCCTGCTGATGGTCGGCTTGTTCATCAAGGGCGGCTTGGTCCCATTCCACGGCTGGCTGCCGGACGCTTATTCTGCGGCGCCGGCTGCGGCTTCCGTTCTACTGGCAGGGATCGTCACGAAGACCACGGGCATTTACACCCTCATCCGGTTGGTGACCTCGGTGATCGGGTACAACGACACCTTACAGACGCTCCTGTTGTTCGTCGGCGCAGCCTCCATGCTGATCGGGGCGCTGGCGGCGCTCGGTCAGAGCGATTTCAAGCGCATGCTGGCCTACTCCAGCATCAGCCAGGTCGGCTACATGGTCTTGGGCCTCGGCGCCGGAACGGTACTCGGGATGGTGGGCGCCATATTCCACCTGTTCAACCATGCCATTTTCAAGTCCCTCCTGTTCGTCAACGCGGCGGCCGTGGAACAGCAGTCCGGCACTCGCGATATGAACCGGATGGGCGGACTCGCCGAGAAAATGCCGGTGACCGGCTGGACCTCGGTGGTCGCGTTTCTTTCGACGGCAGGCATTCCGCCCCTGGCGGGATTCTGGAGCAAACTGATCATTATCGTGGCGCTGTGGGAAGCCGGTTATACCACCTATGCGGCCCTCGCCGTCCTGGCCAGCCTGCTGACCCTGGCCTATTTCCTCTCCATGCAAAGACGCGTGTTTTTCGGGAAACTGGCCGCGGGTTTCGAAAGCCTCAAGGAAGGCAACCTGTGGATCCTGGTTCCGGCCTGCGTTCTGGCGCTGATCACCATCGGCATCGGCGTCGGGATCCCATGGCTGTTTGAAACGTTCATGCTTCCCATCCGGAGCCTGTTATGACCTCTCCCTTACTTTTCGTTGCGTTGCTGATGCTCCTCCTGCTGGCGGGAGTTTGGACCGTCATGACGCTTAACCTGCTGAAATCGGCCATCGGTCTGGCCATAACCAGCGTGCTCCTGACACTCCTGCTGTTTCTCCTGGACGCGCCCTTGGCCGGCGTGTTTGAACTATCCGTTTGCGCCGGTCTGATTACCGTCGTGTTCATCAGCGCCATCAGCCTGACCAAACCGCTGACCGGTCCGGAAGCCAGCGAACGCGACCGGAGCCGGGTGAAACGCTTCTTTTTCCTGCCCATCCTGATTGCCGGCGCCGCCTGGGTTCTCTACGCCCTGGGTCTGCGTCTGGACTCCCCGTTGCCGCCGGCCATCGCGGAGATGGACGTGCGCCAGGTACTTTGGAATGTCAGGCGCCTGGATCTCGTGGGCCAGATTCTGATTATCCTGGCGGGTGTGTTCGGAGTCGTGATTTTGTTCAAAGACCGGTCCGACAAGAAGGAGGCGCCAAAATCATGATTGAACACCTCCAGGCCATCTTTGCCACGAGCATCATCTTTATCATCCTGCTCTCCGTGACGGCGCTTTACTGCATGCTGGTCAGCCGGAACCTGATCCGGATCCTGATTGGCCTGGAACTGCTAATCAAGGCCGTGACCCTGCTGATCGCGCTGACCGGGTATCTGACCGGGCGCATGGCGCTGGCGCAGACCTTCATTATTACGCTGATTGTGATCGAGGTGGTGGTGATCGCCATCGCGGCGGGAATCGTTATCGGCGCCCATCGGCATAACCAGTCGCTGGACGTGCGGACGTTGCGGAACTTGAAAGGATAGTCTATGAATCATTGGTTATTATGGCCGCCAGTCGCTTTTCTGCTGATCCTGGCCGTGGCTTTGCTTAAGCTCCGCGGCCTGTCCATTTTGTCTTTCCCCGCCAAGGGAGGAAATGTCGGCGGCCAACGGAAAGCCTACGCTTGCGGCGAAAACATCAAGGAGAACCGGGCTCAACCCGATTACAGCCAGTTTTTTCCGTTCGCATTTTTCTTCACGATTATGCACGTTCTGGCCCTGGTGGTGGCCACGGTGCCGGTGCGAGACTGGTCGGCCGTCCAGATCGCCGTGGGATACCTGATCTGCTCGGCAATCGGATTGTTCATCCTGTTCAGGAGATAACGTTTCATGAAGTGGCTTCAAAAACTGATTACCTGGGCCCGGATCAAGTCGCCATGGATCATCCATTTCAATACCGGTGCCTGCAATGCCTGTGATATCGAGATTGTGGCGGCGCTGACGCCGCGCTACGATATTGAGCGGTTCGGCATTCTGCTGAAAGGCACACCCCGGCATGCGGATGTGCTCATGTGCTCCGGTCCCGTGACCCGGCAGATCCGGGATCGGCTGGTCCGGATCTACGAGCAGATGCCGGAGCCGAAGTTTGTCGTCGCGGTGGGGACTTGCGCCTGTTCCGGGGGCGTGTTCAAGGGCTGTTACAATGTCAAGGGCGGGATCGACGCCGCGATTCCTGTCTCGGCTTACATCCCCGGCTGCCCGGCGCGGCCGGAAGCCATTATCGACGGCGTGGTTAAACTGCTGACCAGTCTGCAGGGCGCCAAGCCGGCGCCGATTGCAGATTGTGGATTGCAGAATGCGGATTGCCCCGTCGGCGGCCAAGGGGCCGCTTGTCCCGACTTGTCGGGGCGACGTGGCGGATGCAGTCCCCAAAAAGCGGGATTGGAATAGCAACTCGGTTTTTAAATTAGGTGGTTTCGCCAAGACTATGCCGTTCTATCGAACGGCCGCTACAACAATTTGGTGTAGAAGCGGTTCGAGCCGCTGCCTTGGGCGGCGAGAACTGCGACGGATGGACATTCATAACGATAATAAATTCTGACATCATGACCAACGAAGAAAAAATCAAGAAAGAGCTGTTGGAACGGTTCGGCTTCAGCACGGAGCAGATCCGCGTGGCGCGCGAGCGGCGTGTCTTTCTCGAAGTGCCCCACGAGCAGTTCCGCCGGGTGTTTGAGCACGCCGTGAACGGCATGGATTTCCAACACCTGTGCACAATCACCGGCCTGGATGATGGCGATACCCTGGCCTTCGTTTATCATTTGGCCCGCTTGGACGGCGCCGTGCTGAGCTTGAAAACACGCGTTCCGAAAGCGAGCCCTGTGCTCCGGACAATTTCCGATCTTTTCCCGGGCGGGATGATCTATGAACGCGAACTGGCTGACCTGTTGGGCGCCCGCGTCGAGGGCCTGCCGGAAGGCAATCGCTATCCCCTGCCCGAAGGCTGGCCGGATGGTCAGCACCCGCTCCGCAAGGACTGGAAGGCCGAAATGCTGGACGGCGTTTATCCCAAGGAGGAGGTGAAGTCCCATGGCTAACTTCAAGATTCCCATCGGACCTCAACATCCGGCGTTGAAGGAACCGGAAAGTTTCACCATCACCCTGAACGGCGAAACCATCATCGAGATGGATATGCGCCTGGGTTACAACCACCGCGGCATTGAAAAGGCCTGCGAGGAACGCTCCTATATCCAGGCCATGTATCTTGTCGAGCGGGTCTGCGGAATTTGCTCCCACTCGCACTCGACCTGTTTCATCCAGGCGGTGGAGGAAATCGCCGGCCTGGCCATTCCAGCGCGCGCCCAGTATATCCGCACAATCATCGCCGAGTTGGAACGCATCCACAGCCACCTGCTCTGGCTGGGCGTCGCCGGCCATGAAATCGGGTTCGATACCCTGCTCATGTACTCCTGGCGCGATCGCGAAGTCGTCATGGACACCCTCGCCGCGCTGACCGGCAATCGCGTCAATTACGGGATCAACACCATCGGCGGCGTACGCCGGGATATCAGCAAGGAACATTTAGCCGGACTCTTGAAAACCATGGATATCCTCGAAGAGCGGACTAAGTATTACATCGAGGTGGCTTCCGAGGAAATCACGCTGATCCAGCGGCTCTCCGGCGTGGGATTCATCTCGCATGAGGATACCGTGATGCTGGGCGCCGTCGGACCAACCGCCCGCGCCTCCGGCGTGGACCGCGATATCCGCCGGGATGACCCGTATCTTGCTTACAAGGACATTGAGTTCCAGGTGATCACGGACACCCACAATGATGTGTACGGGCGCACCCTGGTGCGCGTTGGCGAACTGATGCAGTGTTACAGCATGATCCGTCAACTGGTCGCCAAAATCCCCGAAGGACCCGTCACGGTCAAAGCGCCCCGGAAGATTCCGGCGGGCGAGGCGTTCAGCCGCTACGAAGCTCCGCGTGGTGAGGATGTCCATTATGTCAAGGCCAACGGCACAGACAAGGCCGAGCGGGTCAAGATCCGGGCACCGACCCTGGCCAACCTGCAGTCGGTGGCCAGGATGATGGAAAACAACCGCTTGGCGGATGTTCCGATCATCATCGCAGCCATTGATCCCTGTTTCTCCTGCACCGACCGGATGATCCGGATCAACGACACAGCCGGCAGACGGAAGGAAACCATTTCCTGGCAGGCACTGCGTACGCACAGCCTGGAGTGGTACCGGAAACAGGGCGTGGATTTTAAGGATTTGAATGCGAAGATGAGACAGAGAATGAAAGCCTGACGGGATGACGTAATATTGTCATCCCAAGGCCGCGGTAGCGGCAGAGTGATCTCATGATTGATCATCTAGGCTGAGATTCTTTGCTACGCTCAGAATGACATTATTTGCGAGTAATTTTTTTATCTTTTGAAAAAGGGGTGTTCTTATTTATGGCATGGTCACTGTTTAATCTGCTGATTTTTCCGGGATTCCTATTCCTGTTCGTCTTCGGACTGGCCATGGAATTCGTGGATCGCAAACTCTACGCCCGCCTGCAGAACCGGATCGGGCCGCCCTGGTTCCAGCCGTTCGCCGATTTCGTCAAACTGGCCGCCAAGGAAGACATCATTCCCGAGGAAGCCGATTCCGTCATGTTCCGGCTGATGCCGGCATTCGCCCTGGCGTCGGTGGTCACGGCTTTCTTCTACATCCCCCTATGGAGCACCCAGTCCCTGTTCTCATTCAACGGCGACCTGATCGTCGTGATTTACCTGCTCACGATTCCCACGCTGACATTCTTCCTGGCCGGCTGGCACTCGACATCGCTCTTTTCCATGATCGGCGCGACCCGCACCCTGACTCAGCTGTTTGCCTATGAAGTGCCTTTGTTCATGGCCATCCTGGCGCCAGCCCTGCTGGCCGGCACCTGGTCGTTGAGCGAGATGACCGTTTTTTACGATCAGCATCCCGCCTATGCCGCGTTCAACATCATCGGCCTGATCGTGTCCTTGATTGCACTTCAGGGCAAGTTGGAACGGGTGCCGTTCGACATCCCCGAAGCCGAGACTGAGATCGTGGGCGGCACGTTCACCGAATACAGCGGGCGGTTTCTGGCCATGTTCCGCATAGCCATCGATATTGAAGCCGTCGTCGGCGCCTCGCTGATCGCCGCCGTATTTCTTCCCTTCGGGTTGGGCCTGGGTGCCGCCTGGGGGTTTGTATTCTATCTGGTAAAAGTGTTGGCCGTCATCGCCTTGCTGGCGCTCCTGCGCACGGTTCTGGCCCGGCTGAGAATCGAGCAGATGGTCATCTTCTGCTGGCGAATCGTCGCGCCGGCGGCACTGTTTCAACTCCTTATCAACCTGATCCTCAGCGGGGTGCTCCGACCATGATCAAACCCGGTAAAATGCTCCGTGAAGTCCTGACCTCATTTTTTCAGAAGCCGGCGACGGTTCTCTATCCGTACGTCAAGGTCCTGATGCCCGACCGGTTCCGTGGTAAAATACGATTCCTCGCCACCCTGTGTATCGGATGCAAACTGTGTATGCGGGATTGCCCGACCAACTGCATCACGATCACCAAGGTTGGCGACAAGCGGTTCCAGGCCGAATTCGATCTCGATCAGTGCATCTATTGTGCCCAGTGCGTGGATAGCTGTCCCAAGAAGGCGCTGGAGTCCACAGCCGATTACGAATTAGCCCAGCTTCAGCGCAATAAACTGAAAATGATTTACCATGCCGAACCGCCCCCGCCCCAAGCCGCCGCGCCCATTGAGTGACTATTCGAATACTCAATATCCAACAAGGAATATCCAATTTCGAAGTGAATATCCCTATATTCCATTGGATATTCAATGTCTCTTTTTAGAATGAAAAAACAACTTACGTCTCATGATACCTGCGGACTGGAAACTGCCCTGCGGCAAGCGCGCCGAATCGCCGTCGTCGGGATCGGTTCCGACCTGCGCGGCGACGACATCGCCGGGATTCTGGTCATCCGTGAATTGCGCGCGGCCTTAGGACGATCCCGGCCGTCCGGCCTTCGGATCTTCGATGGCGGAACCGCCCCGGAGAATCTGACGGGCGAAATACTCCGCTGTAAGCCTTCTCATATTCTGCTGACCGATGCGGCCGACTTGGGACTGAAACCGGGCGCCGTGAAGCTGATCGAACCGGAGCAAATCGCCGGTATGCCCTTTTCCACCCACGTCCTGCCGCTGAAAATACTAACCGACTACCTGACCCAATCGCTCTCTTGTCGTGTCATCGTCCTCGGCATCCAGCCCGGCCGGACCGATTTCGGCCGCACTCCTTCCAAGGAAATTAAACAGGCCGCCCATCGGCTCGCGCGTGAAATTTTGCTTGCGGCACGGGATGTGGGGAAACAGCATCGGAGGCTAGCGTTCGGAACAGGAACCCAGATATGAACCATCGCGAAAACATACTTAGATCGATCCGGTTTGAGCGACCGGAGCATATTCCCATGACGTTCGCCATCAACGCGGCCTGCTGGCACCATTATCCCCAGGACGCACTGCAGGACCTGATGGAAGAACACCGGCTGCTCTTTGCAGGCTACAAGCGACAGGCCCAGGTGAAGCCGCACTACGGGCTTAATCAACGGAAAGACGAACCCTACCAAGATCCATGGGGTTGTGGGTGGCAAACAACCGACAACGGGATAACAGGTTCCGTTCACGGGCATCCCCTGACAGACTGGACCGAATTTGACCTGTATCGAGCTCCCGATCCAAACACCACCGATGGAACCTATCCGATCGACTGGCAGAACATCCGGGCGGACGTCAAGCGTCGGAAGGCCAATGGCAACCTGGTATGCGGCGGCCTGCCGCATGGCCATACCTTTCTGCGCTTGCAGGATATTCGAGGTTATGAAAACCTCCTCTGCGACATGCTCGATGACGAACCGAACCTGTCCAGGCTGATCGAGATGGTGGAAAACTTCAATTATCAGTACGTGATGAACTGGATGGAGCTGAAACCCGACCTGATGAGCTATCCGGAGGATCTGGGCATGCAGGTTGGCCCGATGCTGTCCCCCGACTGCTTTCGCCGATACATCAAGCCGGTCTACCGGCGCATCATGCAACCTGCCCGGGATCGGGGTTGCATTGTGCATATGCATTCGGATGGCGACATCCGCACGCTTGTGGACGACCTGATTGAAGGCGGCGTGGAGGTCATCAATCTCCAGGACCTGGTGAATGGCATTGACTGGATCGCTAACAAGTTCGCCGGCCGGGTCTGCATTGATCTGGACATTGACCGGCAATTGATCACCGCCCGCGGCAGCCCGCGGCAAATTGACGACCTGATTCGCGAAGAAGTGGAGAAACTTGGCAGTCAGCAGGGCGGATTGATGATGATCTACGGCCTGTATCCCGGGGTCCCGCTGGACAATGTGAAGGCCTTGATGGACGCGATGGAAAAGTATTCAACGTATTACGCCTGAGCCTAACATGACATCCGACCGCGATTGGATTCAATGCGTTCTTTTAACCACGGCGAAGGAGATGCCGTTCCCTACAACTTCTCGTTTTCTCCGCCGGCGGAACGCCTGGTCCAGGCCGGATTCGCGGACCTGATCTATGATCCTTGAGAGTACCGATTTCTTGCCGTTTAAGAACGGCAAACGCTTATTGAAACTCATTGTCGTTTTCGCGTGATTAATTGCAAGCGGAATCCATTTGCATGCGCACCGCATGTTGATCCCCACTCTTGGGCAGACCTGTCT
>JAHIJO010000037.1 GCA_018898455.1 Verrucomicrobiota bacterium | reverse complement strand
GAAGCGGTGATCCGCGACGTATTGATTGTGCCGCCTTCAACCCCAATTCAATTACCAGCGGGATAATGAATAGCAGAACAGCAGTCAGCAGGTTATTTCATGATAATACCTGAATATTGCGCGATTTTCGCGCAATATTCAGGTATTATCATGAAATAACCTGCTGACTGCTGTTCTGCTATTCATTATCCCGCTGGTAATTGAATTGGGGTTGAAGGCGGCACAATCAATACGTCGCGGATCACCGCTTCGCTGTGCAGCCGTCTTGTCGGACGTATTTTCACAACAAGGTTTTATCGGCCCTGCCCGCCTGGGGCAGCATCACGGGAACCAGTTCGTCCATGTGTCTCCGGACCTTGCTGTGAGCAGTCAGATCCCACAATGAAGTCTTCAGGCGCCGCATCGCCAGCGTTGCCGTAATCCAGCCCTGCGTCCAGCCCGACTCAATACTCCAAGCGCCCCAGCCAAGATCCGCGTTGCTGGCCCAATAATCCCAGCGTTTGAAGTCAAAGGCCCGGAACCACCCGCCGTCCAGCTCCGCGTGCGTTTCGGAGCGGACCTGAACCCGGCATAGGAACTGTGCCAGCCGGTCGGCCGCCGCCGCATAAAAAGAATCGCCGGTGGCGGCAGCGGCCTCGTGCAGCCCCGCAAAAGCGAAATTAGAGGTATAGAGCAGGTCACAGAGCGGGTCGCCGTTCTGCTGAATGAGCGGCGCTTCGGCCGTACCGTAGGCATCGTTGGTCTTGGGGGGACCATAGGCGCCATGCCCGGCAGACCCCACCTCCTCGCAGATGGCGCCGCAGGCATCCTGCCGGTCCAGCAGTTCCCCGGCTATGGTGCGCAGCCACTGGCGGTGCAGGTCGGTATCGTCCACCCGTACCAACCACGCCAGAGGAAATAACATGCGCGCCCGTTCCTGCTGAATCCCGTTCGTCCAGCGCCACTCGGCCGGGTAGGCTTCCATGGTCATGCGGATCGCGGTGCCGGCTCTTTCAAGAAACGGGCTAAATCCAGTATGATGATAAGCCCAAAGGAAACAGGCCCACAACCAGCTTTCGTAATGTGGCGCATAATGAATACGCTCCGTTTCCCAGAAGTGCCGCCAGCCCTTCTCCTGAAGTTCGCGTTCATTGAGCGAACTATTCCGAAACCCGAGCGGGCCGGTTGTGCGCAGATTCGCCAGGAGGCACTTCAGAAGCGATTCGTCCCAGCGGTCGGCATGAAGCAGGGCTGATACGGCCATGGTGCCGAGCATGGAGCGAGCATTGTCGTCACCGTAATAGACACCATCTTCAGGAGGCTGCGACATCCATGGTATCAGGCCGTAGGACGGGCTCGCGGGAGTTGCCCGCGGCCCCTGGGCAAAGATGGAGTTGAAATAGATGTACTCATTGATGTTCGCCGCCAAATCCATCGCGCTTTTATCATCCGACAATGCCCCCGCAAAAGCCATAGCCATCGCGGTCTCGCTCATGCAGTCATTCCGCACATGGTAACGCCAGTCTTGACTGCCATTCGAGTGAATTCTCGAGTTGGCGCCCTCGATCATGCCGCAACTACCGTCACCAAGAGGCCAGTCTTTTTCCGGCCCCGGACCTGTTCCATCGGGAAACTCCTCCAGACGACGTCTGGCCTCGCCTTGCCAGGCGGGGTGGATGAATAGTCTGGCCTTGCCGAACCACTGTACCCCGCGCCGGAAGGCCTGTTGCTCAGCATCGTACGGCAGGATCATATCCGCCGGATAGGAAGGACGAACCGTTGGCGTCCAGCGCAGTTGCGGAATTTCCTGTCCCGGCAGGAGCCAACATAGAATCCAATGCCAGATCGTCGCCCATGCCTCCGCTGGAGCATACCTGCCCGTTACGAACTGACTTAACTTGGTGGCAGCCGCAAGGAGCCCGCCCCGCGGATGCTCGAAGAGAATCGGAGCCGGCCGCTCGGGCAAGCCATATACGGCTGTATCGAACCCTGCGATTCGCGCCAGTACGATATGCGGATGCTTCGCCTGGATGTCTACGAAACGACAGCCGTGAATCATCAATATCCGCAGTTTCGTCAGAGCCGGCTCGAAGATATCCGAAGACACGACTGCGCGTTCCCACCCGGATTCCCGTACTTCCCCCACGTCAAGGTCCGGCAGCTTGCTTGGGAATTCGACATACACGCGTAACCCTTTGTCGGCGGCCGCATCCATGAGATCCGTGTCAAAAATGGTGGTCCTATCGGGATAACCGTCGGCCAATATCAGGATCCCCGCGTCTTTGCCGGCTTGCGCAACGGCTTCCCGTGCGGAGGTAAAACGCAGGAAATCCACGTTGTTATGCCGAAGCACTGAGCACACGTCATTGCCACTGTCGCAAACCAGCATTAGGCTCATACTTCAATCTCCGTCTATTGGTATCGCTGCCGCGGACCTGCACCCCAAAAACTAGGCCATATTGAAAGAGAGTCTTCTAAAGGCTAGGATAGCCCGAGGAGGACAACCATGCGAGGGAAAAGATTCAGTGAAGAGCAGATCATCGGGATATTGAAAAAAGCCGAGGCCAGGGTTCCCGTGACAGAGATTACGCGCAAGCACGGGGTCGCGGACGGGACATTTTTACCGCTGGAAAGCCAAGTATGGCGGTTTAGATATCAATGAAGCCAAGCGGTTACGGCATTTGGAAGAAGAAAACCGGCGGTTAAAGCATCTATTGGCGGAAGCGATGCTGGACAATGCGGTATTGAAGGATGTCCTGGGCCGAAAATAATGACGCCCGCCGCGCGGCGGGAAGCGGTACAGCAGGTGCGTGAACGCTTCCCGATCAGCGAACGGCGGGCATGCGGGCTGGTCGAGATCGAGCGCAGTAGTTACCAGTACCAGGGACAACCGCGGGATGATGGGCCATTACGGGAAGCGTTGCGGCAGGCGGCGGCCATGTCGGCGACGAGACGGTTGCGCTTGGCGCACGTGACGGCAGTTTGACGGCGAACCTTATCCGGGAATGGCACGATGATCTGGAGGCGGCCGGCGGCAACCGGTTCCTTGAAGGCCGGAGGGACATGAGCAAGTTTGGAGCGCGCGAGACACCAAATCACATTGTTTCCTGACCGCAACAGAATGCGAAGGCATTCCCTGGAGTTTGGCGAGTGGAAGCCGCTGACAACCGTGATGGCAGTATCACGCAGGCGCCGACACGTGTCGTAGGCATCCAAAATGAGCTTGCCGGGGCACTTGACAGAGCAGAAGAGAGCCAGTTTCCTGTCTCCAGTCTCAATCATGTCTTGCCGTCCCCGGCAGTTGTAAAGGATTTCTTTACAACTGAATCCTGCTGCAACTCCCCTTCCGCGAAGATGTTCTTAAGGTGCTGTCCGATATTCTGCTTTGTCGTCTGAAACAGATCGGCCATAAGCTGTTGCGTCAGCCACACCGACTCGTTTTCGAGTCGGACCTCGACCCGGTTCCGACCGTCCTCGGTCTGGTAGAGGATGATCTCGGAAGACGGTTGCGGAAGGTCTTTGGCTTCATCGGTCATGTTCAATTGCTCTCTTCCTCCGCTTTGACCTCCTCCAGGAGCATTTCAAATCCGCTGGATACTTTGCTGGGGTTGTTCTCTATCATGGTTGCGTATCCTTCCGGTCGTCATTGATGTCAAGGCAATGAACGGGAATGTCGCGGCGCAGGTCGGCGAGCAGACATTCCGGCGGCGCGTTGTTCCGGGGCGGCGATACGGCTGGGACGGGATACGCTCTTGGCATGCGGCGTAGCCCGGACGGGACTGGAAACAAAGGGTACCCCGGGCGGGACTTGAACCCACGACCTGCGGATTAGGAATCCCCGCCGAGCACCTTTATATATTGATCATTTTGCTTGACTGTGCCTATTGTGTGCCTATTATTAAAACCATTAACGCAGCATACTGAACACAAACGAAAGGCACAACGCCATGACAAAAAAACGACGAACCGGCAACCTGTATCTACGCGGAAATGTTTATTGGCTGAAATACATGGTTGAGGGTCGCTTAATCCGCCAAAGCCTGGACACCACCGACCGCGACGAAGCGGAGACGAAACAAAAAGAGATCATGCGCCAATTCACAACCGCCGACCTGGTCTCTGCTCATGCAATCGTGGAATCGCAACTGCGATCCGCTGAAAACAAAGCGCTAACCGCTACCGAGGACGCCAACCCCCCGCTGGCCGTGGCCGATGCCTGGACCGCATATGGGCGCGCCACAAACCGCCCGGATTCATCTGAGGCAATGATATACCGGAATCATAGCATTTGGAAAAGATTTATTTCATGGCTCACCACGGAGCACCCGAACAAAACAGCCATGCGCGATATTGACCCCGGCGCCGCGAGCGCCTATGCGCAACGGCTGACGGCCGACCAGGTAACGGCCTCCACGTTCAACCAACATATCGCATTCATGCGCCTTATTTGGCGATGCCTTGCCGTGCCGATACGCAGCGCCGGGAATCCCTGGTTGACCATCGGCAAGAAACGCCTGCAACGCCTGGCAAACCGGCGCCACACCATCACGCCGGAACAATTCGCTAATCTGCTGAAGTCCGCCGGTGATGCGGATATTCACGACCTGCTGTTTGTCCTGGGACTATCCGGGCAACGGCTGGTGGACGGCGTTATGCTTCGATGGGACAGTATTGACTTTAAGCGCAAGGTCATCACCCTGAACCCGCGCAAGACCGCGAGAACCGGCAAGACCGTTTTTATCCCCCTGCTCCCGGCGCTGGCCGATCTGCTTCAAAAGCGGCGTGACATGGTTGCCGGAAATCTGGCATTCCCCGAACTGGCCGCCGCCTATGATCGCGATTCGGGATCAGTATCCAAGCGTGTTCAAGCGGTATTTACGAAGGCAGGATTGACCACCACGGAACACCGGCCGGGCGTCGAACGGGCAATTGTCGTTTATGGTGCACATTCATTACGGCATTACTTCGCAACACAAGCACTCACCGCCGGCATACCCGGCGAGATCGTCAAGCGAATCACCGGCCATAGCAGCGACGCTATGCTGGAGGGCTATGAACACGTTGACGCCGCCATGATCGGTAAGTTTGCGGCAAAGCTAAGCAAAGGCAAACCGCCCGCCGCCCTACCCGCCCATGACAAAGACATACTGAAAAAGATCCATGCGTTGGCGAAGAAGCAGAACGGAAAAAACTGGAAGACCATCCGGGCTGCCATCATGAGAAGGTCCGCCCCGTAGCCCATGGCTTATGATGGAATCAACATGAAAATCCCCGTAATATCAGGCATAGACGATTTCCATTGGAAGGGCGGCCCTGGCTCAGCAGACGTGCTTCTGTCCTGTGGCGACACCCGCTTATTGGTTAAATCGCCTCTCGAAATCGCCGACCACTTTCAGAACCGTTTCAAATGGCGGCACCTCACCGAAAAACATTTCGGTGCCCATCGCCGTGTAGTCCGCAGCCCAATCCTTCAGTTGGTCTTCCGGGGGGACAAGGCGCAGTGATCCGCGGCGCATCTTGGTGTAGTCCATCCATGACCAGCGGAAGAAGACTTTGCGGTGGGCAAGTACGCGGTCGAATAGACCGTCATCAGCTACAGCTTGGTCCGCGATGCCCTTGGTGATCAGGCACCAGAGGTCATAGTAGTGG
>JAHIJO010000036.1 GCA_018898455.1 Verrucomicrobiota bacterium | reverse complement strand
GCGAAACGCTGGTATACATCTTCGATATCCAGTGTTGAACTGATGATGCGTCCAATCTCGGCGATCAACCCACTTTCGTTGGCCATGCGTTTTGCCGCTTGCTCGCTCACGCGAAACCCCTCCACGTTCCGCTTGTCTTTCCGCTATACGGCATCAAGACAGGTCTGCCCAAGAGTGGGGATCAACATGCGGTGCGCATGCAAGTGGATTCCGCTTGCAATTAATCACGCGAAAACGACAATGAGTTTCAATAAGCGTTTGCCGTTCTTAAACGGCAAGAAATCGGTACTCTCAAGTCTATTCATGATATGCATTTATCGTCATTTCAGCTTCATTTTCCCGCAGATATTCTTGCATTTTAGAAAAGGATTGTCAATCAATCATTGGATGCTATTTTGCAGGTGTCTTGTGCTTACTATAACGCTGTGTTATTGTGGCGCCGCATTCCATGTTGCCACGGACAAATTGTCGTCCAAGTCACTTAAAGGAATCAACATGATTTCGCGTACCAAGGTGGTTTTGATAAAATGCGGCAGCTACGACTTTCAGGAAATTCTGCCAGCCGTCGAACGACTATTTACGGCGTTAGGCGGAATACAAACCTTCGTACGAGCCGGGCAAACTGTGTTGCTCAAGCCCAACCTGCTCTCCAGCCATCGCCCGGACGAAGCCGTTACCACCCACCCGGAAGTCGTGCGCGCCTTGATCCGCCTGGTCAAACAGGCCGGCGCCACGCCTATTGTTGCCGATAGTGGCGCCAGCGCCATCAACATTGAAAGCATATGGGAAAAAACAGGATTCCGCGCCCTGTGCGCCGAGGAAGCTGTACCCCTGCTCAATCTTGAAAAGGCCGGCTCCCGGCATTTCGATTTCAATGGCATCCCCTTCTCAATCGCCAAGCCAGTATTGGAGGCCGACGTGGTCATTAGCGTGCCCAAGCTGAAAACCCACGTTCTCACGGTCATCACCAATGCCGTTAAGAATATGTATGGAACCATTCCGGGCTACCAGAAAACCATGCTTCACAAGCAGTTTCATGATCCAGTCTCCTTCGGCCGATTCCTCGCGTCGCTCTATGCCATCGTTAAGCCTTCCCTGACGGTCAGTGACGCGATTATCGCCATGGAAGGCAATGGCCCTTCCAATGGAAATCCGGTCCATTACGGATTCCTGGCCGCCTCGTCCGATGGGGTCGCGCTGGACACCCTTGTATGTCATTGGCTGAAGATCAATCCGCGCCGCGTCCCTTACTTTTCATTTCTCAAGGAGAGCGGTGCCGGAGAAACGCAATGGCAGGCGATCGATGTGGCGGGCGACTCACCGTCACAGTTCCCGTTCCGACCCATGAAACTTCCCTCTGTGTTCATCGGCAAAACGGCGCCCGCCTGGCTGTATCATTGGCTGGGTCCGCTTTTATGGATCCGCCCTTTGATGAACGAGCGATGCACCGCCTGTGGATTGTGTGTCCGTTCCTGTCCGGTCTCCGCATTGACGCTGATAAAAGGAAAACCGCCAGTCCTGATCCCGCACCAGTGCATCCAATGCTGTTGTTGTCATGAGGTGTGTCCGGCCGGGGCCGTGATCCTGCAGCAAAGCCTGCTTATGCGGCTCGTGCATCACCCGTCACGACTCAAAGAATGGATCACTCGCCTACTGCGATCCACCCGTTGACCATCGAATTTGGGTTTGATTTACAAAGCAAGATATACTAGTGTTGTTTTTTAATGCCAGTTTTACAATGGCTTCAGAATGTGTGGCTTTGTCGAGACGCACCGCTGGGGCGTCTCTGAAACGTGCCACCGGCGCGTCTCGACAATAACCCGTCACTATAAAGATATGCATATTCGTCATGATTAACGTCCGAATCACGATTCCATAAGAACCGGTTTCCCGTAAATGAAAGAATGTCTCATGTCTGCCGCCACACCATCTTTGAGCATCCTGATTCCGGTGTACCGCTCGGAAGCATCGCTGAAACCCCTGGTGTCACGACTGATGGCCGTCCTGGACTCCCTGCACACGGAATTTGAAATCATGCTGGTCAATGACGGCAGCCCGGATCGGAGTTGGGACCTCATCCAGGAACTGAGTCGCAGTAATGCGCATCTCCGCGGCATTAACCTGATGCGTAATTTCGGCCAGCACAACGCCCTGTTGTGCGGCATCCGGGAAGCCCGGCACGAGGTGATCGTCACCCTGGATGCCGATTTGCAGAATCCGCCCGAGGAGATACCCAGGCTCCTGGAAAAACTGGCGGAAGGACATGATGTGGTTTACGGCACGCCGCATCAGCCGCAACACGGCATATTCCGTGACTTATCCTCCTGGGTATTGCGGCTGATCGCGCGGAGCGTCATGCGGGTCGGCCTCGCTCCCCATATCAGCGCATTCCGGGCATTTCGAACCCAGTTGCGGGATGCATTCGCCGCCTTCCAAGGCCCTTTTGTCATGATCGACGTCCTTTTGACCTGGGGCACAACCCGTTTTGCTTCGGTTCCGGTCCGCCACGATGCCCGCTCGATCGGTAAATCCAGTTATTCCCTGCGCAAATTGTTCGTGCATGGATTCAATGTGCTGACCGGGTTTTCCACCCTGCCCCTGCAATTAGCCAGTTGGATCGGGTTTTTCTTCACGTTGTTTGGACTGGGCGTACTGGTCTATGTGATCGGGCGCTATCTGATCCTGGGCTACAGTTTTCCCGGGTTTCCATTCCTGGCATCCATCATCGCGATTTTCTCAGGCGCCCAGCTTTTTGCCCTGGGCATCATCGGGGAATACCTGGCCCGGATGCATTTTCGCTTAATGGAGCGACCGCCTTATGTGATGCGCCAGAACAAGGACTAAGGAGCAGAGGTCAGAGCCTCAGAGACCAGAAGGTCTTTTGGGACTTATGAATTCATGAAAACATAGCCCGATATGTCGTTTGAGCTGACAGTTCAGTCCTTTCCCGCCCCAGATGGCCCAGTCCATTATGCGGCGATTCCCTGGGACAGCGATCTCTACGGGTTTCCTTTCTATGAATTAAAATGCCAGGACACCCCCCATGCCAGTCTGGCACAACACCTGCCAACCTGGCTTGCGGAGTTACCCGCCGGTTGTCCTTGCCTGATTTATTCCAAAATTACCCCTGGCGCCGTGCCGCTGGCCCAAGTCTTGGCTGGAAGCGGGTTTTATCCGGTAGAGACATTGATGGAATTTCACCTCCACCTGGCCCGGCTTTCCACCATCATCCATAGAAAATCGCACTCGGCGCGGCTCCGTCTGGCGAAACCGGCTGATCAAGCATCTGTCACGGCCATCGCGGCCTCCGCCTTCGCTGCCGACCGCTACCATCTGGATCCCCATCTGCCGGCCGACAAAGCCGATCAGCGATTCATTCAGTGGATTAGCCGGAGTTTTGCATCTCGGGAACCTATCTTTGTCCTCGAAGATACGCCCTGCGGACAGGTCTTGGGGTTCGTCCAATGCCGGGAAACCGCCCCCAAGACCATGGATGTCACGCTGGGAGCCGTGAATAAAGATATCCAGCAAACGGGAGCCGGCGTGCTGATGTATCAATTGCTGTTTATCGAGTTCCAATCCCGGGGGTATCGGGAGGCCATTACGCGGGTCTCACTTCATAATATTGGCGGGATTAAGCTGACATTACGTCTTGGATTTACCGTCCGAAGCGCAGTGACCACGTTACATTGGTTCCGGCCGGCGGGAGGATGATGAGTAAAGGGTGGAGGGTGGAGGAACAGGCAGATGGCAAGATTGAACTCGTTTCGAGATTTGAGGGTGTACCAGGAACTTCGCAGATTACACCTGGCGGTAAATGAGGAGAGTCTGCGTTTCCCAAAGTTCGAGATGTTTGAACTCGGATCCCAACTCAGACGGTCTTCAAATGCGGCTTGTGCGATCCTGGCGGAAGGTTGGGGCAGTACCCACGCCAATATCTACCTTGAAGCTATTAACCGGTCTAAAGGGGAAGTGCGCGAGACCCAGCACCATCTCGATATGGCCTATTCCAAACACTATTTCGATCAGCCGCGGTGGGTCGAGTTTGATGCCGCCTACGAGGCGTGCGACAAGATGCTTGAGCGACTCCACGAACGACTGTGCGAATGGCGGGGGACGACACGGACGGGTTACGAAGTCCGAGAAACTACCAGCCGCTATGGCGCAGACAGAGATGCCGGTGAGTGGGCCACACTCGTAGCACTGATGGTGGATGTGATGGACGAATTCGCCCCTTCACCCTCCACCCCCAACCCTCCCCCTCCCCTGTAAACCATTATGTATCCCATCCCCTTTAACCGGTCGGTCTTCATGGGCCAGGAACAACGCTACATGGCGGAAGCTGTCGCCTACGGCCAGATTTCCGGCGACGGACCGTTTACTAAAAAATGCCATGCCTTCCTCGAATCCCATCTGGGCGTCTCCAAGGCTCTGCTGACGACCTCCTGCACCCATGCGCTGGAAATGGCGGCGTTACTGCTGGATATCAAGCCAGGCGACGAAGTTATCGTCCCATCCTTCACTTTCGTCTCCACCGCCAACGCCTTCGTTCTCCGGGGCGCCAAACCGGTCTTCATCGACATCCGCCGGGACACCCTGAACCTGGACGAATCCCAGCTGGAGCGCAGGATCACCCCTCGAACCAGGGCGATTGTTGTGGTTCACTATGCCGGTGTCGGCTGTGAAATGGACACGATCCTCCCAATCGCGGCGCGGCACGGCGTTGCCGTCGTCGAGGACAATGCCCACGGACTGTTCGGCCGCTATCACGGCAAACATCTCGGCACCTTTGGCTGTTTGGCGACTCAAAGCTTCCACGAAACCAAGAACGTCACCTGCGGCGAGGGCGGCGCCCTGCTGATCAACGAGCCCTGCTTCATCGAACGCGCGGAAATAATCCGGGAGAAAGGCACGAACCGGAGCCGCTTTTTCCAGGGCCAGATTGACAAATATTCCTGGGTTGATATCGGATCCAGCTATCTGCCGTCCGATCTACTGGCCGCCTTTCTGTTCGGGCAACTGGAAACCTGGGAGCGGATCCAATCCGCGCGGCGGCGAATCTGGGACACCTACCGCGCAGGACTGGAGTATTGGGCGCAACACCACAATGTGCGACTGGCTACAGTGCATCCCCACTGCGAGCAATCCTATCATATGTTCTACATGATCTTCCCCAGCCCGGCCCAACGCCAAGCCATGATTGACGCCCTGAAAGCCAAGGGAATTCTCAGTGTTTTCCACTACCTGCCGCTTCACCTTTCGGACATGGGCCGCCGGTTCGGCGGAAAAGCCGGCGATTGTCCCGTGACGGAAACCACCAGTGACCGGATCGTCCGCCTCCCCTTTTACAACACCCTCAGCGAACAGGACCAGTCCGCGGTCATTGCCGCCATTACCGGATTGAAGTAGATTGCGAATTGCGGATGCATTAAAAATGTCCAGTCGAGCAAAAACACTATGGGCCATCCTGGCCATGATCCCGTTTCTTTTCCTGCTGTATTGGATCATCCAATTCGCCATCGACATGCCTTACCTGGACGAATGGGACCTGGTTCCATACCTGCAGAAGTCTTTTGAAGGCTCTCTGACCTTGGGCGACCTTTTCGATCAGCACAATGAAAGCCGGATACTGTTCCCGCGATTACTATTAATCCCGCTCGCCCATCTGACGGGCTGGAACATCCACGCGGAAGTCGCCGGGATTGTATTCCTGGCCATGCTGATCTTCCTGCTCCTTGCATGGCAAGGGCTTCGAACCGGTATGGCCTGCACCGGCCACTCCTATCGCTGGCTTCCGACCTGTTTGTCCCTGCTGATCTTTTCGGTGGTTCAATACGAAGCGTGGACGTTTGGATTCACGATCATCGGTTTCATGAATATTGCCGCCGTGGCGGTCGGGCTCCTTCTGCTCTCCCAGCCTGTATTTTCCTGGCCCCGTTTCATAGGAGCGTTGCTGGCCGGAGCGGTGGCCATGTTTTCCTATTCCAACGGCATCCTGTACTGGATGGCCGGCCTGCTGGCGCTCCTGATCGTGTCCCGGGAAGAACACCGGTTCCGGATCGCGCCCTGGATTGTATGGATTCTTTTTGCCGCCATTTTACTGGCGCTCTTTTACACCGGATATCGGAAGCCGTCCTGCATGCCGCCGTTGCGTTTTTTCATATATCACCCCGATATCTTTTTAGGCTACTTCTTCGCATTCCTGGGCGGCGCGCTGGTCAATACACCGCAAATACCGATCGGGGTTCCCATCGCTGTCGGCATGGCGGGCTGTGCGCTGTTTGGCCTGGTCAGCCTGGTCTGCTGTTTCCGGGCAGGTAGAACCTTCCGGGGCATAGCGTTCTGGCCGGCCCTGGGAACCTACGCCGTGCTGGGCGCCTTGGTCGTCGCGATCGGCCGATCCGCCAACGGCATTCCGCACGCGTTGGAAAGTCGCTACACCACCTTGTCGAATCTGTTCTGGATTTCCACGCTCGTGATGACCGTCATCACGGTGGCTATCGCCGAACGCGCAGCCATCACCCGTAAGCGCCGGCAGGGACTTGCGGTCTTAAAAATCGCACTCTGGCTGTTCAGCGCCGCATGCGCCGGATTGTTTCTGTTATCTTCCGTAAATCTGCTGAAGCTCTGGCAGGAAAAACACGACGCCTTGCTGGCCGTACGCGATGAGTTGTTGTGTTTTACTCCCAACCAGTCCCTGTTGGCCCGCAGTTTCCCGGATCCGGTCCCCTTGAAAGCCAGGATGGATTTCCTGACCCGGCACCGCCTTTCCATGTTCCGGGATAAAAAATCGTTCGAGGAATACAAACCGATTGAAGTTCGGGCGGGGCGTATCGAATCCATTCAAAAAAGCCCGGTGCCGGCAAAAGGATTTAAGCCCAACGACTGGGTCATCACCGGCCGGGCTTATGATCCCGGACGGCGCCAGCCAGCCCGGGCAGTGCTTTTCGTTAATTCCGGCGGCGTGATTGTGGCACGAGCCCACGTCAACGCCGCCGCTGATTTCTCCGAAACCTCCTGGGAGCAGCAGCTATCCATTGCGAAATTCCCTGCCGGCAGTGTCCGATTGAACGTGTTCACCCTCCTCCGGGACAACGAACTGATCGTGCCGATTGGCGTCATCCACCTCGATATCCCGCCCCCCGTTGACATCCAGACACTGACGCCGATTGCTTTTGTGCCCAACCCATCAGACCTTGTGGGCTGTACCGATCATCTTCAATTTGCGGAAGATCAGGTTTATGGAAGCGGTTGGGCCCGCAACCCGGCAACGGGAGGGCCGGGGCGCTGGATCATTGTGACCGACGAGGCGCAACAGATCCTCGCCTATGCCGCCGTGGGAGAAGACCGGGATGATGTCGCCCGGCAATTGGGGAATCCCGGGCTGATAAAGTCCGGCTGGCGCGTCGCGTTTCATCAATCGCGGCTGAGTCCCGGAACCCATCTCCTGACAACCTGGCTCTTCCTGCCGGATGAGCACAAGGCACTGCAACTGCAGAACGCATTCACCGTGACTGTTCCCTGACAGATCTAGCCGGCATGCCTTGATCCCGGCAACGGCACATCAACATCAGATCGGAAACCGTCACTCTATTGTAATAACGAACGGGACATTACCCATCCATTTACAGAAAAACGAGATCTAACCCTACTTTCCTTTCTACAGAATGTTGAAATGTTGTTAATGACCTTTAAGGGAATTTTTCAGGGGAATTAGAGGTGGCCCTGTCATGTGCGCCATTCGGGGCTGGTCCCTTGCCCGCCTAAAGCAATTTACCGCCGATATCATGACCCTGGCGGCATGATATATCGCCTGGCGATATATCATCGAGACGGAAGCTGATAGAAGGCGGGGAACGCCCGGAAATGGACTTATTCGCAGGACCCCTGGTCGCCCTGTCTTCTGATATCAGTCCGCTGGCCGTGTTCCTTTGCATGCGGGGTAGCGGGTACAGCCGTAGAAGGAGACGACAGCGGCGACCAACGCGAGGATGGCAAGACCGTTGAATGCGAATTTGACCAAGGGACGGAGTGCGTTCTGCATGGCGTTGGTCGTCATGCCGGCGGTGATGACCAGGCCGACGATCCAAAACACAGCCGCCGTCGCCACGCCCACCCACCAGGGGGAGCTTGCGGAGCATATTGAAGATTTCTTCAATCAGGCTTGTGCACGCCATGGCTGACTCCCGGTTTTGAGTACTGTCGAGCCCCCCCGTCAGGCCCCTTTTCAAATGATTGATGAATATTTAAACACGACCCCGATCCCCCTTTCTCGACACCAACGTCTTATTGGACATCCTTGCCAAGCGTGAACCATTTTACGCCGCTTCCGCCGAGGTTTGGTCTCTGGTTGAAAGCGGAGCAATTCAAGGCTGTATCTCCGCGATCAGTTTCAACAACATCTATCATGTGATTCGCAAGACGGCCGGCAAACGCAACGCAGACAAAGCCCTTCGTATCCTGCGTGATATTTTTGTGCCAGTCGCCCCCGACACCCTGATTCTGAATCAAGCTATTGACTCGACCATGAACGATTTCGAGGATGCCATCCAGTTCCATTCCGCCATCCGCGCCGGAGCCGACTGCCTGATTACCCGCGATCCCGGGCACTTCAAGAAGGTGGAAACGAACCTGGCGATTTCAACGCCCGATGAATTCCTTGCTGTTTGGCACCAACGTCGCGGGAGATAAATGGGCTGACAAGAAATTGAAATGCCACATCAAGGCTTTTCACATAAATAAGACACGAAATACTTTTCCAGAAGAGGGCCAGCGCGGAAGAATCCTACGCTTCAATGAGGCCGTGTCGGCTAAAACACGGAAATATTCGAGGTAGCGGAGGCGGCCGGTGGTGTTCTCGAAGCTTCAATGGGGCCGTGTCGGTTAAGACACGGAAATCGGTCGTCATCCGGCACGCAAGTGCCGGGCATGTTCTCGCTTCAATGGGGCCGTGTCGGTTAAGACACGGAAATGTTTCGATTCATTCAATCCCGTGGCTTTCACGGCTCGCTTCAATGGGGCCGTGTCGGTTAAGACACGGAAATGCAACGATCGCGTTGCGTGACACGTCCTGCAGGCGAGCTTCAATGGGGCCGTGTCGGTTAAGACACGGAAATCCTCCTTGTTAATACCGCCAAGACACCGTCTAAATGCTTCAATGGGGCCGTGTCGGTTAAGACACGGAAATTCGTTCTTCCGCCATTTCTTCACTTCGCATTGTGACCTGCTTCAATGGGGCCGTGTCGGTTAAGACACGGAAATCGCGTCCTTAAACTCGTGGCCCAAAAACGTATTGATTCGCTTCAATGGGGCCGTGTCGGTTAAGACACGGAAATGTGATCGTGGGCGTCACCGTGCCAGGAGCCAAGGGAGTGCTTCAATGGGGCCGTGTCGGTTAAGACACGGAAATCATTCCGATTTTGCGGCAGGTATTCCTCAATGAACTGCTGGCCTCGATAGGACTCGGACGGGAGGACGTGTACATCTGCAATGTCCTCAAAT
>JAHIJO010000035.1 GCA_018898455.1 Verrucomicrobiota bacterium | reverse complement strand
TGGAGCGCGGCGACTATGCCTGTATCATCCATTGGTAGTACCTGAAAATTGCACGGAGGCGTGCAATTTTCACCCTCCGGGCCATCGTAACCCCGCATTAATGCGGGGTTACAAGGGGTTAACCACTTGCGTTGAGCGGATTACCCATTGGGTTATCCGCCCAACGCGACGTCTTTTCGCCAATGCCTTGTCAGCATTGACGAAAAGTGAATATTGCGCGATTTTCGCGCAATATTCAGGTAGTAGGTGCCATGAGAAGCAAAATGGTTCATCAATAGATTCTAAATTTTTCCTGTAAAGCCAGGAAAAATAACGCCCCGCAACGGGGCGACAGCAGCCGCCATATTCGGATATGCGTTGATCGTTTCTCATTGTTTCTTCAGACAGGTGATAAACATACCGTTACAATCGCCCTCCCAGGGCCAGATCCGGACCAGGCCCGGGGTAGGCTCGCCGGTGAGCGGATGCGGCGCCGGCTCAAGATGAAAATCACTCCGTCGGGCCAGAAATTCTTCAATAACGCCGGCAGTTTCGGCGCCGGTGAGCGTGCAGACGGCATACACCAGCCTTCCGCCGGGCTGAACCCGGTCAGCGCAAACATTCAGCAGATCGGATTGAAGCCCGGCGTTGCGAGCTATGGTATCCGGGGCGGTGCGCCAGCGGGCATCCGGATTCCGAGGCCACGTTCCAATGCCGGAGCAGGGAGCATCCACCAGGACACCATCAAACAGGCGATCCGGCGCCGTGGCGTGAGTTCCGTTCCAGGTGCGAAGTGTAAGTGTTTTAATGCGATTCCGAATCATCCGGCGCCGACATTCCTTGAGGATAGCGGCACGGGTGTCGGTGGCCAGGATAGACCCCGTGTTATTCATCAAATCGGCCAGGTGAAAACTTTTTCCTCCGGATCCCGCGCAGGCATCCCACCAATGTTCCCCGGTTCCCGGTCCGCAGATCCGGCCAACGCATTGCGACGCTAAATCCTGAATCTCAACCTCCGGCATGGTGTTCAAAATTTCCCGGTTACCGCCGTTCGGCAGGCAGATCGCCTGGGAGAGGGCCGGAGAAATACGGGCCGTCGCATAGTGCCGCTGCAACCCGGCCAGGACGTCCGATTCTCGCCCGACCCTGGTTCTTAACCAGGTTGGCGGGCGTGCCTGGAACGCCTGCAGACAGCGATGCCGATGCGTATTCCGGTCAGCACCGGTTGGATAAAACAAGGCGTCGGCGAACCAGGAAGGAACCAGGGCTTCGATATTCGGCGGCGGCAGTTTAAGCCATTGACCAAGGCCCCGGGCTTTGTCATGTAATGCCTCAGTTACAGAGGGACTGTGGCGCAACCGAGTTGGGCAGAGGGCTTCAGTTGTAGTGGCCGTTCGATAGAACGGTCCGTCAGCTGACGGACCGTTCTGTCGAACCGCCTCTAAACCCCCCTGTAACTGAGGCATTACTTTTTCATTCACCGGCCTGCTTCCAAGGGCTTGCCGCGGAGGAGAAAAAGGTGGCAGTCGGCTTGCCAGCCATTCAATGGCTGGATGCATATCCGAAGAGTCGAGGAGCCAGGCCAGAACGCAGTTCAAGGCATCCGGCTGTGAGGGTGTCGACAGCCACCCCCGCCAGCGGAACCAGGCAAAGGCCAGGGCCGAAAAGAAACGCCGGTCGCGCGAGCCGAATTCCCTGTGTTGCCGGTAATATTGAGCCAGATACTGATCCAGCGGATGTCCTTGGGCGACCGCACTCTCCAGTTCGCGAATCAGGCCAAGGCATATTTCGGCTTGTTTCCGGACCGCCTGGATGGGCATGGGAGAAGGCATTTTTCCTCACAATGATATGAAACGCTTCGTTTCCTATCGATCTTATCTCTATGCGCTCTATGGCTCTGTGGCCAACGACATTATGCTTGCCTGAAAAAGATGATTCTTGGTATCCTTCCGCCCATTGAAGGGTTTTTATGGCTAACACAACGACAACAAATGAACTGGCCTTTGTTTTAATCAATCCGCACACGATTGCCAAGTCCAGAACTGGAGGCGTCATCGGCCGTTTCATGAGCCGCACGGGATTGGACCTGGTGGCGACGCGGATGTTTGCCCCCAGCCGGAAACTGGTGGAGGACTATGCGCAACTGCTCCTGCAGGCCGGCAGTCAGGATCCGAAAGTCCGCAAGCTCCTGTCGGATTATGTCATGAAGTCGTATGCACCGGATCATGCCACCGGCCTGCCGCGGCGGGTGATGATGATCCTTCTGGAGGGGGAAGACGCTATAGCGAAAGTGTGCGAGGTGGCCGGGCCGGTGATCGTAGGCGGCGGAGAAACCATCCGGGATACGTTCGGCGATTATGTGGTGGATGAATACGGCAAAGTGCAGTATTTCGAGCCGGCGGTATTGATCGGGTCCGATTTGGACGAAACCGCGGCGACGCTCAAACTCTGGGGCCGTTATTCGCTCTCGGACGGCGGTCTGCTCCAGAACACGGTGGATATCAACACGAAAGATCCGGGTTGGCAGAGGACGCTCGTGGTCATCAAGCCGGATAATTTCCGGTTTCCTACGGCCCGACCAGGTAACATTATTGACTTACTGTCGCGCTCCGGACTGCGCATCATGGCGGCCAAGGTTCACCGCATGAGCGTAGTCCAAGCGGAGGAATTTTATGGACCGGTCCACAAGATATTGCGCGAAAAGATGAAAAATCAGGTTGCCGAACGGGCTGCCAAGGTGCTGACGGCTGAATTCAGCATGGAAATTCCCGGCGATGTCAAGGCCGTGCTCACCGAGCAATTGGGACCGCTATTGGGCGATGAGCAGTTCAACCAGATTGTTAAATTCATGACCGGTTATTACCCGCCAAACTGTGTGGAAGAGGACCGGGTCAAGGAGGGCCGCCATAAATGCCTGGCCATGATCTATGGCGGGGTAAACGCCATCGAGAAAATCCGCAAATTGCTCGGTCCCACCGATCCAAACAAGGCTCAGCCCGGATCCGTCCGGCGCGAATTCGGGCACGATATCATGGTCAACGCGGCCCACGCGTCCGATTCGGTTGAGAGCGCCGAACGTGAGCTTGGTATCATCAAGGTCGAGGAAGACCTGATCAATCCCTGGATCCGGAAGTATTACGGATAGCAACTTGTCGGACAAGCTGCTATGGATGCTCCCGAAAGGATTCGAACCTTCACCTCGTAAGAGACATGGTCCTAAGCCATGCGCGTCTGCCAATTCCGCCACGGGAGCGCAAGATGCATAAACCGGCGGGATGGGTCGGCCCATTTCACCCCTCACCCGTCTGGGAATGTTTTTACCATCATTATAAACGTTTTCCTATCTCTTTGTGCGAATTCCGTCTTGAATGGCTCGCGGTCGGGCGGCATACTATATATATTCGAATTATTTATTTATCTGAAACACTATAGACGCGGCATGAAGATAAGAATATATCGATGGTTTTTGACAGCCGTAGTCATCGGCGCCGGAATATCCGGCTTGAGGGCGGATGAACGCCGCCGGGCCGATCCGGTTAAGGATCCATCCGGGCCGGTGGTCCAGGAAGCGGCCCGGCGGGAGTATCCCTTCGCGATCGATCTGGGCCAAGACGAAAGTCTGGCTTTCGTCTGGATCGCGCCGCTGAAGATATGGGTGGGTAAATACGAGGTGAGCAACGGCCAGTTCCGCCGGTACGACGCCGGCCATGATAGCACCAACGTGGTCGGTCGTGATATGGACCACGATATGCAGCCGGTGGTTCACGTGTCCTGGGAAGCTGCCCATAATTATTGCGGCTGGCTGAACCGGCATTTTGGCTCGCTGATTCCGACGGGCGCCGTGTTCCGCCTGCCCACGGAACAGGAATGGGAAGCCTATGCCCGTTGCGGGGATCAGCGCGTGTATCCCTGGGGCAATCAGTGGCCGCCGCCTAACATGTACAATTACCGTGGAGATGAAGGGTCCGGATTCCTGTATTCGCTGTTTCAGCGGGAGAAGTTTATTCACGGTCACAATGACGGCACCATCGTTTCATGCCCGGTTACGAACAGCGGCGTGAACTCCTGGGGACTTTATGGCGTGGGAGGGAATGTCTGGGAATGGTGTCAGGACTGGTTTGATGCCAAGAAGGAGACGCGGGTAATCCGCGGAGCCGCCTGGAATAATGAGCAGGAAATAACACTGCGCATATCCCATCGCGCCGCCGCCGCGCCCGATTTGGATAATGAATGTATCGGCTTCCGCGTCGTGATCGGCCCGCTGTGCCCGTGACGGTCGCCGAACCTGCGGGTCCGGTGAATTGTTCAGGAACCTGATTTCGTAGGGGTCGAGCTTGCTCGAACCATCCGATGGGACGGGCGTAGCAAGCTACGCCCCTACATTCAGATTTCCTGATCCGGGCGGAAAATAAGATGGCACCTTTTGCCGGTTTAGACAAGCTCATAGATCATCCGCGCGTTTGTTTCCGGGTGACGAAAATGAAGATTGGTTAGGTCGGCCAGAAGATTGCTTGTAGCCTTA
>JAHIJO010000234.1 GCA_018898455.1 Verrucomicrobiota bacterium | reverse complement strand
ATCGTTGTGACCGCACGTCCCCATCCCACCTCCGCAAATCTCCTCGCTAGATGTGAGCGTGCCCGCAAGGAAGCTCCCGAGCGCGTCCTCGGGGGAGCCCTTTGCGCCCGCGAAGACGTGTATACCGGCTCTCTCCAGGTGTTGCATGGCGCCACCGCCTATACCACCTGCGATCACGCTTTCCACGTCTTTCTGGGCAAACAGGGCTGGTAGCGCATCGCACTCGTGTGCAGGTGCACTAAGGACCTCACGGTTCAGTATCTCGCCATCCTCGACCTGGACCACCATGAACTCCTCGGCCCTGCCGAAATGAGGCGACACCTCGCCATCAGACATCACTATCGCGATCTTCATCGTCTCTCCATTCATCTCAGCTCCAATCTCCTCAGTCTTCTTCTCAGTTGACAACCGCTTTACGACCTCGCCGATCACGGCCTCGACTTCTTTCGACTCGTACTGTTCGAGCTTTCCCTTGTCCGCCAGCTCCGATATGGCCCGGTCTAGCGGCAGGCTGCCCAAAAACGATGTGTGCATCCGCCTTGCTGCCTCCTCGCCGTGGCTGGGTCCGAACGGCTCGACCCTCTCTCCGCATGACGGGCATTTGACGAATGACATGTTCTCAACGAGCCCGGTTATCGGAGCATCCAGCTGGGCGGCCATGCTCACCGCTTTGCCGACTATCATCCCGGCAAGCTCCTGCGGGGAAGTGACCAGGATGATGCTATCCAGGGGTATCGACTGCATCACCGTCAGGGGTACGTCAGCTGTCCCTGGCGGGAGGTCGATCAGGAGGTAGTCCAGATCCCCCCACTCGCACTCCTGATAGAACTGGCCCACGGCGGAGCTGATAAGAGGGCCTCTCCAGATGACCGCGTCGTCCTCCGCGTCGAGGATGAGGTTCATGGACATCACCTTTATCCCGGTAGAACTGACACCGGGAACAGGACCGGACTCCCCCACGGATATGCGACCGCTCACGCCCAGCCCCCTTGGCACGCTGGGTCCAGTAATATCGGCATCCAGGATTCCTACCTCGAAGCCGCGCCTTCGCAGCGCCACCGCCAGCAGCATGGTCACTGCCGACTTGCCCACGCCGCCCTTGCCGCTCATCACGGCGACCGTGTTCTTGATACTGGACTCCGGGTGCGGGCTGTAGCGCGGCGGACCCAGCTGGCATTCCGCGTTCCCCTGCGCCCCGCATCCCGTCGGCTCGACGGATTCTTCTTTCGGGCTGTCGTTCTTCTTCTTTCTCATGTTTGCCTCCGTACTATTACTGCTGTTGTTTTGTTTCACCGGCAGGTGGTCCGCACCGGCCCCGGGGCCCCTGACCCCTTCGAGCGCGGCCCATGCCGCATCCCTTTCTCGTAACAGCCCCACCGCACTTGGGACAGGACGCCTCGCAGGCCCTGACCCCGGTTCCGAAAGGCTCCTCCCAGGTGTGCCCGCATTCCATGCATTCGAAGATTCGGGTATCTCCCGCGAGGAAGTAGTCCCCCCCCTCGATACCAAGTGCCTTTCCTTCCACCAGAGCTTCGGCCACCTTGTGACGTGCTTCCTTGATGATCCTGTGGAACGTGGGGCGGGAAACCTCCATCTGCGCTGCGGCGTCTTCCTGGTACAGCTCTTCAATGTCCACGAGCCTCAGGGACTCCAGTTCCTCCACCGATAGGGTCACCATCTCCAGCTCCCTTAGCGGGATACCCTGCGGCTTGAAGAATGCGTAGGCAGGTTCGTCTCGCACACACCTCGGTTTCCTGGGCCTCGGCACTTTGCCTCCCTTGACACCCTTTACATCGATACGGACATATGTTCATAATGAGCATAGCGCGGTTGGCTATTCGGGTCAACCCCGGACAGCAGGAATAACTCTGAAAGTCGGACCAGCGGCGGGACAAGGGAAGGGGCTGACGATGGAAGTAAAGGTTACGGTACTGTGCGACAACCTTGCGGGTCCCCTATCGTTCAAGGGAGAGCACGGCCTTGCGGTCCTGGTAGAGGTGGAAGGGAGAATCTTCCTCTGGGACTGCGGCCAGTCGGATGTGGCTGTGCACAACGCAAAACTTCTTGGTATCGACCTGAGAAACCTGGAGGGAATCGGGATATCCCACGGCCACTTCGACCACGCAGGGGGGCTCATGGAGGTCCTTTCAGCCTCCGGGCCCAAGAAGCTCTTCATGCACCCCACGGCACTTGAGCCGAAGTTCTTTATGGCCGGGAACATCAAGAGGTTCATAGGAATACCGTTTCAGAAAGACGCTATCGAGTCTGCCTGCGCGGAAGTCGTGATTTCCAGCGACGCGCTGGAAGTATTGCCCGGCGTATGCATTACCGGTGAAGTACCAAGAGTCACAGAATTCGAAGGCTTAGAAGCGAACCTGTACTGCCAGAGGGATGGTGAGATGCAGCCGGACCCGTTTCTCGACGACCAGTCGCTCGTAATCGATACCCCCGAAGGAGCTGTAGTGCTCACCGGCTGCGCCCACTCGGGCCTCGTCAACGTACTGAAGCACGTGCTCCAATCTTCAGGGAAGATAAAGGCCGTCGTCGGTGGCACCCACCTTGGCCTGGGCGCAAGCCCCGAGAGGATCAGCGCCACGCTGGACTTCGTCGAAGAGGTGTTGCCCGAGAAGATAATCCCGTGCCACTGCACCGGTATGAACGCGACGATACAGATGGTGCAACGGTTCAAGGACAGGGTAATTCCCGGCCAGGCAGGCCTGACATTGCCCCTATAACAGATTTCGAGAGGAGTTGGCCTGATGAAGCTCGGAGTAATAATCACCCAGACAGATCCCGAGACAGTATTCAATGCCTTGCGTCTGGCCGCCTACAGCCTGGAGCATGGGGACGGTGACCTACGGAAAAGAGGAAAGCCGCTCCCAGGGACACTGGCAGGGCGGGAAGCCATTCGGGTACAAGCGGGGTGCGGACCCCGGCTCTCTTGAAGTTGTTCCCGAAAGGGCGGAAGCCGTCCGCCTGATGTTCGAACTTCGCGCCGAAGGATGGTCATACCCTGCGATAGGCGATGAACTCGACCGGCTCGGAATGCGCGGCCAGCGCAGGGCGCGGATGCAGCATTCGTCCGTCCAGACCATCTTGAACAACCCAGTTTACATCGGATTCGGGACCTGGAACGGCGAATGGTATCCTCTGAACCCGGAACTCTGTCCGCCTATCATCGACAGGGGGTTTTGGGACAGGGTTCAGGTCATCGAACAAGCCCGGGGTAAGGGAACGATCAAGCGTGGCCGCTACATCTGTTCCGGTCTGCTCAAATGCGCAGCCTGCGGCTCGCCGATGGTCCGCCGCATCCGTTACAAGGAATCCGGTTCGCAAATCAAAAAGAACGGCGGGAGAAAAACCGTCTCAGCAGTCGACTATTATTGCTTCTCCGCGCATAACCCGGTCGAGGCGAAGCGGCGCGGATACACGACACCCTGCCCCGAGAACGGCGCGATGATCCGCGAAACCATTATCGAGGATTACGTCACCGGGATGCTGCTCAAGCGGGTCAACGACGAACTCCTCAAAACAAAGATCGACGGCTGGGAAGACAACGGGGACGATGACACCGAGTTCGACGATCCGGCAACGACACTCCGCCGGAAGTTGGGCCAACTGAAGGCGAAAGAAGGCCGGTTGCTCGACATTTACTCCGACGGCGAGATCAACAAGACCGTGCTGGGCAAAAAGATGAGGGCCGTAACTGCCCAGATGGCCGAGCTTCAAAAGGAACTCGCAGCCATCGAAAACGGACAGGCTCTTCAGCGTCAGGCAATCGAGGAGATCGCATCCTTCGATGATCTTGAAACCGAGTGGCCTCAACTTGCACCGGATATAAAGGCGGCTATCGTGAGTCGCGTCATCAAAGAGGTTATCATACAGCCCGGTGGTCGTGGCGTACATAACGGGCGCGTGAGAATCAACTGGGCTTAAATCAGGAGAAAAGGTATGAGCAAAGATCAAACACCATCACCCTCAATGGGCTGGGGGTGGATATGGCTGGTATTCGACGCAGCAATCGGTCTTGGCGCTTTTTTCGGCAGTTTCTTCATAAGGGTCCCCGAACCCAACCCTTTCCAGCGTCAGCCCCAGATGCTCGCGCTCATAGTACTTGCGGTCATATTCTCCGCCTATTTCGAGCGGTTTGTAAGCGTGCCCTTCATCATAAGCACGCACCAAAAGCACGGTGGCTGCGTGTATGCTGCCTTCGTATTGCGACGCCGGGGACACTACCACGGGGGACCATTCTGCGTGTGCGGAGTTGATACATGGGTTGGACCCTACCTTTTCAGCGGCGGCTACAAACGCGATATAGATGTAAGCGGGGAAAGTAACGCCTGGTCGCGGAGCCGGGTACGAAACTGCACTTGGGCATGGCCGATAATAGTTAGTCTGCCAATGTTATTAATCTATGTCGTTGGTAGCCTTGTCGCGGAGACCAACGGTTGGGGCGGGGGGATGCTCGGGGGATTCTTATACCTCTGTGTCGTTTCCCTTTGGAGGCAATACAAGATCCGTAACGAGGAAGCCCCATATACGGAAGACATAGGTTGACGTCTCTAAACTGCTTCCTTCGCCATCATCCGAAGAGACCATAATGCTGGCCCAGTTATCAGCTCCCTCAAATACATGCGGCCGGTAGGCCTGCGACAAACCCAACACCCTATATCGTGCAGCATTACTACATGCATCTTTCGTTCTTCGCCGAGGATTTATCGTGGTCATGCCCATAAGCTTCTGTAAATTCCCCAAGCGCTGATGCCGCCGTTTTGACTTAAACGGCCATCACTCTCCAAGATAGAGGTTGCTTATCCGAAATGGCCTCTAATCGAAAGGAGAGTGAGATGGCCAAGAAACAGAGTATGACGTTGGACGAGGCGTTGCAAGTGATTCTTGCGACGGACGGGGACAACCCGCTCCGCCAAATGCTCGAATTCATGGTGCAGTGCGCACTGGAGCACGAGATGGCGGAGCACCTGGGGGCACAAGCCTACGAGCGCACCGATGAGCGCTTGGGCTACCGCAACGGCCACAAGCCCCGCGTTTTCACCACCGCGGTGGGGGACTTGACCCTGCTAGTGCCCCAGGACAGGAATGGGACCTTCTCCACGACCCTCTTCGAGCGCTACCAGCGAAGCGACAAGGCGCTGGCGCTCTCGCTCATGGAGATGTACGTGCAGGGTGTCTCCACGCGCAAGGTGGCATCCATCACCGAGACGCTGTGCGGCAGGTCATTTTCCTCGCAGCAGGTCTCAAAGCTCGCGGCAGAGCTTGATGAAAAGCTCCAAGCGTGGCGGAGCCGAAGGCTCGATGACGACTGCTATCCCTACCTCTTCGTGGACGCCATGTACGAGAGGGTGAGGGAGAACGCTCGCGTGGTCTCAAAAGGAGTCCTCGTGGTGATGGGGGTGAACCTGTCCGGAAAGCGCGAGATACTCGCGGTCAAGATCGCCGACACCGAGAATGCCACCACATGGTCGGACACCTTCCGCGATCTCAAGGCCAGAGGCCTTACCGGCGTCCTCATGGTAACTTCGGACGACCACGAGGGTATTAAGGCCGCGGTTAACCGCTACTTCCAGGGGACAAGCTGGCAGCGCTGCCAGTTTCATTTCATGCAGAATATCCTGCCGCTAAGCCCCAAGGGCCAGAGGAAACGCCTGCGCTCGGCGCTGAGGGCGATATTCGACTCCGACGACATGGAAACCGCGCTCGCGCACGTGAGGGAGACCGTGGCTTTCTACTCGGAAAAGCGCCCCAAGATAGCAGAGAGGATCGAGGAAGGCATAGAGGACTGCCTCGCCTGCTTACACTTTCCTCCAGCCCACAGGAAGAGGATAAGGACCACCAACGCGGTGGAGAGGCTCAACGAGGAGCTGCGCCGGCGCACGCGCGTAGTGAGGATATTCCCGAGCGAGGAATCGGCCTTGAGGCTGGTAACGGCACTCGCCGTTGAGCAGAGCGAGGAATGGGAGACTTCAAGCAGGCGTTACCTGGACCTGGACAAGCTGGAGGACTGGGTGTGTGAACATAACACGCATCTCCCCTGGCAACAGACAGACGCGAGGCCCTGGCCATTCGACGAGCCGGTAGAGCCCGCGCCCGGCGAGGAGCCTGCAAGGGTCTAAAGCCAGGGCCAGAATAGGACAGACGAATCATACTGACGACAGCGAGTGCTCACCCGGTAGAAGACGATCGCCGGCGACGGCTTGAAGCTCGGACATGGTTGTCGCTCGATGGACCGCTACAAGGAGAGAGGGGGTGAAGGCTACCGTAAAACGACGCTGAGCACGCATCCTTCGCTTGGCCCTACGGGCCGCGCTTCAGGATGCGTGCAAGACTGCACGATTCGGTGTAGTCTTAGACGACCCTTGTCTTGGAGAAAGGGAAAGTACAGAACTTCGTGGGCTTAACTTTTATCGTGCTTTCATTCTGGGAAGTTGGAATCGAGAAGACGGTTATGTTTTGTCAACAATTTGATCGTGTGGGATCCACTTGTTTAAGACTTTGATACAGTTATCTCTTACTAAAATGTTCTTGCCCTGATAGTGAATGACCACATTCTTGACAACATCATCTGCGTACTGTAATGCGCCGCTCCTAAACGATTCGCGAAGCTTCAAAAGGTTAACAACGACACCGCCATACTCGGGGTCTTTCCACAAGAAAGGATTGGTTGCGCTGTATTGGTTTATTGTCTGGAGCCATCCTATCGCCTTCGGAAAGTAGCAATGCACCAAGCCGTTTCGGAATTCACGAATGAACTCCCGGAATGCATCTGGCTCTTTGACCCCCTTGAGCGCAACAAAGTCCTCCCTTATCGCTTTCGCAAAGTCAGGCATATATGTCCGAATGAATGCGGCAGAATAGTGCCAGTCCCCCTCGGTCTTCTTTCTTTTCCGTAAGAGTAGCGCACCGAGTTGTTCAATATAACAGAAGGCTACGAGTCCACCTCCCAACCACGCCGCTCCGGACGGATTATCCTCGTTCAAGCACACATTCACATCATGAACCATATCGGCCGTGATACTCTTAATGGCTACATCGACACCTATGCGTTTCATAGTTGCCTCCCCCAGACTCTGACCTAATGTAATTTCGCACAGAATGCCTCTCAGGAAATCGATCAGAGTGTCGTTCCTCAGTACTGTAAATAGCTGAGACTCTCACCCTGCCATGTGGAAAGTAGGCAAACCGACTTACAACCGTCTTGCTTTCTCCAACACAGCATCAACGAAATCACAGACATCCCCCTCCGCTCTAATGCTGGCTGCATGGTATGTCCAACTGTGTTTCTTTCCAAAGCCGAGTCCCTGCTTGATAAGTTTGTCATGCATTTCTACCCACTGCGGCCAGCCCTCACCGACAATAATTTCAAGGGTCGGGTCGCAAAAGGTTAGATTTGTGCCGAAATCGCCACCGGGCCAGTCTGTCTCCTGAACGCCGAAGAACCGGAGAAGCCTTCTGTTCCAGGCAATAGTATCAGCGATGGCCGATTCTAGGTGCTCCACTTGCTTCTCGTCCCCAGCTTCTTTCGCTCTGTCGAGCTTGTCCAGAAGATGCCGATCACTGTCTACGACTACCAGGGCCGGAATTCCCAACTCATCTAAGATTGCATACGGCAGGAGCATGCAACTCTTACCACCGCAGTCTGCTACAAAGACGCCGTCCAGCAAAAGGCTCCTTGATCGCTCTGCAGCACCATTGAAAAAACAGCTGTCGGTCGTGCCCTCAACGAGCAAGACTTTTTCGGCAAACAGAGCTTCCGCCAATGCATCTGTGCAAACACTGTCAAGCTGCCTTTCTACTGAATCCTTCGAGATAAATGTACTGAGACGCTCTGCGACCCGCTCAATCGCGGATTCATCGACTCTCACTGATCCCTGGCTACCACCACCTTCCCTACTCACTCGTCGAATCTGGTGAAAAGATCTCGGCTCGATGAAGTATGGACTGTGGGTAGCGTAAGCTATCTGCACTCCTTGCTCAGCACTACTTGCCAGGTTGCGCATCACCCCGGCAAAGTTGCGTGCCTGAGGGGGATGCTGAAAGAGCTCCGGCTCTTCAATTGCCAAACATATTGTGCCCAGTTCCCCCTGCCCACGACCGTGTTCGGCCAGAACGCGTAGCGCAGATATGAGGAGCGCGCGCTGAAAGCCATGGCCCTGTCTATCAACACGGGTTTCTACGTCCGCATCCAGCACGCTTACTTTGAACTGAGGTGGTTGAGGCTTCACGGTAAGGTCCTGCGCGGACACTCTTACTTCTCGGCCCGACGACAGCGCAGAGACAGCATCCGTCATCTCCTGAGAGAGTCTCTCAAGCTGCTGTTCAAAGTGCTGTTTGTGAATATCAGACTGCTCGTCTTGCATTCGACCAAATAGCTCAGCAAGATCAACCTCGGCACCACTTCGATCAATGGCCTGCTCCAGAATTCGACCAAGGATAGCAGACCGTACATCCTTCGTCTCTTCACTCGCACGAAGGTCGGCGGTCACCAACACATAATCGAAAAGACCAGACATCATTGCCTGACCTGCGAACCCGAAGATATGAGTCGTGCTGTCTATGTCAACATCTTCTAGGTCATTGGGATATTGTGATTCCCACAGTTCGAGGGCGGCTAGGTTTTGCGCGTCAGATGTGTCTGAAGGTAGGTCAAATTCCGGACGGTTCTTCCTGAACTCCTTGTAGATATTCCTCCGCTCGGTCGCATTTGCTCCATTGCGAATCTCGCTGAAATCCGGAAGAGCGCGGCCTTTTCCATAGAGTTTCTCGTTTCCGTCGTCCCACCGCTTCCAGATAGTGACCACATCACTCCCTGGAATCGCATACTTCCCCAATCTATGTCGGTCATTGTCCGTAATGGAATCGAACTCGACCTCGACTGTGATGATCCGATCTGTTGAACCCGATGCCAGGTCATCCTCAATCAATGGTGTGCCGTTGAAGAACCAATCGAGAGCATGAAGAATAGAGGATTTGCCTACCCCGTTTGGTCCAATGAAGGTGGTGACGTTGTTAAAATTCACTGCGACATCACCGAGGCAACGGTAGCTCTTAATACGAACCCGCCGCATTCGCAATTTTCTCCCCTCCTTGAGGACCATAAGTCATTCATTCGTTCATTTGTAAAAAGAATTACTGTGAACCCCGCGGAGATAGTAATTGAATACACAGTACCGTTTGAATTGAACAACGGGAGAGCCAGCAAGAATCACAGTTCGCCTTTAGTCCTGGTTGGTAGCGGGGGCCGGATTTGAACCGGCGACCTCTGGGTTATGAGCCCAGAGGTCGCCGGTTCAAATCCGGCCCCCGCTACCAACCAGGACTAAAGGCGAAATGTGATTCTTGCTGGCTCTCCCGTTGTTCAATTCAAACGGTACTGTGTATTCAATTACTATCTCCGCGGGGTTCACAGT
>JAHIJO010000001.1 GCA_018898455.1 Verrucomicrobiota bacterium | reverse complement strand
CAGTTCGCCAGAACTGCGGATTGCCCCGACTCTCTTGTGAGGTCGGGGCCACTACACCTGAAGCCCTCTGCCCAATTCGATTGCGCCGCCATGTCCGCCATGTAACTGAGGGGTTGCGAATTAAATTAGGCGTGACCTTTGTTCTTGGCGCCGCCGTTTGCTTTCTGGCCGTTTGGGCGTATGGCCGCGAGGTGTCAGTAACGTTGCTATACACGGCGGACTTGCACGGGCATCTTGGCGGGGTGCTCTCGGATCGGGAAGCGGAACGCGGCGGCGGATTGCTTCGCTGTGCATCGCTGATTCGGACCATCCGGCAACAGGAACCCAATGTCCTTTTGATCGACGGCGGCGACCTGTTCCAAGGCTCCGCTGAAAGCTATCTGACCCGGGGTGACGTCGTGATCGATGCGGTCAAGGCCTTGCGCTATGACGCCCTGGTGACGGGCAACCATGAATTTGACTGGGGGGTCGCCAACCTGGTGCGTCTTTACACCAAGGCGAATATTCCGGTATTGGCGGCCAATATAACGTCCGATACCCCGCCGGCCGGCAAGCGCTATCCTTGGAAGCCGTTTCTGGTCAAAGAGATGGGTGGCGCGCGGGTGGTGATCGTCGGTTTGGCCAATCCGCTGACGCCCGGCTGGATCCGGCCGCGACTCCTGGATGGATTGCGCTTTGATCAATCCGTGGCGACGCTCCGGCGTGTCCTGCCGGCGGCACGCGAACAGCATCCGGATGCCCTGGTGCTGGCCGCGCATCAGGGCTATCGCCAATGGGGGGATAATGCTGCCAACGAAATCAATGCCATCACCCGCGCGTTCCCGGAGTTGGACGTTATTCTCGGGGCGCACACGCATGCGTCTGTTGAAGGCCTGGAGCTCCAGGATAGCGCGTATATTCAGCCGGGATGCCATGGGCTCTGGCTGGCGATAGTCCGCTTGAAGATTGATACGGAGCGCCATTGCGTAACAAAACGAACGGCGGAACTGATCCCCGTGGATTCGGCGGTCAAGCCGGACCCCGCGCTGGAGTCGTCCTGTGCGGGAGCGATGAAAGACGCGCAAGCCTATCTGAACCGGGAGATCGGGCGCGCCGCCGGTCAGCTCCTGGCCCAATCCCGTTTTCCGGGCCAATCTCAGGTCCAGACGCTCATTGCTCGCGCCATTCTCGATGCGGTTGAGGCGGACGTGGTGTTTCACGGGACTCTGACCGAAGGATCGCTGGCTATGGGGCGGATTACGATGAGAGATGTCTGGCGGATTGTGCCGTATGAAAACACGATCGGCGTGGCCCAACTCACGCTGGGGGAATTGAAAGAGATATTGGAAGAAAACAGCCGGTATTTGAATTCAGATCAATTCCGGGGTGTGTACGGAGTGACCTACGCCATCGTCAAGCCCAAGTCGGCAAAATCCGGGAATTGCGAGGTGCAGAAAATCCGCTTAACGGATGGTCACGTGCTTCAGGAAGGCGATCGGATCAGGGTGGCGTTCAACAGTCACGACCTGGCGGCAGCCGGTGTCCGTTTTCCGCGCCTGAGGGAAATCGTGGACCGCCCTACGTCCCGGTTGGAGGAAACGGCGGTGGATACGCGGGAGGCGGTCATCGCCTATATCCGGAAACACCAGCCGCTGAAAGAAGAGGCCGGCGCGGGTGCCCGGATTGTGCGGGAATCCCGCTCCCGGTAGTGCGGGGCATAGATAACTCCCGCTGGATTGAACGCTCCCTTCCTGTTATATTAACAAATCGCCACAGACTCTTTTCAGCGGAAAACGACCATGAATAATGAATGGATTACCATTGCGGGCGCCCGCGAACACAACCTGAAGAATATCACGGTCAGACTGCCGCGCAATCGTTTGACGGTGATAACGGGCATGAGCGGTTCCGGCAAGTCATCACTGGCGTTCGATACGCTTTACGCGGAAGGTCAGCGCCGTTATGTGGAAAGTCTGTCCGCCTACGCGCGCCAGTTCCTGGAACAGATGCAGAAGCCGGAGGTGGATTACATCGAGGGATTGTCGCCGGCGATTTCGATCGAACAGCGGACAGCAGGTTCGAATCCCCGCTCGATTGTGGCCACCAGCACGGAAATCTACGATTACCTGCGTTTGCTGTTCGCGCATATCGGCCGCCAGCATTGCCCGTCCTGCGGCAAGCCCGTGACCCAGCAGACGGCTGAGGAAATTGTGGAACGGCTCCTGCAATTACCGATCCGGACGAAACTGGTCTTGCTGGCGCCGCTTATCCAGGGCCGGAAAGGACGGCATGAGGATATTTTTGACGGTATGCGCCGCCAGGGGTTCGTTCGCGCCCGGGTTGACGGAACGCTGGTTGAGTTGGATCAAGTGTCCGCGCTGGATAAGAAAAAGAAACATGTCATTGACGTGGTCATTGACCGGCTTATTATCACCAAGCTGATCCGCTCCCGCCTGACGGATTCCACCGAGCTGGCGCTTCACCAGGGGAACGGTCTGATGATCGTCCTGCACGAGGATAATGGGCAATGGCGCGAGACGCTGTATTCGGAAAAACACGCCTGCCCCGATTGCGGGATCAGCTTCGAGAAGCAGACGCCGCGCCATTTTTCCTTCAACAGCCCCTATGGGGCCTGTTCTTCATGCTCGGGGCTCGGCATCCGCATGGTGTTCGATGAAGACCTCGTTGTGCCCAACCGCGAACTTGCCATTGAAAAGGGCGCCATTCACGCCTGGCGGCGCGGCGGCCGGCGCTTGATTATTTACTATAATGGGTTGTTGCGGGCCCTGGCCCGTCATTATAAATTTGATCTCGACACGCCGTTCCGGGAGTTGCCGGAACGCATTCAGGATATTTTACTTCATGGATCCGGAGGCGAGTCGGTGACCTTTGGTTTTTGGCGCGGCGGCGCCTGGCGCCAATACGAAAAGCCGTTTGAAGGCATCATTCCCAACCTGGTCCGGCGCCATGCGGAAACCGACAGCGAACTCACTAAGAAGCGGCTGGAGCAATACATGGGCCGCCGCCCTTGTTCCGATTGCCGCGGTGCCCGGCTGAAGCCCGAAATTATCGCCTGCACCGTTAATGGCCGATCGATCGTGGATGTCTGCCGCATGTCGGTCAAGGATGCTCAAGCCTTATTTGATCACCTGGAGATGACGGCCCAGGAGGAAAAAATAGCGCGCGAGGTGATCAAGGAAATCCGCCAGCGCCTGCGTTTCCTCGTTGATGTGGGGCTGGATTACCTGACACTGGATCGGGAAAGCGGTACCCTGTCGGGGGGCGAAGCCCAGCGCATCAGGTTGGCGACGCAAATCGGGTCCGGCCTGGTCGGCGTGCTGTATGTGCTGGATGAGCCCAGCATCGGCCTGCATCACCGGGATAACCAGCGTTTGATTGAGACGTTGAAGCGCCTACGGGACCTGGGCAATTCGGTGGTCGTCGTCGAGCACGACGAAGACACGATTCGCCAGGCGGATTACGTGGTGGATCTTGGACCGGGAGCCGGTCGGCACGGAGGCGAGGTGGTATTTGCGGGCAGTCCGCAGTCCCTGCTGGCCGATCCGCGGTCGCTGACGGCGCGGTATCTGAATCACGCTCTGCAGATCGACATTCCCAGCCGGCGGCGGCCTTCGGTGAACGGTTTTGTGTCTGTCGTCGGCGCCCGGGCAAATAATCTGAAGAACATCACCGTGAATATTCCGCTCGGCCTGTTGGTTTGTGTCACCGGCGTATCCGGCAGCGGCAAAAGCACCTTGGTGGATGATATCCTGCGCCGTGCCCTGTTCCGCCACTTCTATGGATCCAAAGAGAGGCCGGGTCTGCACCGCGGCCTCACCGGTCTGAATCAGCTGGATAAGGTCGTGGTCATTGACCAGACGCCTATTGGCCGGACGCCGCGAAGCAATCCGGCCACCTACACGGGCGCGTTTTCGCTCATCCGGCAGTTGTTTGCCGGGTTGCCGGTGTCCAAGGTGCGGGGTTACGGGCCTGGCCGGTACAGTTTTAACGTCAAGGGGGGACGTTGCGAGAAGTGCCGCGGGGATGGTATTCTGAAGATCGAAATGCATTTTCTTCCTGATGTCTATGTGACCTGCGAACAATGCCGGGGGCGCCGCTATAATAGCGAGACGCTGGAAGTGAAATACAACGGTAAGACCGTTGCCGAAGTGCTCGAAATGACCATTGATGAGGCGCTGGATTTTTTTAGCCGCATTCCCGCCCTGCGCCAGCATTTGAAAACACTCTCGGAGGTGGGACTGGGCTATGTCCAGCTGGGCCAGTCGGCCACGACGCTGTCGGGGGGCGAAGCCCAGCGGCTGAAGCTGTCCTCGGAACTGAGCCGGAAGGCCACCGGGCGAACATTATACCTGCTGGACGAGCCGACGACCGGACTGCATTTTGCCGATATCCAGAAATTGCTCAATGTGCTCGAGCGCCTGCGCGATGCCGGCAACACGGTGGTCGTGATCGAACACAATGTTGAAGTTATCAAAACGGCGGATTATATTATTGACCTGGGCCCGGAAGGCGGCGACGCCGGCGGCGCCATCGTGGCCGAAGGAACGCCCGAGCAGATCGCCGCTTGCGAGCGATCCTATACGGGGGTGCTCTTGAAACGTATACTGAGGAAACCAGCGGAATGGAACAAGACGGAATGAACTTGCATAATCCGCAGATCTCAAGGCCGCCTGGCCGGCGCCGGATTTCAGTGTTCGGCTTTAGGCGGTGTCCAGCCGTTTCGATCCGGATATTTCTCATCGGATATCTGGTGATCGGCCTGCTGGCGTTTTCAGCGTTGGCGGCGGAGGAGGCGCCGGCGGACCTGTTGACGGAAGGCCAGGTGGCCTTGGAAGATGAGTTGTTTGAGCTGGCCCAAAAGAAAACGGAACAATATCTGAAAACCGGGGCGCTCACGCCGGAGGATAAGCTGGCCGGCGCGATTCTGTTGGCCCAGGCCTTCCACGGGCAGAAACGATATCAGGACATGCTCGACGTATTGGCCGCCAGCCGGAAGCGAGCCGTGGGGACACCCCGGGCGGAAGCCTTCGATTTCTGGATGGCCATGGCGTGCTTCGAGCTGGGGCAGTGGTCCCGGGCGCTGGAGTGTGTCCGGGATTTTGAAAAGAAATATCCGGCCAGCCCTTATCAGCCGCGTGTACTCCGGCTTCAGGCATGGTCTTTCATGAAGCTGGGAAAACAGACCGAAGCCATTGATTGTTTTGATCGGTTTGCCGGCCGCTACGGCAATTCCCCGGAAGGCCCGGCCAATTTGCTGGATGGATCCAAGGCGCTGATCGTGGCGGGGCATGGTGAAACGGCGCGGGATGTTCTGGAAAAACTGATGGCGCTAAACTTGGACGACCGGATCGGCCAGGAGGGTCGAAGCCTCCTGGGCCGTATTTACCTCTCGGAAAAAAAATGGGAACAAGCCCGCCTGATTGTTATGCCGCTCATTGATCGGAAAAATGTGCCGGATGGATTGCGCGCTTCCGCCTTTTTTTGCCTGGCGGATATCGCGGAAACACAATCCAACCTGGTGACGGCCCTGAGCCTGCTTGATAAATGCTCGGAGAAGGTCGCGAATCCGGCGCTGAAGGAGGAGGTGAACCTGCGGAAAGGAAAGCTCCTGCTGGATATGGGGAAGATTGACGAGGGTGTGACTCTCGTGCGCGGCTTTGTGTCCGGCCAGACGACCAATACGGCGGCCCGGGAGGTACAGATAGAATTAGCCCAGACCCTGCTGGCCCGGGGGTTGAATGACAAAGCGCTCATCGAGTTTCAGAATTATCTTGAGACGTTTTCAGCTCCGGAAGGCATCCTGCAGGCCTATCAGGGGAAAGGGTGGGCGTTGTTGAATTTGGGGCGCACGATCGAGGCGGCCGCCTCGTTCGAGCGAGCGGTTGATGCGGCTGCATTGCCGGAGGAGAAGGCCTATTGCCGTTTCAAAGTGGCCGACTGTCACTTTGCGGGGGGGCAATACAAGCTGGCTAAAGAGTCCTACGAACGGGTCATCGCGCAGATCCCTGAAAGCATGGTGGCGGAACAGGCTCTGTTCCAGGTGGCGGAGTGCCGGGTCCGTCTGGGCAACCTGTTGGAGGCGGAATGTTTGTTCTGGGAAGTGGCGGACCGGGATGGCGGCGGACCGCTGGCGGCGAAAGCGCTGTTGCGGGTAGCGGAATTGCGGCAACAGCAAGGGTGTGAAGCGGATGCTCGGGCTGTGTACCGGTTAATCCTGGCCGAAGGCGACAAGTCAGCCCGCGCGCGCGCGGTGTGCGGCCTGGCGTTCCTGGAATACCGGCTGGGCCGCTTTCAGGAAGCGCTGGTGGGATTTCAGAACGTCGTGCAGTCATACTCCGGCAGCGATGTGACCGATCTGGCCGCCTGCCTGAGCGGCTGGTGTTATTCCCGCCTGGGACGGTATGACCAGGCACTGACCACGTTCCGGGATTTTATCCGTCAGTATCCGCGCTCGCCGTGGGCCGCCGATGTCCGGTTCTGGCTGGCGGAACAGGATTATAATCGCCGTTTGTATGGCCGGGCTGAAACCGTCTGGGTCAGCCTGGCGAAGGAATATCCGCAAGCGTCGGCCGCGGACAAAGCGCTGTTCTGGGCGGGGCGCTCCGCTCTGAAACAGAATGAATTTCGCCGGGCCAGGGATCACTTCTCGCTGTTGATCAAGAATTATCCGTCCAGCGAGCGGCGTCCGGATGCCCGATTCTACCAGGGCGAGGCCATGTGCGAACTCGGCGAATTCGCCGGCGCCATCCTCATTTTTGATGAAATCATCAGGCAGTGGCCGGAAAGCAATCTGGCTGAGGCCGCCTGGTTTCGCAAGGGGGATAGCCAGTTCACGCTGGGCGCCGAGGACCCGAAGCGTTATGAAGAGGCCGTGGCTTCCTATCAGCAGATTGTGGAACGGAGCAAGGTGGCGGAGCTGTCAAAAATGCAGGCGGAATATAAAATCGGGCGTTGTCTTGAAAAAATTGACCGAACCGTGGAAGCTTTTGAACGTTACATGAAAGTGGTTTATGGTTATTTTAAATATCCGGACTTGAAACCGCAGGGCAACGTATGGTTTACGCGCGCCGCCTTCAACGCGGCCGGCATCAAGGAGGATGAAAAGAGTTGGCGCAAGGCGACGGCGATTTACCAGCGGATCGTTGACGCTCGGGTGTCCGCGAGCCCGGATGCCCAGGAGCGGATCAATAAAATAAGGGCGGATTATTGGATGTATTTTTACTGATTGGGAGAATTACTATGATCACTTTGATCCAGCAGGGCGGGATCGTCGGGATCGTGATGTGGATGATCCTTGCCGCCGGCATCATGGCCTTGGTGGTGTTTTTGGAGCGGCTGTTTCATGTGCATCGCGCGCAAATCAAATCGGATGACTTTGTCAGGGGAATCTGCAATATCGTGGGGCGCCGGAATATCAAGGAAGCCTTGAGTATTTGCGATGAAACTCCCGGCCCGGTGGCCCGGATCGTTCGCGCGGCGATTCAGCACCGCGGCCAGGATCGTCGTCTGATCGTGCAAGCCGTTGATGACGCGGCGGTAACGGAAATCGCACGCATGGAACGGCGGTTTGGCGTGTTGGCGACGGTGGCCCAGCTGGCGCCGCTGTTGGGACTGCTGGGTACGGTGCTTGGCATGATCCAAACCGCCATGGAGATTGAGCAGAAAACGCCGCTGATCCAAGCGGGAGACCTGGCGGGCGGCATCTGGCTGGCGCTCATTACAACGGCGGCAGGTCTGTGCGTGGCCATTCTCAGTTATGCGGGCTATAACCTGCTGGTCACCAAGGTGGATGGGATTGTGCTGGACATGGAACGGTCGGCGGGAGAAATCCTCGGGTTTTTCACCAGTTCCGCGTTGTTTTCCTCGGACGCATCTTCTCACTAGGAAGCCGCTTATGGCCTATATTCCGGAACAGCAGGTGGGGGTGCGCTGGCGACGCTTTCGGCCGAAATACCGGCTGTATCATGGGCCGATTCCCGTGATAGCGTTGGTCAATGTTGCTTTACTGCTCATGCTCTTCTTGGTTTGGGGATCTCATATCGTGATCCAGCCCGGCCTGATCATTCAATTGCCAGTCGCGGCTTTTGTGTCCGGTACACCTTATGGACACGTCGTGGTGACGGTAACCCAGGAGGGCCAGGTGTTTTTCAACGATGACCGGACGCCCATGGATCGTCTGGGGTCGGCCTTGAGTCATGCCGTCCGGCAAAACAAGGACCTGTCCCTGACAATTGAGGCGGATGCGAGGGTATCCTATGAGACGATTGTCCGGGTGATGAACATGGCGGCGGCGGCGGGAATCCGACAGGTCAACTTGGCGACACGTCCGTCATTTGGCGAAGAGGTTGTACCGTGAAGGCTTTCAGGTATTTGGATAGTTCGCGGATGGCATGGGTCATGGCTTGGGGTCTGGCGCTGATAGGTTTGGCCGTGGTGTTCGTCCTGTTCCCGAAATGGCCGGTGACTAAGGTGTTGCCGCAACCGGCGGCTCCGCATGTCGTGCTGGCGGGTGCCGGGCAAACGCCGTTGGGGAAAGCCTCCGAACTGAGATTGGTCCGCTCCCCGTCCCTGATTGCCTTGGCGCATGGCACGGCCATTCCGAGGGGAACGGTGAAGCAGGCCAATGGGGTGAATCCTCCGATGGGTATGCCGCCGGAACTGCCGGCGGGATTGGGGATGGCGCCATTTGTTCGCCAGGACGGTCCGATGGCGGAATCCAAGGGCGCGTTCTGGCACAAGGATTTCTTGAGTGTCGGAGTGTCTGCCGGGATGCTGAAGTCCCCGGTGTTCCGCAAAGAACAGGCCTTGGGAACCCGCGGGGTGAGGGTGGAATATGGAGATGGCTTAAAGGCGAAAAGCTTGGAGGTCGCCGACTGGTCATGGGACCCGTGGATCCAGCCGGGGGTTCCCTGGACCATCAGCCTTGATATTCAATCCGATGATCAGGGATGCATCGTCCAGGTCTTGCTGGATGAGCCCTCCGCTGATCCCGCGTTTAATGAAGCCTTGATTCGAACCCTGTATCAGCGAGGCCGGGTCCGGCCTGCAGGACCCGGCCAGGGACGGATCGTGGTCAGTTTTTCCGGTGTGCCGTGATTCCAACCAAAGAGTTGAAAGAATCAATAGATCAGGGTAATGTCATCCGGGAATTTGCTTATGAAATCGGAAGACCCTATCAAGATTAAATCAGCGACTTGGTCGCCGGGAAGCCGCTCCTCGGTCGTCGCATCGTTCCTTAAACGTCCGGCGATTGATGCTTCCGCTGAAGTCCTGGCGCGGAGTGTCCTGGCCGATATCAGGATGGACGGCGATGCATCGGTGGCGAAGTATGCCAAACAGTTCGACGGCGCCTCCCTGTCGCCGGGCCAGTTCCGGGTCAGGCAGGTGGAATTGAATGCGGCCCGGGAGCAGGTCGATGCCATGTTTGTTCTGGCGGCCCGGGAGACTCATAAACGCATTGCGGCCTTTGCCAGGGACGGCCTTAGAAAAGATTGGTCCCTGCCTTCGCCCAAAGGTGGAATGATCGGCGAGCAGTTTGTTCCTCTGGACCGGGTCGGCCTCTATATTCCCGGCGGCAGTGCGCCGCTCGTGTCCACCGCTCTGATGACCGTGACCCTGGCCAAAGTTGCCGGGGTTCCCGAAATTGTAGCGTGTTCGCCGGTCGGTCCTTCCCGGCAGATGCATCCCTACCTCCTGTATGCCTTGGAACTGGCCGGGGCGACGGAAATTTATAAGATCGGCGGCATCCAGGCCATTGGCGCCATGGCTTACGGGACGGCGACCATCCCCAAGGTCCGGAAAATTGCGGGCCCCGGAGGGCCTTATGTAACGGCCGCCAAGCGTTGTGTTTATGGCGACGTGGCCCTGGATCTTGTGGCGGGTCCCAGTGAAATCGCCGTGCTTGCCGATGATAGCGCTCCCTCGGATAGGGTGGCGGCTGATCTTCTGTCCCAAGCGGAACATGGGACGGGTTTTGAAAAATGCCTGCTGGTCACGACCTCTTCCCGGCTGGCGGAGTCGGTCCGGGCTGAGCTGGTCCGCCAGGCTGAATCCTTGAGCCGCCGGGATATCGTCATGCGGGTCCTGACGGAAGGAACATTAATCGTTGTGGTGAACCATCTTGATGCCGGCATGGAGTTGTGTAATTTGTTTGCGCCGGAGCATCTGGAAATCATCGTGTGTGAACCCCGTATTTGGTTGAAGAAAGTCAGAAACGCCGGTGCGATCTTCGTGGGACCTTGCACACCGGAATGCGTGGGTGATTTTGCGGCCGGGCCGAGCCATGTCCTTCCAACCGGCGGCACCGCGGCCATGTTTTCCGGCCTGACCGCTGATGATTTTCGCAAGCGCTCCAGCATTATTGCCTATACCCGCGCTGATTTGAAAGATGTTCTCCATATCGTTGAAGCCTTTGGCCGGGTGGAAGGACTGGATGCGCATGCCCGGTCGGCCCGCGTGCGGTTTAATCCGTGAATACCTATATCAAAAAGTCGGTCAGCGCCATGACCGGATATGTTCCCGGTGAGCAGACGGCGGATTTTCAGGTTGTTAAGCTCAATACCAATGAAAATCCCTATCCGCCGTCGCCGTGCATCCGGAACGTCCTGGCGGGAATGGACCTTGACGTGCTCCGGCGCTATCCGGACCCCGTCAGCGGCTCATTGCGCCGGACCATAGCCGATCTGCATGGGTGTGTCCCGGAACAGGTCTTTGCCGGCAACGGTTCCGATGAAATTCTGTCCTTGTGTACCCGCGTGTTTGTGGAAGATGCGGGCAGCATCGGCTATTTCAATCCCTCCTATTCCCTGTATCCCGTGCTGGCTGCCATTCGTGACGTGGTGGTTTGCCCGGTGGAATTGGGCGGACATTTCGAATGGCGGATGCCGGAGGACTATGCCTGTTCGCTTTTCTTTTTAACCAATCCCAATGCACCCACCGGCATTTTGTATCCGGCGGATACCGTGCGCGCCTTTTGCCGGCGGTTCCGCGGAGTCGTCCTGATCGATGAGGCCTATGTGGATTTTTCCAGCACACACTGCATGAACCTGGCCCTCGAGTTTGACCATGTGCTGGTCCTGCGCACCTTGTCCAAAGCCTACTCGTTGGCCGGATTGAGGATGGGATATGCCGTGGGCGCGGCGCCGCTGATCGCGGCCCTGTTCAAAATCAAGGATTCCTATAACCTGGACCGCCTGACGCAGGAAGTTGCCCTGGCGGCATTGCGGGATCAGGACGCGATGCGGGCCAATGTGGCACTGGTAAAGCAAACCCGCCGGCGGCTGACGTCAGAACTGGAAAGCCTGGGGTTTGCCGTGTGTCCTTCCGAAACCAATTTCCTATGGGTCAAGCCGCCCCAGGTGCCGGCTCCGACGCTGTACCAGCGGCTTTGCGAACAGCGCATCCTCGTGCGCTGTTTTTCAGGTCCGCGCATTGGCGATTACCTCCGGATCACCGTCGGCAGCGATCCCCAGACCGATGTGCTTCTGGCCGCCTTGCGCCGGATTCTCAGCGGATATTAGCCTTTTGCCGCTTCCGGGTTCCGGGTGGGGAGTCCGGTAACTACTGTCATGGCGCTTAATAAACCATTTTCGCTTCTCATTAAGCCGGCGGGGCCGGACTGCAATCTGCAGTGCCGGTATGGCCGGCCCGGCGTGGCGGTACAAAACAGTTTGCAGACGAACGGCCTGTTGATCACGGACGAGCTGGCGAAGCATTTTGCCCGTTATCATTTCCTGCTGGGAGTCAGCCTGGATGGCCCGGAACCGGTGCATGACCGGTATCGGGTCAACGCGGCCGGCGCCGGGTCTTTTTCCGCGGTATGGCGCGGGATCGAGCGCGAGACAATCTGATGTGATTTGATTATTTTACGGAGATAAATTATGAATGAAATTATAGATTTTCATCAACATTTAGTGCTGCAGAAATTGTCTGCTCCAGAAGAACGGATAACAGCGGATGATGAAGTTACCGAGGAACTGATTTATGCCAGTGCAGAAGAGCTGGTTAAGGCAATGGAAGAAAACGGAGTCGTCCAAGCGGTTTTGCATGGACTACCAAATGAGGTCTGGTGTTATTATGGAAATAATGAATGTGTGGCAAAAGTGGTGAAGAAATATCCGGACAGATTTATTGGCAGTGTGCATATATATACGGACGAAGTAAATAAGAGTAAGGAAATAATAAAGGAATATGTAGATAAAGGATTTCGGTCCGTAAAGATAATGCCTCCTCTCCATTCCTGTTATCCTGATGACCCTTTGTTTTCTGGAGTATTTGAATTGATAAATAAACTGAAACTAATGGTTTTGTTTCATATGGGGGAACTATTATCCGGTAAGGGCCAAGAGTATGAGGCAAAATATGCCCATCCTATCTACATAGAAAAATTAGCCCGGTTATATCCGGAGACTACTTTTATCCTTGCCCATATGGGAGGAATAAGATGTTTGGAAGGGATGGTGGGATACAAGAAAGGATTTGAGTTGATCAACAAATACCCCAATGTTTATATGGATTGTTCCAGTACTACTGCCTATAAAGTATTTCTGGAATGGAATGAGAACAGGACCCCATTGGATTTCAGTAAGATTATGTGGGGCAGCGATGTGAAGCCGTCTGTTATTAAAGAAAGAATAGAAAAAATAAAGGAAATTTTGACTGAAATAGGTTTAGAAACTGAGATAAATAAAATATTTTATCAGAATGGGAATGAATTGCTAAGTACCCAATCTGTTGCCGAATGAACCGGAATTGATGGATATGAAGAGCAATGGGTTAACGTGCGATCTGCATTTTGTTCGGCCGGATATGGTCCGGGTCCGCTTTCGGATGAATGGCGTGTTTCGGGCGGAAGAGAAGGAGATGGTGGCCGTGGCGCCTCTCCCCAGGCTGGCGGTGCCGTGGAAAAGGCAGTCCGGTCGGACCGGCTGGACATCAACGGTATGCCGGGTGCTGCTGCGGCGCAACGGACTGCTCACTTTGAGCGATGATCATCAGCGGCTCCTGCTGCGTTTTCTGCGACCGCCGGAGTGGCTTCCGTTTGTCCGCAAGGCCAATCCCGAAACGCGCTCCCATATGGGCGACGGCACCCGATGGATTGGTGCCGACATTACGAACCGTCCGGATACCGAGACGGGGCTTAGAACGCGCCTCGTTCTGGCGTTGCGTCCTGGTGATCGGATCTACGGATTCGGTATGAGTGCCCAGCCGGTCAATGCGGTGGGCCGATCCATCGACACTTGGATCGATCATTTTGGGGCCGATGATTACCGCACGCCCTGGTACTGGTGTTCCTCGGGTTATGGTCTGTTTGTCCGTACAACACGCCGCTGTGAGTTCGATGTTGGCCGCCAGAACCCGCGCGAGTTGGTGATCGACGTGGAAAACGAAGATGAAGTGGAGCTGATCCTCTGCGTGGGCGACCAGCGGCAATGTCTGAAGAGTTATACTTGGTTGACCGGGCGCCAGCCTGAGATGCCGGAGTGGGTCTTTGGCAACTGGATGGGAGGATACTGGAAAACTTCCCGGAATCTGCTGCTGGTGGCCAGTGAATTCCGGCGACGAAAAATACCTCTGGATGTTATGCGCCTGGATTCGATCTGGCAACGCGGCCATGAGTGTGATTTCCAGTGGGATCGCAATTTCTCCCAGGCGTCGGTCATGATCCGGCAATTAGCGGCCATGAATCTGAAACTCCATTTGTGGTGTGCCCATGTCGTAAACTGGAACTGCAAGAACCTGGCGGACGGGTTGAAGAAGGAGGTCTTTGTCAAGAACCGGGATGGGAGCATCCCCCTGATCCGCTGGTGGAAAAATGACCGTGGTGCCATCCTGGACTTCACCAGGGCCGAGGCATCCCAATGGTGGCAGGAGCAGATGCGTCCCATACTGGAATCGGGCGTGGTTGGCTTCAAGACCGACGGCGCCAATGAACCGTACTTCGTAACTCCCGGCCGCCTTTTCGCAGATGGCCGCACGGGATCCGAGGCGCACAATATCTATCCGCTGCTCTATGCCAGGTGTGTGGCGGAACTTCAGCGGGCGGTGTACGGCCGCCCGCTGCCGATCTGGATCCGGTCCGGCTATGCCGGAATCCAGCGATATCCGGTGATGTGGGCCGGCGATCAGGGATCACAGTGGCCCTCGATTCTGATGCAGATTCGTGCCGGCATCTCCGCCGGGTTTTCCGGAGTCAGCTTCTGGGCCTCCGATGGCGGCGGGTTCAGCGGTGAGCCGGAAGAGGAGCTGTATATCCGGGGCATTCAGTTTGCCTTCTGGAATCCGGTTTGCCAGCCGTTCGGCAAAGACAGGGAGCCGTGGCTCATCAGCAAACGGGCGGTATCGATCTTCAAGTACTATGCGCAACTGAGAAATCGCCTGAATCCGTATCTTGCGGCGCTGGCTGCGGAGACCGTGCGGAGCGGGTTGCCCATGATGCGCGGCATGTTTCTGGAGTTCCCGGACGATCCGCAGTGCGCCAGGATTGATGATCAGTACATGCTGGGATCCGCTTTCCTCGTGGCGCCCCTATACCAACCCGGGGGACGGCGCCGGATCTATCTTCCGGCCGGCGACTGGGCCGACATCCATACCGGCAGGATTCTGGCGGGCCGGCAGACGATGACCATCACGGCGGAGCTGGAACGGATTACCGTCTTTGCTCGGTGCGGCACGTTGGTCCCGATGAAGCCGCTTTCGGACTTTATCGAGGAATACCCCAAGGGACCGCTGTCTCTTTTTCGGTGGGGAACTGCGGTGGAATACTATCGCGATAGTGTTACCGGCGCCCCTCTGAAGACTCTTCCGGTCCGTGCTACTGACCGGGAAATCCAAGCGGTCTTTGAACAGCGGCTGAAACAGCGGGTTGTGGTCATGTCGCCCGGCGCAGTGCCGGGCTCTTAGTCGTTGGTATTGTTTTGACGTCCTTCACCTGACGGTCCGCTCTACGTAAGCAGACAGGATCAGTGACACCAGCACCAGAAAAAAGCGGCCCCGTTTGACCGGGGCCGCCAAAGGCAACAGGCCTGGTCCCGTTGCGGAACCAGGCCTGCCAGTGGATCAATAGCGCTCGCGACGTCCGCCGCCGCCGCCGGAGCGTTCTTCGCGGGGCTTGGCTTCATTGACCGTCAGGGCCCGGCCATTGCAATCCTTGCCGTTCAATTCGGCGATCGCCTTGTTGGCCTCATCCTGGCTGCTCATTTCCACGAAAGCAAAGCCGCGGGACTTGTTCGTGAATTTGTCCATGATGAGATTGCAGCTCATGACCGAGCCGCAAGGCGCGAAAAGTTCTTTTACATCGCCTTCCGTTGTCTCGAATGATAGGTTGCCGACGTATAGTTTGTTACCCATACTGTTTTTCCTTCGTGCTATGGAGGGAGAATCGGGTGACTGTTCCCGAGTTGTTCGGGTTTCGGATCGGCACCAACCAGCAACATGCGGGCGATGGACAATCTACCACTCACGGTGGACCTCGCTCAACGAGCACAGCAATACTAGAGGAACTCCGTGTACAACGCAAGCTAATCTTGCCCTATTGGTTATTGAGGCTGTTGGGGTGGACCTGCTTTAAAGCCGCTGAATACTTTTTGCTGGATATCCTGGGAAATTCCCTGAGCGTTCATTTTCTGAGTCATTAATGCCTGAACCTTAGTCAGCATTTCTTGATTTTCCGGTTTGCGGTTTTGGCTCATGAAATAGGCTTGAGCTTCCTGCATGGCTTCATGAACAATTTTGGATATTTGCTCTTGAGAACCAGCCTGGTTTGGATTGGGTTCTGGTTGTTGTCCGAATTGTTGGCCTTGTCCCGGTTGTCCGCCCATGCCGGGCCCGCTGGGTTGACCCGGTCCCTGTCCGCCTGGGAGTCGTTGCCCCTGTTGTTCGCCGCCCATATTCGGTCTGGTCATGAAATTAGGCTGACCGCTTGGCGGCGCCATTTTCAATTGTCTTCCCGCATCAGGCATCGGCATCATGTTTCCGGGCATAGTCCGTTCTTGTCCCGGGGGGCAGGGTATTCTCGCGCTCGTTCTATTGTCGGGAGCAAAACCGGGATTGAATTGGCCGTGATATTTTCCTTGGCTCAAATGGTAAACAGTTCCGCTGAGTAATACAACAGCCGCCGACAATATGAGCACCACAACCAGCAGGGACTTGTTCATTTTTGTTCTCCTTGTTGTTACGGTTTTAACAAGACTGATGAGCCGTCCATTCCCTTGCCATTTCTCGAAAGAAGTTTTGCAATAATTCTTATTACTTAAAAATAATACAAGCCGGCAGTGGATTTGGCAACCATTTTGTGGATAATGGTCTCCGCTGCTGTTCCGAGGATCTTCGTTTTTACAACTTGAACGGCAATAGCCCTTGTGTAAACATATTCATGTAAACAAGGAGAAGTTCGTATGAAGCAGGTAATTGGAACATGGTTGAGAATGGTATTTGGCATGGTTGTACTGGCGCTTCCCGCTTGGGGCGGAGAGCCGGATCAGATTCCGGCAGCAGCTTCGGACAAGGAGCAAACGGTGTTTCAGGTGGCGGATACCAATGCCGATGGCAAGGTGACCTGCGTGGAAATGGCCGAAGATGTATGCCGGGCAGCCTTTCTCAAAATAGATAAGGATGGCGACAAGGTGATTACGTGGGAGGAATGGGCCGATGTGGATAAGCAGCCGGGCGCCCGGGAACGCTTTGCCGCCATGGATAAAAACAAGGACGCTAAAATCACTATTTTTGAGTTTTCAGAAACTGCCCGCAAGTCCCTGAACGTCAACGAGACCTTTAGGGCACTGGATCGGGACGAAAACGGCACCTTGTCGTCAGATGAATATTCCGGCCGCCCGCACTTCAAGATATTGTCGGTTCAGTTCTAGCGGCGGCGCGGGAGACGGCGCCGGGAACCACCAGCACCGAGCAGAGAGACTTGTCAATGATCTGTTCCGGGAAACTGCCCTGAAAGATATGCTTTAGAATACTTTCGTCGGGCTGGCCGGTGATGATCATGTCCGCATCGCGTTCCTTTGCCAGGCGTGCTATTTCGTCAGCGGCGATGGCGGACAGGATTACCGTGTCCAGGGCCACTCCGGCCTGCTCGGCCGATGTCTTGAGACTGCGACTGACGTCTTCGGCAGCGGCCAAGCCGCCCCGCCGGGGCGGCTTGATTGCCGCCGTCACGTGGCTTCCATAGGTCTTGGCGATCTTGAGAGTTTCTGCCAGGGCTGGCGCGGATGCGCGGTTCCCGTTAACCGCGAGGATGATGCGTTCCCACTGGATCAGGGCTGCCAGTGGAACGATCAGCACCGGGCAGGGAGCGTAGAACAACAGTTGTGTTGTCAGGCTTTGAAACAGCAGGCGTTTCATGAGGCTGGATTCCCTTCGTCCCATCATGATCAAATCGGCTTGCCGACTGACCGCCTCGTCCAGAATGGTGCGATAGAATAGTTCGCCCTGCCGGACGATGGTTTCGAACTTCATGACGCCGTCCTCGGTGGCCATGCCCTTGAACGTTTCCAGGAATTTCCTGGTGGATTCGTGCAATTGCTGGGTGATGACGACGGACGACCCGCCCAGCGGGTCGATGGCAATGATGCGGCTGAGCACGTGGAGGAGATAAATCTCACTGCCGTATTTCCTGGCCATTTCCGTGGCTTCGATTATGGCGGAGGCGCTGTGCGCGGTCCCGTCGGTGGCAATCAATATTTTCTTGTACATAAGGCACTCCCTGATAAACCCATTCGAACAGTATCCATTCAGAGTCTATTCATTTGGCGTGATGATGACAAATGAATTTATCGTTGAAATGCGACCGGGCCATGGTACCATGGCCCAGCGATGGATAAGGTCAGGACGTTGAACCCATGACAGGTGCGGGCCGGTTTGGCCGGGGAAAAACCAT
>JAHIJO010000034.1 GCA_018898455.1 Verrucomicrobiota bacterium | reverse complement strand
GGGTTACAAGGGGTTAACCACTTGCGTTGAGCGGATAACCCATTGGGTTATCCGCCCAACGCGACGTCTTTTCGCCAATGCCTTGTCAGCATTGACGAAAAGTGAATATTGCGCGATTTTCGCGCAATATTCAGGTAATATGTTCATCCATTTTCAGAGGGCCTGCCGTTTTTTTGGGACATTGTTTATCTGAAATACCATAGGCTTATGTCTTCCTTTCATGAATCTCCTGAACCCCGAACCTTGAAACCTGTTTAATATCAGATGAAGACCTCGGTAACGCATTGCAACCAAAACAATGCCCCGGCGGAACAGACGGTTACACTGACCGTCGGCACCGCCGGCCATATTGACCACGGCAAGACCGCGCTGGTAACCCTGCTCACGGGTTGTGATTGCGATACCATGCCGGAAGAGAAAGCCCGCGGCATGACCATTGACCTCGGCTTTGCCTCCTGCCGCCTGCCGGACAACCGTCGGATCGGGATCGTGGACGTGCCCGGCCATGAACGCTTCATCCATAACATGGTCGCCGGCGCGGCGGGAATTGATATCGTCCTGCTGGTCATCGCGGCCGATGACGGGATCATGCCGCAAACGCTGGAGCATTTTCACATTGTCCGCCTGCTGGGAATCGCGTCCGGCATGGTGGCTCTCACTAAAATTGACCTGGTAGCTCCAGAACGCATCGACGAAATGACCCGGCAAATCCGCGAGCTCGTGGCCGGCAGTTTCCTGGAGGGGTGCCCAATCGTCCCGGTGTCGCCGAAGACCGGCCTGGGATTCGACGCTTTCTATGAAGCATTTGTCGCCGCCATAGACAAGACTGTCCGGCGGGACAGCAGCGGCGCCTTCCGCATGCATGTGGAAAGTTCTTTCGTCATGCCGGGAATCGGAACGATAGTCTCCGGCATCCCCCGCTGCGGCACGGTCCGGGTAGGTGACACGCTGGACCTCCTTCCGGGCGCCGGGGAGAAGAAGGTGCGCGGCCTGCAGGTCTATGGAGCGGATGCGGCTGAGGGCAAAGCCGGCGAGTGCGTCGCCCTCCGGCTCAGCGACCTGTCGCACGCCGATGTCAAGCGGGGCATGGTGCTGGCCACGGCGGGCTATTTCACCCCCACCGCGATTGTGGATGCGCATCTCCAGCTCATGCCCAACCTGGTACGGCCATTAAAGCCCAGATCCGGAATTCGCTTTCACGTCGGCACGGCCGAGGTAACCGGTTATATGGCCCTCCCGGAGCTGACGCCGCCGGCGCCGGGCAGTGAGGTATATGTCCAGTTCCAGCTCGACAAGCCGGTGGTGGCCACCCCCGGCGATTTCTTCGTGGTGCGCTCGCTGAGCCCCGTCCAAACCCTCGGGGGTGGGAATGTGATTTCGCAGGAAACCGTCAAGATGCGGCGCTCACGCGGCAACTGGGTCCAGACCGTGAAGGAACGCGAAAAAGCCTACCGCGATCCGGGCTCTGCGCTGAACTATGCCCTGCAAAAGGGGGGCGCTGTTCCTCAACATATCGAGGACCTGGCCAAAACCGCCGGCCTGAGCCTGGAATCCACCCGCGAACAAATCCAAGCCCTAGTTCAGCAGGGGCAGGCCTCCGCCCTGCCGGGCGAGCGCTACGTGACCGCCGCCGCGTTAACCGGGGTTGGCGATGAATTCCTAGTCATGCTGGGCCGCCGCCATGACGCCGCGCCGCTGAGCATGGGTTTTGCCAAGAAGGACCTGTTCCGCGACCTGAAGTCCGAGCGCCTGCTCATTGACCAGGCCATCGAGCAATTGCTGAAGTCGGGCAGGATCACATCCAACGCGGCTGGATTCCAAATTCCCGAACGAATGCCAAAGCTATCACCGCAACAGGCCGGATTGGCGAACAAGATCCGTGATATCTACCACAAGTCGGGCTTTGCGTCTCCCCGCCGGGATGAATTGCCGCAACTGTTGGGAGCACCCGCGAATATGCTTGATCCGGTTTTCGATTTCCTGGCACAGACCGGCGAGCTGATGGCGCTTTCGGACAAGGTTGTCCTATCCAGGGAGCATTTGGCGGAGTCGAAAACCAAACTGATGGAGCATCTTACCCGGCATGGATATGTTGAGACCGGCGTATTCAAGGATATATTGAAGACCACGCGCAAGTATGCGATTCCCCTCCTGGAATACTGGGATTCCCAGGGACTCACCCGGCGGGTGGGCAATAACCGGTATTTGAAAGAGTAGCATGGATTCAATGGAAAAACGCAAGCGGGTGATGGCCCGCTCGATCAAACTGGGCCACTGCGTCTGTGATCCGCGCAAGCCCTGTCCCTGCCCCATCTTCAAGGCAAAAAAAGTATGCACCTGCGCCGGAGAGCGGGTGCCGGCCACGCAACCCGACAATCCGGTGCGGCTGACCGAGCACGTCCGGAGCGCGGGCTGTGCCAGCAAGATAGGACAGAAGGACCTGCATGCCGTACTGGCGCGCCTGCCGGTTGTCAAGGATCCGCGCATCCTAGTGGGCATGGCGACAGCCGACGATGCCGGCGTCTTCCGGCTGGCTTCCGGCGTTACCGTGATCCAGACCGTGGATGTGTTTACCCCCTGCGTGGACGATCCCCATATGTTCGGAAGAATCGCAGCCTGTAACGCGCTCAGCGATGTCTATGCCATGGGCGGCACACCCATCACCGCGCTGTCTATCATCGGGTTTCCGATCGAGTCGCTCCCGCATGCCGTGATGGCTGAAATTCTCCGCGGCGGCATGGAGGCGCTCGGGGAGGCTAATGTTGTCCTGCTCGGCGGCCACAGTATCAACGATGAAGAAATTAAATTCGGCCTGGCGGTCACCGGCATTGTCGGCGAATCGGCGGTGGTGACCAACGCCGGAGCCGGGCCGGGCGACGCGCTGATCCTGACCAAGCCCCTGGGCACCGGTATCGTGGCGCTGGCCGGCCAGCTCGGTAAGGCATCACCGGAGTCTATCACTGCCGCGGCGGCGGCGATGAGCTCGCTGAACAAGGCGGCTTCGGAAATCATGGTTCGCCATCATGCCACCGCCTGCACGGACGTGACCGGCTTCGGATTCCTGGGACACCTCTGCCGGCTGGCAATCGAAAGCGGAGTCACGGCCGAGGTGTGGTTCGATCAACTGCCGCTCCTTCCCGGAGTCATGGACTATGTCGCGCGGGGGATGTTTTCGGGCGCAAATGAACGCAACTCGGAATACAGCGCGGGCCGCACCCGGTTTGGCGACGGCGTAACGGAGATGATGAAAGCTGTTTTATTTGACGCGCAGACATCGGGCGGCCTGCTGATGGCGATTCCTGCCGGCGCGGCGGAGGCCGCGCTCCGGGATCTGCACGCCGCCGGCGTCAGGGATGCGGCAATTGTCGGCGCCATCGGCGAAAAATCAAACGGCGCTATTCGAGTATTGCCGAAGACTTCCGGCAAAAGCGGACGCACAACGGGAAAGAACCTAAAACAGGAGGAGCCCATGACCAGGAAAGAAAAAGAGACCCCGTGTTGTTCACATGGCGCAGCGTCAGCCGATGGCGCGGTGGAGAAATTCCAGGACTTCCTGAGCACAGCCATGGCGCCGGGCGCGCTGGATGTGGTCACCAAGGAACTCCTGGCCATCGCGCTGGGGCTGGCCGTGCATTGCGTTCCCTGTTCGCGGATTCATATCGAGAAAGCGAAGAAAATTGGCATCGGCAAGGCGGAGATCGAGGAAGCCGCGGCGCTGGCCATTGCCTTCTCGGGCTGCCGCGCGTTCATGCTCTGGAACGAATTGAAGCAAGAGAGCGAGGATGGATAATAAGGCCTGTAAATCCGCCTTCTTCCGAACCAGTATCCGGCCATGGGGACTGGTCTCAGCGGCGTGGCCTTGTTCCTTCTGATTCCGCGCCGGCGCAGAGCGGCGTCCTTTTTTGGCGCCCTGGCCACGCTGAACCTTGGGGTTATTTTTCCGCTCTACCTGGGAAGCACACCGCAACCTTCATCTGGAGAGCCCCCCATTCGGGCAATGCTGATCAATGTGAATACCAAGTCTGGCAAGGCGGCAAGCGTCGCCGCTGCGCTGCGCCGATTCAATCCCGACATCATCGTGATCGAAGAGGTCAACACGAAATGGTTGTCGGAACTGAGTCCGGTCTTGGCCAATTACAGCCATTCACAAGTTGAACCCCGTGAAGACAACTTCGCCAGTTCTGTTGTTGGGAGACTTGAATGTCTCACCTTGGAGTTCGCATTTCAGGCGCCTGCTCCGTGAATCAGGGTTGCAGGACAGCGCTCAGGGGCGAGGCGTACAGCCAACATGGCCCACGTTCAGCCCCCTGCTCCTCATTCCCATCGACCATTGCCTTCACTCACCGCAGATTGCCATTTTCAAGAAGCAGGCAGGACCTTCGGTTGGCTCGGATCATTACCCTGTGATAGTGGATTTTCTCATCAAACAAGGGAGCGCTGAATGACTACGGTTACGTTCACTGAATTTCGCAAGCGGGTGAAGCATCACGGCGTGCCGGATCAGCCCCGCGATACTGGCGATGAGTGCGAGGGGCGGGAGGTGATCGCCTCCATGTGCTGGCCCGGTCGTGCCAGACGAGTGAAGACGTTCCACCAGTTGTAGATCAAGGCGATCAGCCGAGCTGTGATGCGGCAACGATGGATGGCGCGGGTAACAAAGCCAGCCCACCCCCACTGGTTCTTGATCTCATCGAATACGTTCTCACAATCTGCTCGATCCCGGTAAAGTTGGGCCAGCGCGACGATAGGCAGATGGTCGTTGGTTACCAGCACGACGTATTCGCAGCTCGGTCCGCTATCCAGATGTTCAACGAACGCGAACTCGCTTTCTTTAGACGCTGGCAGCGGGGGTCCGTCAATGCGTCAAGCCAGCTATTCATTTCCGGGAAGCAATGGCGGACGACCGCGAACAGTTGCCGGCCAATGCTTTCATGCTCAGGCGCTGGGCCCGGCTTGCGGCCCGCCGGGCGGCGACATGGCCGTGGATCAGCGCCAGACCGTTGCGAGTGACCCTGCGGATCAGCGTTTTCAACCGACGGTATTCTCTTGTCCATTCTTTGATTTCCCGGACCATGTCAACCGGCACATAGACCGTTCGGGTCTTGCCCTTCACCTTGAAGGTTAAACGCCAAGCGACATGCTTGCAGGAGGGGTGCTGCACCCCGACAAGGGATCCCTCCACAAAAGGGCCAATTTTAGACAGTTGCTTCAACTGGGCCGCACGCTTCTGGTCAAACCGGTTTTTAATGGCTTTTGTTGTTTTCATGATCACCAGTATATATACTGGTTAAAATAAGTCAACTAAAATAGCGTCGCGAAGAATCTTTTTTGACCCTTTGAGACGCCCAAGGCTTTTTCCACACTCGAACAGCCTCCATTCACCACTTCAGGAACTCGAAGAATTCGTAATTTGGAACCGATGCGCTGCTATCAAGCTATCGAGCCCGCACCCCGCCGAGCAGTTCGCCGACCCGCCGTTCGAGCGTCCCCTCGTCTTCAGGCGCGTATGTGGTCCCGACTTCATACCCACCAAGAACGAAAGCCCGGCGCGCCGGGAAGTACTTCCGGGGAGATGCATCCGTGACGCCGATCACAAACGTGCGATCGAACGGCGAGGCGAACTTGATCTTCAGGCCGATCTCCACAAAGACCTCCCCCGCCAGAAACACCAGGACATTTTCATTGAGCGCGAGGCATCGCAGCTTCATGGGGGTCGGTGCACCTCCGCCTTTCCCCGGCCACTTGACATCGCTTTCGACAAATCCAAGGCGCACGTTCCCCGTGACATCGGTGTGTCGGAGGATGTCAAGCGCCGATTCCGAGAGGCGCGCGGCAAGAATCCGGGCGTTTTCGAGGGACTTCTCAAGCGATCCGCCGATGTCCCCCTCGGCGCCCTGGAGGAACAAGGCAATCGCGCTCGATCCGAGAGCCTTTTCCACGTCGTTCATCGCCATCCCGGTAAAATCGCCCGAGATCAGGTGATTCTCCACGGGAAGCATCGAGGAATGGCAAGTGAAATTGACCAGGACCGCCAGAACGTTTCGCTCGCAGTCCTCGATCCTGACCACCCCGCATTCGGGGTCCATCGGAGCGTCGACATTAAGAGCCGGATTGAAGTAGTTGCGCACATAGACCTCCCCCTCTTCATTGCGATGGAGAAAGCGCCGGTTGTTTCCGATCCCATAGACCATCCTCGATCCGCACCCGAGCCGCGCCGGGCGCATGTTCTTGCAGGCTTGAATGATGCCCTCGCCGATCAGAGGCACGACCCGGGGGATGCTGGTTTCGCCCGGCCCCGAGTGCGTGTGCGAGGCGGCGAAGATGACGTGCTGGATGCCCGTCTTGGGCATGACCAAGGCGCGAATCTGATCCAGATAATCTTCCGGAGGAGGGTAGATCATATCGCAGCTGACAATCGCGATCTTTTGCGTCCCATCGTCGATCACCAGCACGCGGGCCCAGATGCCCCCATCCAGGATCCCTTCCGAATTCCCCTTGCGCGCCCCGAAACCGCGCATCGTAGTCGGCAGAAAGCTGCCATCCTCGCGCCGCGGCGTGATGTCAATCTTCCCCACGCCGACCGAGACCGTGGGCGCCTGGTCGGTTGGTCCGACGACGGCCGATTCCGCTTCGCTCAACGGCTTCAACCGCCGGGCAGGGAGGAAGTACTTGACCTGCGGACAGGATTCCTGGGAGGCCAGCCACCTCACCCCGTTCAACAGAATCCTTTGCTCCTGGTCGCCCAAGGCAACATCCTGCCCTTCCGGTCCAGCGCCCAGGGCGAAACCAAACACCAGAACCTTGCCCTTTCCGCACAGCCCCATGACCCCGGCCGGAAAGAAATCGTCATTGTGCAGGAACGTCATGCCGTCCGGGCGGCCCCGCCAGAGATTGAAAATCGTCCCCGAGCGTGGTTTGAATACGTTGACGCCCTCGTTGATTGCGTATTCCGGAATCGCCCTGACCTCCTTGCTGCCTGCCTGTTTGCCGTAGGCAGGCAGACCGGCCCCGTAGAGAACATCGGCTACGCTGGAAAATAGTCCCTTGAATACCTCGGCCGATCCGGGACTTCCACAGAAGAACATGATCCGCCCGCCGGCGGCGACGTACTTGACCAGGAGCCCCCTCCATGCAGTGATCTGGACGTTTTTGGGTAGCTTCTCTATGGTCGGAACTATCAGCACGTCTGTGGTTCCGAGAGACTCTTCGGACAGATCGGCAACAGAAGTCAGATGGAGGTTCGGAACGCCCCTGAGGGCGCGGCCGATCTCGCGCCCCCCGAGGGTCTTGCCGCCTCCTTCGTCCCCACTGTATATCCCAACCTTTGTCTGAGGAACCGAAATGTCATCGACCCCCTTGCCAGCCGCGCAGTCGGACTTGAAAACAGATGCACCCATGACGCCCCATCTCATCATGGTACCTTCCTCCTTGCATTTCACCTAAAACGGCATTTTCCTGATCTCAAACTCTTTAGTCACCTGACAGGTCTTCCCGTCGGCGTCCTGACCCGAGATCGTGATCGTGCCCTTGCCCACCTTGCACTGGGCAGTGCTTATTTCGCCAAGGTAGTCATGGGCATATTCCGTCTCTTTTACTTCCTGCAGATTGGCCTTTATCTCCCGGCCGTCGGGATCGCTTACTTTGATTTCAACCTTCTTCAACGGCTTCAGCCCGACTACGGCCACCGTAATCGTCTGTATTCTGCCTTGGTGCCAGACCGCCGCGGGCGCCAGGGCGATACGAAGGAAGTTTTTATCGAGGTCGGCAGGGGCGTCGTCCACGAACTTGCCGTCCACGAAGTTGCCGCCACACACGAGCTTCTCCCCCTTGCCGCTGATGGCAGCTCCGCTGTCAAAGAAACTGTTACCCCTTATTACCACGTCAATGGGTCCCGAGCCCTCAGCCTTGAAATTCTTGGCTTGGCTCAGGTTAATGCCCTTGGAATTGCGGAAAAAGAAGTTGTCCAAGATCCGGCACTTGACGTCGCGCCTGCCCATGTAGCCGTTTCCCGAGACGCCCAGAGAAACCCCCTGCCAATGGTGGATGATATTGCCGCTGACCTCCCCCCACTCCTTAGCGGTAGAGCCGGCATAGCCAATCGCGGGGTTGGCTTCGGTGCATGCACCATGTTTACCCTGCCACATGGCGGGGGGGTAGCTCTCCAATTGCACTTTCCCATCATGAAAGAGATTGTTCCGCACAAAGGAGCCTTTCTCTCCCTCCTTCTGACGGAATGCTACACCGCCTGGGATCGCGCCGAGATTGCGGTAGATGTTGTTGGCGATCGTTGCTCCGCCTCCCCATGAGATGGATAGATAATTCACGGCACAGTTTTCAATGAGATTCCCATCGAACAGACCTCCGGTATCCAGGAGACCGTTTCCGTCGCTTTGGAAATTGTCGTGGAACCAGTTATTAATGACATAGCTCCCAAACATGGGCGTGTTACCGCAATGTACAACCTCGTTGCCGGCGAAGACGGCGGGCTCCTTTGGGGCGCCGGCGGAGCCGATTATGCTTCCCACCCCGTCCATGTAGGATATCTTGGAATCGGTAATCTTTAGCGCCCAGCCGGCATAGTTATGAGGTATCTGTATTCTCCCCCGATGGCCCGCGGCTTGATTCGAGGAAGTTATTTCACTTCTATCTATCTGGAGTGCGCCCTGCACCTGGAGGGTACAGCTATCCCCGAAGACCCACTTTTCGTTCGCTATCTTCAGTGCCGCGCCTCGCTTCACCAGGAGATAGGCAAGAAGGGTTACGTTGTCCCCTTCTTTCTTGAATTTGTTCGGGTCCTGGATTGCCGCGGCGATGTCCGCGGAGTTGGCTGTCCCGCCGCTGATTACTATGCCCGGCTTGCTGCCCTTTTCACCGCCAGGCAGTGGCGTCAAGAAGGGTGCGGGAGACAGAAATTCAATCCGGGCTGTCACCTGCGGCGCCGACGCGGCCGACGGCGGCGGAGCCGCCTTCTCCTGGGCCGGGATCTCGCGCAAGCCGACCCCGGCCAGCAGGAACACGAAAATCCAACATCTCATCATGGCACAGTTCTCCTTGCATTCGATTTAAAACGGCATTTTCCTGATCTCAAACTCTTTAGTCACCTGACAGGTCTTCCCGTCGGCGTCCTGACCCGAGATCGTGATCGTGCCCTTGCCGACCTTGCACTGGGCAGTGCTTATTTCGACAAGGTAGTCATGGGCATATTCCGTCTCTTTTACTTCCTGCAGATTGGCCTTTGAGTCAGTTTCAAAAATCCTGCCAACACGATCGAGTATGTCCCTCCATCCCCTGAAAATGGACAATTTTTGGCGCTGTTGAGGGTCGTGCTCCGTCACGACCGTTTTGAAAAGGACTTTTGAAACTGACTCCTTTATCTCCCGGCCGTCGGGATCGCTTACTTTGATTTCAACCTTGGTCAACGGCTTCAGTCCGACTACAGCCACGGTAATCGTCTGTATTCTGCCTTTGTGCCAGACCGCCGCCGGCGCCAGGGCGACGCGTAGGAAGTTCTTATCGAGGTCTGTCGGAACGTCATCCACGAACTTCCCGTCCACGAAGTTACCGGACCGGACCATGTTAACGGCCTGGCCGACAATGCCGGAGCCGCTTTTGAAGATGCAATTATCCTTCAGCACAACATCAATGGGCCAGCCGCTGCCGTGGTAGGCGCTATCGTTAAATTGAATCCCCTGGCTGTTGGCGAAGAGCATATTTTCCAGAATCCTCGCCTTGGTGCCGGTGATGACGCCAGGTCCGTTCCGGCTAACAGCTATCGCGCAGTAGTTGAAACCACGGATGATGTTGCCGCTGACCTCGCCCCATTCCTGGGCGCCGGTGGCGTAGTAGCCGATTACAACTACAGGGTCTGAACGTTCTTTGTTGCCGGTATTGTCGAAGAAGTTATTTCTGATGAAGGTTCCTTTAGTGCCGGCCTTTTGTCGGAAGAGCACTGTTCCCGGGACGTAGCCGAGATTCCGATAAACATTATTCGCCACGGTCGCCCCAAGTCCATAGGACATCGAGAGATAGTTCACCGTGGAATTCTCGATGAGATTGCCGTCAAAGAGCCCAATGCCTTTGTTGATTTCCAAGTCGATGAGACCGCCACAGTCGCTATCCGGGGCATCCTTGCCGGGGCCGCTCAGCTTCTGAACGTTGTCGTGGAACCAGTTATTGATGAGCTTCCCCCCATTGGTTGGACAGTTTTCCGGTTAAAATAAGAGATAGTTTCTTGTATGTCCACCTCCGTTTTTGCTCTTGTTTCCACGCTTGGTAATGGTTCCCCACGCCGGCTATTTTTGGAGGGCGGGCTGGGAGT